>VAYJ01000057.1:0-15374 GCA_005888465.1 Actinomycetota bacterium
CGGTCCGCGAGGGCGACGCGGTGCTCGTCTGGGGCGGCGCCGGCGGGCTGGGGTCGATGGCCGTCCAGATCGTTCGCCAGATGGGGGGCAAGCCGGTCGCGGTCGTGAGCTCCGAGGACAAGGCAGCGTTCGCGAGGAAGCTGGGCGCGGCGGGCGCGGTCGACCGCCGGCCGTTCACGCACTGGGGCGTCCCTCCGCACTGGACCGACACCGCGGGCTACGCCGCGTGGGCGGAGGGGGCGAAGGCCTTCGGCAAGGCGGTGTGGGACGCGCTCGGGGAGAAGCAGAGCCCCCGGATCGTGTTCGAGCATCCGGGCGAGGACACGATCCCGACCTCGATCTTCGTGTGCGACGCCGGGGGGATGGTCGTGATCTGCGCCGGGACCACGGGCTACAGCGCTGTGGCCGACCTGCGCTACCTCTGGGTGCGACAGAAGCGGCTCCAGGGGTCGCACTTCGCGAACGACGAGCAGGCGGCGGCCTTCAACCAGCTGGTGATCGACGGGCGGATCGACCCGTGCTTGTCGCAGACCTTCCGGTTCGACGAGGTGGGCCTCGTCCACCAGCTCATGGGCGAGAACCGGCACCCCGTGGGGAACATGTCGGTACTGGTTGGAGCCGCCACGCCCGGTTCCACCGACCTCGGGTCCTAGCGTCCCTCCTGCACGACCTCGACGAGCACCCCGTGCATGGCGCTCGGGTGCACGAAGGCGACAGTGGTGCCCCGCGAACCCGGGCGCCCGCGCTCATCGATCAGCCGCACCCCGGCGTCGCGAAGCGCCGCCAGCGCCGCCTCCACGTCATCCACGCGGTAGGCGATGTGATGGATCCCCTCGCCGCGGCGAGCGAGGAAACGGCCGACGGGCGTGTCGGGACCGAGCGACCCGAGCAGCTGGATGAAGGACGTGCCGACCCCGAACAGCACCTCGTCCACGCCCTGGTGCTCGACGCGTTCGCGATGCGCGGGCTCGATGCCGAAGGCCCGCCGGTACTCCTCGATCGCGGCCTCTAAGTCCTCGACTGCGATGCCGACGTGATCGACCTCGCGGAGCAACACGGGCGCTAGCGCTTGCGCCGCCGCCGGCCGGCCGCCGGCTCCGGCTGGAGCCGGTCGATCAGATCGAGGGCCTCGGGGAAGTGATACGCGGGCGTGCCGAGGGCGGCGACCATCGCGGCCACGCCTTCGTACCGCGTCGCGAGGGTCGCGCCGGCGCTCTGCAGCGCGTAGAACTCGACGAGCTCCATGAACTGCTTCAGCGACGGGACCAGTCCGCCGCGCTCGTACGCGTAGATCGTCTGTTGGGCCGCCGGGCATCGAGAATCGGCCGCCGCGTCCTTCACGGCGCGATAGCCCGCCGAGCGCCGAAGCCCTCGAAGCAGCCCGCCGATGCGGCGGGCGACGTCGGCGTCGATCGGGCTCTGCTTCTTTCGGGGCACGAGAACCTCCTGGACGGCGACTGGATTGTGCGGGCGGCTGTCACGATCACCATATCCCGTTGTAGGGAACCTTGTCAGAGCCGCAGGATGCGCCGCCCCGACTTGGGTCGAAAGTCGGGGGTGGCAAGTGCCGTTTGGCGAGTCCCTTTCGCGCGGCCCTGGTTTAAGATGTGCCGTCCGGGCGCCCCCCCGCGAGCCTGCCGCCGTGTAGATCGTGTCGGGGCATCGGCGGACGAGGAGCGGGGACCGTTGAAGGAAGAGAACAGCGCGGCAGCGGCGCTCGGAGACTCCACCCTCCTTCGCTCGGGCGCCGCCGACGTCTCACGCATCCGGCGTCGGAGCACGCGACGACGGCAGCTGAAGGCCGCCGCCACCCTCGACGTCCTGTGTGCCCTGTTCGCCTGGCTGCTCATCAAGAACCGTCTTCACCTGCCGCACCTTCCACAGAACGCCGACATCTGGGGTCCCGGAGCGGTCCTTGTCGTGCTGTTCGCCATCGTGCTCCTCGTCCCGATGCTCTCCACGGGGCGCTCGCCGCACGTGATGATCCGCCCGGAGCACTTGGAGACCGGCCTGTCGGAGGTGCAGGGGCTCGCGCCACAAGTCGACGAAGTGACGCGGTCGCTGAACGTGTTCCTCGGCTATGTGACGTTCCGCGAAGTTCTCGGCGGCACACCTCGGCGCGGCATTCTGTTCGAAGGCCCACCGGGCACGGGCAAGACCTACCTGGCCAAGGCCATGGCGAAGGAGGCCGGCGTGCCCTTTTTGTTCGTCGCCGCCCCCGCCTTCCAGTCCATGTGGTTCGGGATGTCAAACGTGAAGATCCGCTCGTTCTTCAAGGCCCTGCGCAAGGCCGCTCGCCGCGAGGGCGGCGCGATCGGCTTCATCGAGGAGATCGACGCGATCGGAGGGAACCGGGACCACATGGCCATGGCGCCCGTGCCCGAGGCGATGGGCTCGCGGTCGGTGAACGCCTCCATGTCGAATGCAGGAAGCGGTTTCGTGAACGAGCTCCTGATCCAGATGCAGTCCTTCGATCAACCGCCTGCCCTCCAACGGCTCAAGGGGCGAGTCATCCAGTGGGTGAATGGCTACCTGAGGGCGGATCATCAGTTGAAGACTGGGCAGCCCCGCTACTCAAACATCCTGCTCATCGCGGCGACGAATCGCGCTGACGCGCTCGACCCGGCGCTGCTCCGGCCGGGCCGGTTCGACCGGCGCCTGTACTTCGACCTGCCCACGCAGCAGGCGCGGCTCGAGCTGATCGACTACTTCCTCGGGCGAAAGGCGCACGCAGCCGATCTGGACACGCGGGAGGCGCGGGATCGCCTCGCGCACGACACGTTCGGCTACACCCCGGTGATGATCGAGCACCTCTTCGACGAGGCGCTCCTCCTCGCGCTTCGGGACGGGCGGCAGGCGATGAGCGTGTCGGACGTGTACGGGGCAAAGGTGACCGAAGAGGTGGGGCTCAGCCAGCACGTGTCCTACACGGAGGCGGAGCGCCGCGCCGTGGCCACGCACGAGGCTGGCCACGCCGTGGCCGCGTACCTCGTCGGCACCAGCCGGCGCATGGAGGTGCTCTCGATCATCAAGCGGCGCGCCTCGCTCGGCCTGCTGGCGCACTCTGACCTCGAGGAGCGGTTCACGCAGTCCAAAACCGAGCTGGAGGCCTCGATCGCGATCGCGCTGGCCGGTATGGCAGCAGAGGAGCTGTTCCTGGGCGAGAGCGGAACGGGCCCCGGCTCGGACCTCGCCGGCGCGACCCAGATCGCCGCGACGATGGTCGGCGCGCTCGGGATGGGCGGATCGCTCGTCTCCTACGAGGCGGTGTCGGCCGGCCTCGTGTCGCGCACGAACCTGGTCGGCAAGGTGCTGGGGGACTCCGCGGCAAAGGGCCGCGTCGAGGACCTCCTGCAGGCGCAGAAGGACCGCATCCACGCCGTGCTCGCCGCAAACCGCGACCTCGTCGAGGCGCTCCGCGATGCGCTCATCGCCCGTGACGAGCTGGTCGGCGAGGAGATCGTCGCGGTGATCCACCAGGCGCTCGCGCGCCGCGACAAGAAGCCGGACGTCGTCCTGGATCTCACCGGCGAGGCACCGGCCGCCGAGCCCAGCTAACCGATCAGGCGCTCCGCGCCGGCCCGTAGAATGGTCCGGGTCGGTCCGAGGGAGCGTGGGATGGCAGGTTCGGTGATCGTTTCGGGTGCGCGCACCCCGATCGGGAAGTTCGGCGGGGGATTGAAGGGCCAGCCCGCGGTCTCGCTCGGCGCCCACGCGATCCGCCACGCCCTCGAGCGCTCCGGGTTGGCCCCCGACCAAATCGACTACGTGATCATGGGGCAGGTCATCCAGGCGGGTGCCGGGCAGATCACCGCCCGCCAGGCGGCGATCCAGGCGGGGATCCCCAAGGAGGTCCCCGCGATCACGATCAACAAGGTCTGCCTGTCCGGGCTGAACGCGATCGCGCTCGCGGATCAGCTCATCCGTGCGGGCGAGGTCGAGGTCGTCGTCGCGGGCGGCATGGAGTCGATGTCGCAGGCGCCCTATCTCATCCCGGGCGCCCGATGGGGCCAGAGGATGGGGAACGCCGAGATCGTCGATTCGATGATCTACGACGGCCTGTGGTCCACGTTCACCGACAAGCACATGGGCGACACGTCGGACGACGTCAACACCGAGCTGGGGATCACGCGCGAGGAACAGGACGACTGGGCGGCGCGCTCGCACATCCGCGCCTCGGCCGCGTGGGACCAAGGTCGGTTCGCCGACGAGGTCGTCCCCTTCGAGATCCCTCAGCGGTCGGGAGATCCTGTGGTGGTCGCGCGCGACGAGGGAATCCGGCCGGACACCTCGGCCGAGTCGCTCGCGAAGCTGAGGCCCGCGTTCCATCCGAACGGCACGATCACGGCGGGGAACGCATCGCAGCTCTCGGACGGCGGCGCGGCGGTGATCGTCGCGACGAGGGAGCGCGCGGAGGCCCTTGGCGTCGAGCCGCTCGCCGAGATCGTGGCCCACGGGATGGGCGCCGAGCGCTACGCGTGGCTGCATACCGTCCCCGCGATCGCCATGCAACACGCGCTCAAGAAGGCCGGGAAGGATGCGCATGACCTCGGGCTGGTCGAGATCAACGAGGCGTTCGCGTCGGTGGCCCTCAACGCGACACGCATGCTGGGCGTGGACGAGGAGCTCGTGAACGTGAACGGCGGCGCCGTAGCGCTTGGGCACCCGATCGGCATGAGCGGGGCGCGTCTGGTGCTCACGCTCGCCATGGAGATGCGCCGTGGCGGCGTGGAGCTGGGCGGCGCGGCACTCTGCGGCGGCGGCGGCCAGGGCGACGCGCTCATCATCCGCCGTCCCACCTGAGGCTCGATGGCCGACGAGCCGTTCGCGCTGCCGGCGGAGCTCGAGGAGTTCCGCGCGCTCGTCCGCGAGGTCGTCGAGGAGAAGATCGGGCTCGCCCGCGCCGCCGAGATCGACGACGAGGACGAATTCCCCTGGGACGTCCACAAGATCTTCGTCGAGCACGAGCTGATGGGGGTCGGCTACCCCGAGGAGTTCGGGGGCCACGGCGGGGGCTCGCTCAGCTTCGCCGTCCTGATCGAGGAGATCTCCCGCATCTCGGCGGGGTGCTCGCTCATGGTGCTCGTGTCCCGCCTGGGCGCAATCCCGGTGATGCTCGCCGGGTCGGACGACCAGCGGCGCGAGCTGATCGCCGGCATCGCGAGCGGTGCGCACCAGATGAGCTACTGCCTCACCGAGCCGGGGAGCGGCAGCGACAGCGTCGCGATGCAGACCCGCTACGAGCGCACGGATGACGGCTGGCGCCTGTCGGGGACGAAGCGCTTCATCACCGGCGCCGGCACCTCCGACGCCTACACGGTGTTCGCGACAAAGGACCCGGCGCTCCGCGCGAAGGGGATCTCCGCGTTCCTGGTTTTCAGGGATCGCCCACCGCGGAGGTCTACCTCGAGGACGCACGGATCCCGGCCGACCGGTTGATCGGGGTGGAGGGCGAGGGCTTCACGTACGCGATGCGCACGCTCGACTACTCGCGACCTACGATCGCGGCCCAGGCGCTCGGGATCGCGCAGGGCGCCTTCGACGTCGCCTCGCGCTACGCCACCGAGCGCGAGCAGTTCGGCAAGCCGATCGCGCACTTCGAAGGCCTGCAGTTCCTGCTCGCCGACATGGCGATGGAGATCGAGGCCGCCCGCCTGCTCGTCTACCGGGCGGCGAGCCTGGTGGACGCCCACGACCCGCGCATGACGTACTTCGCGAGCGTCGCGAAGTGCTTCGCCGCCGACACCGCGATGCGCGTGACCACCGACGCGGTCCAGGTGCTCGGCGGGTACGGGTACATGAAGGAGTACCCGGTCGAGCGCATGATGCGCGACGCGAAGATCACGCAGATCTACGAGGGGACGAATCAGATCCAGCGCGTGGTGATCGCCCGCGACCTCCTGAAGCGGTACGGGGGATGAGCGACCGAATCGGCGACGGGGAGGAGTGGGACCTCACACCCCGGCCGGTGTCGGCGTCGGCGGTCGTGCAGATCCAGATCATGGAGGTGACGGACGTCAACCTCCTGGGCAATGTCCACGGCGGCGCGGTCATGAAGATCGTGGACACCACGGGAGGGCTCGCCGCCATGAAGCACTGCGGCGGACCCGTGGTGACCGTGGCGATGGACGAGATGTCGTTCCTCGAGCCCGCCTACGTCGGCGACCTGCTGACCGTGAAGGCGATGGTGAACGACACGGGCCGGACCTCGATGGAGGTCGGCGTCCGGGTCGAGGCCGAGAACGTCGTCACCGGCCGGCGCGTGCACACATCGAGCGCCTACCTCGTCTACGTGGCGCTCGACCGGAGCGGGAAGCCGCGGCCGGTCCCGCCGGTGATGGTCGAGGACGAGGACCAGCGCCGGCGCCAGGTGGAGGCGAAGCTCCGGCGTGAGGCCCGGCTCGCTCGGAAGCGGGCGATCGACCTTGCTCGCGGGGGCGACCGCCCGCTGATCCTTAGCGTCACTAATTAGTGGTGCTAAACTCATGGGTGATGAACGCGGCCACCGCCACCCGTGCACGCACCCCCTCTGCGACCGACGCCGAACGATTGGCGGCGGATCTGCGGGTGGCGGTGGCTCGCCTTGCCCGCCGGCTTCGCCAGCAGACGGGCACCGACCTCACCGCCTCGCTCCTCTCGGCGCTCTGGAGCATCGAGCGGCTCGAGCCCGTGACGCTCGGCGACCTGGCCGTGGCCGATCGCGTCCAGCCCCCGACCCTCACCCGGATCGCCGCGCGTCTGGAGGGGGAGGGGCTGGTGGTCCGGCGGACCGACGCGAACGACCGTCGGGTCACGATTGTGCAGCTCTCGCCCGATGGGCGGCGGCTCCTCGAGCGGACGCGGACGCGGCGGACCGCCTACCTCACGAAGCGACTTCGCGGCCTCGACCCCGAGGACCTCGCGACCCTGGAGCGCGCGGCGCCGATCCTGGAGCGGCTGGCGGGTGAGCAGGCTTGACGCCCGTTCGCCGCGCGGCTGATCGAACCTTCCGGTCCCTTCGCGTCCGGAACTACCGCCTGTACTTCTTCGGCCAGGGGGTCTCGCTCACCGGCACCTGGATGCAGTCGGTCGCGCAGGCGTGGCTCGTCCTCAAGCTCTCCGGCGGCGGGCTGGCGCTCGGGATCGTCACCGCCCTGCAGTTCCTGCCCATCCTCGTCGCCGGCCCCTGGGGAGGTGTGATCGCGGACCGGGCCGACAAGCGCCGGCTGATCGTCCTCACGCAGAGCCTCTCCGGCGCGTTGGCGCTCGGCCTGGGCATCCTCACGGTCACGGGCGTCGCGACGCTCGCGACCGTCTACGTCTTCGCGTTCCTGCTCGGGATCGTGACGCTCGTGGACATGCCCGCTCGACAGGCGTTCGTCATCGAGATGGTCGGCGCGCGCGACGTCGCAAACGCCGTGTCGCTGAACGGCGTCGTGATGAACGCCGCGCGCATCGCGGGTCCGGTGCTCGCCGGCCTGCTCATCGCGACGATCGGCATCGGACCGTGCTTCCTGGCGAACGCCGTCTCCTACGCCGCGGTCGTTGCCGCGTTCCTCGCGATGCGGCCCAGGGACCTGTTCCCCACCGAGCGCGTCCCGCGCGGCAAGGGTCAGCTCCGCGAGGGCCTGCGCTACGTCTGGAGCCGAACCGAGCTCCGCGTCCCGCTGCTGCTCATGGCCGTCGTGGGGACGCTCGCCTACAACTTCTCGGTGGTCTTCCCGCTCATCGTCAAGGACGCGTTCCACGGCGGTCCGGGCGCGTACGGTCTCGTTTTCGCCGCCATGGGCGCGGGGGCAGTGGTCGGCGGGCTCGTCGTCGCCGCGAGGGGCCGTGCCACGACTCGCCTGCTCGTCGGATCCATGCTGGGGCTTGGGGCGCTCCTGGTCGGGGCCGCGCTCGCCCCTGCGTTCGGCCTCGAGCTCGCCGTGATGGTGCCGGTCGGTGCGGCCAGCACGGCCTTCATTGCGACGTCGAATTCGCTCCTGCAGCTGGGCGCGAGCGACCGCATGCGCGGCCGGGTCATGGCTTTGTTCTCGGTGGTCTTCCTGGGCTCCACGCCGATCGGCGGCACGCTGGTCGGATGGTTCTCCGAGCGATTCGGACCGCGCGCGGGGCTCCTGCTGGGAGGGGCCGCCACCGTCGTCGCCGGGTTGGTCGGGTTGCTCCTGCTCAGGAAGGAGCCCCGTCGGCTTGCGAGGAAGCGACTCGATCCGATGGTGACGCCCGCGCCTGCGCCGGCGCTCGCGCTCAGACCTTCGTCGTGATGAAGACCGGTGGGAGCGTCGGGGTCTGGCTCCCGCCGTGCGGCTCGACGCTTACCGCGAGCGCGACGAACGAGGGTCCGACGGACACGGGTGAGATCACCCGGCCTCCCGACGCCTCGAAGGTCCCCGCCGGCAACAGGTTGCCGTTCGGCTCCGGCAGGTACCAGAGCTCGTAGACCTTCCCGTCGGCGAGGCCCGGCAGCCCCGATCCGACGATCCATCCGCCCGGCGCGGCAGGGTTCACGGCGACCGCGAGCGTCTCTCCGACCTTCGGCGGGAAAGCGATGAAGCGCGTGCCCGGCTCGGCCGCGAAGGCGAGGAACCGCTGATCGACCCGCGTGCCCGTGCGCGGGAGCGCGCGCCCGACCAGGCCGCCGAGGACGGCAAACGCTGCCGCGACGGCGACGAACGCGACCCATCGCCGGCGGGACGCGCCGCGGGTCGGCGGTCCCTCCCGGCCGGCGCGCTCGGGCTCGCCACTGGTGTCGTCGAGCTCTCGGACGAGCGCGATCACGCGCTCCTCCGCCTCCGCCGAGGGTGCAGCCGGATCGAGCGAGACCGCGAGGCGGGCGGCCACCTCGGAGTACTCCGCGATCAGCTGGTCGCACTCCTCGCAGTCCGGGCCGTGGCTCTCGAGCTCCCGCTCCAGCCGGCGCCGGTCGAGCTCGTCCAGGCCATGCAGGACGTCCGCGGCAACGAGCTCCTCGATCAGGTCGTGGGAACGGTCGGAGGTCGTCATGACCCCTCCTCCACGACGAGGTCGCGCAGCCGGCGCATCCCAAGGAGCGTCCTGCTCTTCACGGTCCCGAGCGGGAGCTTCAGCTCCTCGGCGATCATCGACTGGGTCTTCGCCTCGAAGTACATCATCTCGAGCACCTGTCGCTGCTCCGCGGGAAGCTGATCGAGCGCGGCACGGATCTCCCGGCGCATCGCCGCGTGGTCGAGCTCCTCCACGACGGTCGCGCCAACGTCCTCGGCCACGAGGGCATCGGGATCGTGCTCGCGAGACCGGCGGCGCCAGGCCTCCTCGCGCCGGACCGCGTCGACCGCCCGGTGGTGCACGGTCGAGAGCATCCATGCGCGAAAGCTCCCGCGGTCTTCGCGGAAGGCACCGGGGTTTCGCCACAACGCAAGGAACGCCTCCTGGACGATCTCCTCCGCCACGAAGGTCTGTCGGACGACGCGGAGCGCAAGCGCCTTCGCCATCGGGGCGTAGCGCCGGAACAGGCTCCGGAATGCCTCCTCGTCCTTCGCGATCACTCGCCGGACAAGGTCGCGGTCGCGCGCATCCTCCAGGCTACGAACGACCACGACGACCCCTTCGTGGCCTTTGCCAACGTTCGCACTGGAAGGGTGGACGGATCACTCCGCGCCCTCCGCCCTCGGTCCCAGGAGGTCGTGGATCGCGTCGAGGGCCGCCGGGTTCTCCAAGCTGGACAGGTCCCCAGGGTCGCGGCCGAGCGCGGCGGCGCGAAGGGCCCGCCGGACGATTTTCGCGCTCCGGGTCTTGGGCAGCTCCGCGACGAACACGATGCGTGAGGGCTTGAACGACTTCCCCAGATGCTCCGCCACCGCCGATCCGAGCTCTGCGCGCAGCGAGTCGGACCCCTCGATGCCCGGCCCCAGGACCACGAAGCACCAGACCGCCTCGCCCTTGACCTCGTCGGGGATGCCGACGGCGGCGCTCTCCGCCACGGCCGGATGGTGGGCGAGGGCGCTCTCGACCTCGGCCGGCCCCAGGCGTTTGCCGGCGATGTTCATCGTGTCGTCGGAGCGTCCGTGGAGAAACCAGAACCCGTCCTCGTCGATGCTTGCCCAATCGCCGTGCACCCAGACGTCGGGCCAACGGCTCCAGTAGGTCTCAAGATAGCGGTCCGGGTTGCGCCAGATGCCGCGCGTCATGGCCGGCCATGGCTTCGTGCACACGAGCTCGCCGACCTCGCCGCGTGGGACCGGCTTCCCATCGGGTCCCCACACGTCGACGGCCATCCCGAGCGACGGCCCGCGAAGGGTGCACGGCTTCAGATCGGTGATCGGGAGGGGGGAGAGGAAGCACGCGCCGACCTCGGTGCCGCCCGAGAGATTAATGATCGGGCAGCGGCCCTCGCCGACCTCGTCCATGAACCAACGGTAAGGCTCCGGGTTCCAGGGCTCGCCGGTCGAGCCCAGGATGCGAAGGCTCGAGCGGTCGTGGCGGCGCACCGCATCCTGGCCGGAGGGGATCAGGGCGCGGATCAGGGTGGGGGACACCCCGAGCGCCGTGACGCGGTGGCGCTCGACCAGGCCCCACAATCGGTCCGGCGGATCGTTCGGCGCGCCGTCGAAGAGCAGCACGGTCGCGCCCAGCGCCCCGGCCCCGACGATCTCCCAGGGCCCCATGATCCAGCCGAGGTCGGTCACCCAGAAGAGGGTCTCGCCCGGGTGCAGGTCCGCCTGGTACGCGACCTCCGCGGCGATCTTCACGAGGAACCCGCCGTGGACGTGCACCGATCCCTTCGGCATCCCGGTCGTCCCCGAGGTGTAGGCGATGAGCAGGGGATCCTCCGGGTCCAGGCGCTCGGTGTCGAAGGTGGCCGATCCCATCGCGAGGACGTCGTCCCAACGCAGGTCCCGGTCGTCCCGCCACGGCACGTCGCTCCGCCCCAGCCGAGACCAGACGACGACGCGCTCGACCGTCGGCGACATCGCGGCCGCGCCGTCGGCGGCTTCCTTCATCGGGACGAGCCTGTCGCGCCGCGTCGTCCCGTCGGCCGTGATGAGGACCTTCGCCTCCGCGTCCTGCAGGCGGGTCGCGACGGCCTCGGCGGCGTAGCCCGAGAAGATGGGGAGGTAGATCGCGCCGAGCTTCGCGCAAGCGAGCGTCGCCGCCACCGTCTCGGGGGCCATCGGCAGGAAGATGCCGACGCGGTCGCCCTTCGTCACCCCGGCCGCACGCAGGCCCCCAGCCAGTCGGTTCGCCATCGTCTGGAGCTCGGCGTACGTGACGGTCCGCGAAGGCCCCTCCTCGCCCTCCCAGATCACTGCCGGGGCGTCCGGCGTCGCTACGGCCCAGCGATCCACGCACGAATGGGCGAGGTTGATCGAACCGCCGACGAACCACCGCGACCACGGCACGCCGCGGGAGTCGTCCAGGACCGCTCGGTAGGGCTCGTAGAACTCGATCCCGAGGTCGCGGACGACCGCGTCCCAGAACCACTCGACGTCGTCCTGGGATCGGGCGACGAGCTCGTCGTAGGTCTCGATCCCGTGCGTGCGCATGAGCCTCGTGACGTTCGCACGCCCGACGTAATCTTCAGAAGGACTCCACACGATGTCGCGCACGCCCTCGGCGCCTCCCGGCTCCCGGTACCCTAAGCTCGAACAGTATGGTCGAAGCCCCCACGGCGCCAAGCGTTCCCGCCAGATCCGGGCATCCTCGAGCGCGCCGGGCGTTCCTGCTCCTCGCCGTGGTCGCGGGCCTGGGGCTCGCCACCGGGGCGGGGTTTTCCATCGCGACGATCCGCCACGTGGAAGCCACGATCATCAAGATCCAGGTCGGGCCGGGATGCACGGGGAACTGCCTGCCGGACGTCCAGCAGAAGTGCGCTCAGGACATCTGCGACTTCCTCATTCTCGGGAGCGACACTCGAGCGGGGCTCTCAAGAGGTCAGCAGAGCCAGTTCGGGAACACCAAGACCGTCGGCGGACAGCGCGCGGACACGATCATCCTGGTTCGCGTCGACCCCGTCCACAACCGGACCGTCGTCTTGTCGCTCCCGCGCGACCTGTTGGTGAACATCCCGGGCCACGGGATGGGCAAGATCAACACGGCTTTCGACTACGGGCCGAACACCATGGTCAAGACCGTCTCGCAGGTGACCGGCTTTCCCATCAACCACTACGTCGAGATCAACTTCGCGGGGTTCGAGAACCTGGTCAACGCGCTCGGTGGAGTTCCCATCTGCGTGAACCGCGCGCTGAAGGATCCGCTCTCGGGGCTCGACCTTCCGCACAGGGGTTGCTACAACCTGAAGGGCTACGCCGCGCTCGCGTTCGTGCGTGCCAGGCACGTCGAGGGCGACATCATCCCCGACTTCTCGCGGATCGCCCGGCAGCAGCAGTTCATGCGCGCCGTCATCCAGAAGGCGCAGTCGATCGGAGAGATCTTCCACGTGCCCTCGCTGATCAAGGCCGTGCAGTCGAACCTCAAGCTCGACGCAGGGCTGAACCTGTACGCGCTGCAGGACCTCACGCGGAAGCTCGCGAAGCTCGGCCAGGCCGGGGTCCAGTTCCGGGCCGCGCCGGCGACCCCCCTCACGATCAACGGCGTGGACTACGTCCAGCTGATCGAGCCCGACGCGGCCACGCTGTTCTCCCGCATCATCCAGGGCAAGCGTCTGGGCAACATCGGGCTCGAGCTCCCGGGGACCGGCATCTCGCCGGCCAACATCACGGTGAAGGTCTTCGACGCGAGCTCAGGCGGCCGGGCGCAGACCGTGTATGCGTTCCTGCAGCAGGCGGGCTTCGTCGTGCTGCCCATCGAGCCGGCTCCTGCGGGGTTCTCGACCAGCGAGATCCTGTATCGGAGCGGTGAGGTCGACCAGGCTCGGGTCGTCGCGTCGTACACGAACTCGAACCTGTTGCTCAAACAGGACGCGACCAACACAACCGGGGTCGATTGCACGATCGTCATCGGCGCCGACTTCCGAGGCATCGAGGGCGCGTAGACTCTGGGCTTCATGCCGGTCGACATCGACGTCGCGCGGGTCGCGCAGCTCGCCAGGTTGTCCCTTACTCCCGAGGAGCTGGAGCGCTTTGGTCGCCAGCTGGGCCTCATCCTGGAGCACGCCGAGCGCGTGCGCGAGGTGGCGGCCGAGAACGTCCCACCGACCGCCCAGCCCATCCCGCGCGCGAACGTGTTCCGCCCCGACGAGGACGTGCCGTGCCTCTCCCATGAGGAGGCGATGGCGTCGGCACCCGAGGTCGAGAACGAGCGATTCAAGGTGCCGCGCATCGTCGAGGAGGAGGACGAGCGGCCGTGACGGAGCTCTGCGACCGATCCGGCGCCGAGCTCGCAGCCTCGCTCCATGGTCGCGAGGTTTCGGCGCGCGAGGTCGCGGACTCGGCCCTTCGGCGGATCGAGCGACTGGACGGCCGGCTCCATGCCTTCCTCCGGGTGACCGAGGAGGCTGCCCGCGAGCAGGCAGCCCTGGTCGACGGCCGGATCGCGTCGGGTGAGGCGTTGCCGGCGGTCGCCGGCATCCCTCTCGCGCTGAAGGACGTGCTGGCGACCCGCGGGATCGTCACCACCGCCGGATCGCGGATCCTCGAGCCGTACGTCCCTCCCTATGACGGCACGCCGTGGGCGCGCCTGCGGGCGGCCGGGTCCGTCCTAGTGGGCAAGACGAACTGCGACGAGTTCGCCATGGGGTCCTCGAACGAGAACTCGGGCTTCGGCCCGGTCCACAACCCGTGGAACCTCGACACCGTGCCGGGCGGATCCTCGGGCGGGTCGGCCGCCGCGGTCGCGGCCGGTGAGGCCGTGTGGGCGCTCGGGACCGACACCGGTGGCTCGGTTCGCCAGCCCGCGTCCCTGTGCGGCGTCGTGGGGCTCAAGCCCACGTACGGCCGGGTCTCACGCTATGGCCTGATCGCGTTCGCCTCCTCGCTCGACCACGTCGGCACCCTCACGCGAACCGTGCTCGACGCGGCCACCCTGCTCTCCGCGATCGCGGGGCACGATCCGTTCGACGCGACGAGCCTCCCCGATCCGCCGGCGGATTACACCCAGGGACTCGAGACGGGCGTCGAGGGGCTGCGCGTCGGGGTGCTGGAGGAGTGGATGACCATGGAGGGCATCGAGCCCGGCGTCGCCGCCGCGGTCCGTCAGGGGATCGAACGGCTCGCCGCGCTCGGCGCGCGCGTCGACGAGGCCCGGCTCCCGCACGCCGAGTACGCGCTGTCGGCCTACTACCTCATCGCCCCGGCGGAGTGCTCGTCGAACCTCGCGCGCTTCGACGGCGTGCGGTACGGGCTTCGCGTCGGCGACGGGGCGACCGACGTGGCGGACATGAACGTCCGGACCCGCGGCGCGGGGTTCGGCGACGAGGTCAAGCGGCGCATCATGCTCGGCACCTACGCGCTCTCCGCAGGCTACTACGACGCGTACTACGGGCAAGCCCAGAAGGTGCGCACCCTCGTCATCCGCGACTTCGACGAGGCGTTCGAGCGATTCGACGTGCTCGTCTCCCCCACCTCACCGACGACGGCCTTCCGCCTTGGGGAGCGGACCGAGGACCCGCTCGCCATGTACCTCTCCGACATCTTCACGATCCCCTCGGACCTCTCGGGCACGCCCGCGATCAGCATCCCGTGCGGCCTGGCGCCGGACGGCCTGCCCGTCGGATTCCAGATCATGGGGAGGCTCCGCGACGAGGCGACGGTGCTTCGGGCCGCCGCGACGCTCGAGCGGGACCTGGGCGTCGCGCCTCGGCCCCCGCTCCTCGAGGAGTTCCCGTTGTGAGCGCCGACGGCTTCGAGACGGTCATCGGCCTGGAGTGTCACGTGGAGCTCGCCACGCGCACGAAGATGTTCTGCGGTTGTCCCAACGAGTTCGGCGCGCCGCCGAACACCCACGTCTGCCCGATCTGCCTGGGGCATCCCGGCACGCTCCCCGTTCCCAACGAGACGGCGATCGAGTACACGATCCGCATCGGGCTGGCGCTCGATTGCCGCATCGCCCCGCACTCGCTCTTCCACCGCAAGAACTATTTCTATCCCGACATGCCGAAGAACTTCCAGATCTCGCAGTACGACCTCCCCCTCTGCGTGGACGGCCACCTAGACATCCAGGTCGACGGCGCGGACCGCCGGATCGGGGTCACGCGTGTGCACCTCGAGGAGGACACCGGCAAGACCACCCACGCCGGAGCGACGGGCCGGATCGCGGGCGCGGACTACGCCCTCGAGGACTACAACCGAGCCGGCGTCCCGCTCGTCGAGGTGGTGTCCGAGCCCGACATGCGAACCCCGGAGGAAGCGCGCGCCTACCTCATCGAGTTGCGGAGCATCCTGGAGGCGCTCGGCGTCTCCGACGTCCGGATGGAGGAGGGGTCGCTCCGCTGCGACGCGAACATCAGCGTCCGCACG
>VAYJ01000057.1:15379-21514 GCA_005888465.1 Actinomycetota bacterium
CAACTCGATCCGTTCGCTCCACCGCGCGCTCTCCTTCGAAGAGGAGCGCCACCGCGCCGCCCTCGCCGCGGGGCAGCCGCTCCTGCAGGAGACGCGGCACTGGGACGAGCACGCCGGGGTCACGACCCACGGCCGGTCGAAGGAGTTTGCGTTCGACTACCGCTACTTCCCCGAACCCGATCTCTCGCCGATCGAGCCCGACGCGACCTGGATCGAATCGCTGCGGGCAGACCTCCCCGAGCTGCCGGCGGCGCGCCGCGCCCGGTACGTCGCGGACCTCGGGGTGGACGCCCGGCAGGCTGCCCTGGTGGGGGCCTCTCCGGAGTGGGCAGGCTTCTTCGACCGCGTCGTGGCCCTGGGCGCCGACCCCCGCGCGGCCGCGAACTGGCTGACGGGCGACCTCGCGGGCCTGCTGAACGAGTCGAGGACCGAGCTCGCCGACGCCCGCGTCACGCCGCAGCACCTGGCGGACCTGCTGGCGCTCCTCGCGGCCGGGGACGTCTCCTCGGCCGGGGCGAAGAGCGCGCTCGCGCAGGCGTTCGCCACCGGTGCCCCGATCGCGGACATCGTCGAGGCGAGCGGGCTCCGGCAGGTCTCGGACGCGGCGGCCCTCGAGGCGATCGTCCAGGAGGTCATCGCCGAGAATCCCGGGCCCGTCGCCCAGTTCCGGGGAGGCAAGGATGGCGCCATCAACGCGCTCGTCGGCCAGGTCATGAAGCGTACGCGTGGCTCCGCGAACCCCTCGGTCGCGGCCGAGCTCCTTCGGGCTCGCCTGTCCACCTGAGCGTCCCCTTGCCCGGTGATCCGCCGGGGGCGATGATGCGAACGCTGGAGGGGTTCCCAGGGGAGGGGTCGTGGACGAGTTCGACCTGGACAAGTACCTGCGGGTGTCGAAGAAGGTGGACCTCTCCGGCGTCGCGTGGGGCCGGATCGCCGAGCACGCGCTGGCGGTGGACGAGGCACGCTGCCTCGCCTACATGATGGACATCGAGTCCCACACGATCATCTTCCTGCGCGACCTGCTCGCGACGCGCGCGGCCTTCGACCCCGACGTGACGGCGTTCCTCTCGTGCTGGGTGTACGAGGAGCTGTGGCACGGCGAAGCGTTCAGCCGGTTCCTGGGCGAGGCGGGCTACGACCTGGGCCCGGACCGCGAGCGCGTGTGGGGCGACGCGCCCTACCCGTCGCGCCGGATGCGCAACACGTGGATCCGCCGCAAAGTTGGCGCGAAGGGCTACGTGAGCCACGTCGCGACGCTCGGGGCCGCGGCCGTGTTCAAGGACTTCGTCGCCCTGCACATGACGTGGGGCTGCCTGAACGAGCTCAACACGCTCTCCGCGTACCATCGGCTCATCGCGAAGTCCTCGCATCCCGTGCTGGTGCAGCTCCTCGAGCGCATCATCAAGGACGAACGCCGGCACTTCGCGTTCTACCGCTCGCAGGCCCGTAGGCGCCTCGCGCGGAGCACCCAGGCCCGCACCGTCACCCGATGGGCGATGGAGCACCTGTGGGCGCCGGTCGGCACGGGCGTGCGCCCGCAGGAGGAGACCGATCACGTCATCGCGTTCCTGTTCGGCGACGAGGACGGGTTGACCGCCACGCGCGAGATGGACGATACGATGCGCGAGCTCCCCGGATTCGCCGGCTCCACGCTCTGTCTCGACGCCCGCCGCGCGACCCTCGCGCGCGTCCACGGCCACGCGTCGCGGGCGCGCCTCGCGACACCCTTTGCCGCCTATCGTTCCTGATACGCTGGCCGGGTCGTGGACAAGCCCGAGATCATCATGGCGCCCGGGCCGACTCCGGTCCCGCCCGAGGTGTTCCTGGCCCAGGGCAGCCCCCTCGTCTACCATCGCGGTCCGGGCTACGGCGACCTGCTTCGTGAGGTCACCGAGAGCCTGCAGCGCGCGGCGCACACCTCGAACGACATCCTGATCTTCGCGTCGTCGGGGACGGGCGGCCTCGAGTCCGCCGTCGCGAACCTCCTGTCGCCGGGTGACCGCGTCGTCGTGCCGGTTGCCGGATTCTTCGGCGAGCGCTTCGCGAAGATCGCCCGCGCATTCGGCGCCGACGTGCGCACGATCGATTACGAGTGGGGGAGCGCGGTCCGCGCGGAGGACGTGGGGAGGGCGCTCGACGGGGCCCCGGCGAAGGCCGTGCTCATGCAGCAGAGCGAGACCTCCACCGGCGTCATCCACGACGTCGAAGCAGTTGGTCGCGTGACGCGCGACGCCGGCGTCCTCCTGGTGGTCGACGTGGTCTCGAGCCTCGGCGCAGTCCCGTACGACGGCGACGCGTGGGGGGTCGACGTCGCGATCGGCGGCTCCCAGAAGGCGTTCTCGGCGACGCCGGGGCTCTCGTTCGTGTCGATCTCGCCGGCCGCGTGGGAAGTGTCCCGTTCGGCCACGAACCCGAGGTTCTACTTCGACTGGGCCGCCTACAAGAAGTCCTACGATCAGCCGAGCCCCGAGAACCCCTTCACGCCCGCCATCTCGCTCATGCTCGGGATGCGTGCGGCGCTCCGCCGCTACTTCGACGAGGGCCCGGAGAACGTGTTGCGCCGGCATCAGCTCCTGTCGCACGCGACGAAGGAGGGCGTGCGGGCGCTCGGCCTGGACCTCTCGGGCGAGCACCCGGAGCGCGCGTGGGCCGTCACCGCCGTGCGCGCGCCCGAGGGGATCGACGGCGACGAGCTGGTCGCGAAGGTGCGCGCCGACCACTCGATCATCCTCGCGCCGGGGCAGGGCCCCCTGAAGGGGAAAGTCTTCCGGATCGGGCATCTCGGCTACTACGACCGGTTCGACATCATCCGGTGCCTCGCGGCCCTCGAGCTCACGCTCGACGCCATGGGCTACCCGGTGAAGCGAGGTGCCGCCGTCGCGGCGGCGGAGACCGTCTTCGCCGAAGCCCCGTGAGGGTCCTCGTCTCCGAGCCCCTGTCCGACGCCGGCCTCGAGCTGCTCCGCCGCGACCACGAGGTTGACGTCCGGCCCGAGCTCGCCGTGGAGGGGCTCGCCGAAGCCATCGAGCCGTACGACGCCCTGATCGTCCGGTCCCAGACGAAGGTCACCGACGAAGTGCTCGGGCGGGGTTCGTCGCTCAAGGTCGTCGGGCGCGCAGGGATCGGCCTGGACAACGTGGACGTCGAGGCCGCCACCCGCCGGGGGATCATCGTGGTGAACGCGCCGCAGTCGAATATCGTCTCGGCGGCTGAGCACACGATCGGCCTGCTGCTCGCGCAGGCGCGCAACATCCCCCAGGGGCACGCAGCGCTCACGGCGGGCGCGTGGGAGCGGACGCGCTTCCAGGGGATCGAGCTCATGGGCAAGACGCTCGGGGTCATCGGCCTGGGCCGGGTCGGCGCCATGGTCGCCCAGCGCGCGCTCGCGTTCGGCATGCGGATCATCGCGTACGACCCGTACGTGTCGAAGGAGCGGGCGCGAACGCTGGGGATCGAGCTCACGCCGAGCCTCGAGGCGCTCCTGGTCCAGGCCGACATCGTGACGATCCACCTGCCCCGCACCGCCGAGACTGAGGGGCTGATCGGCGAACGCGAGCTGCAGCTGATGAAGGAGGGCGCCCGGATCGTGAACACGTCCCGCGGCGGCATCATCGACGAGCGCGCGCTGGTCTCGGCGCTTCGCGAGGGCAGGCTCGCGGGAGCGGCGATCGACGTCTTCGCCTCCGAACCCGTGTCGCCCTCGCATCCGCTGCTGCACCTCGACCGCGTCGTCGTCACCCCGCACCTGGGCGCCGCGACCCAGGAGGCGCAAGACAAGGCCGGGACGGCGATCGCCGAGATGGTGGCGCTCGCGCTACGCGGGGAGTTCGTCCCCTACGCGGTGAACATCGCCGCGGCGGGCGAGATCCACGAGGAGGTACGGCCGTTCGTACCCCTCGCTGAGAAGCTGGGAGCGGTCCTCACCGGCATCGCCGAGGGCCCGATGCGGCTGCTGGAGGCCGAATATCTGGGGCGGCTGGCGGAGCACGACACGCGCGCGCTCACGCTCGCGGCGCTCAAAGGCGCGCTCGCGCCGGTCGTGGACGAGCCGGTGTCGTTCGTCAACGCCCCGGTCATCGCCCGCGACCGCGGGCTCCACGTCTCCGAGCGAAAATCCACCGCCGCGCGCGACTACGTGAACCTGGTCTCCCTGCGCGCGGAGACCGAGGCGGGCGAGGTCGCGGTCGCCGGGACGCTCGTCGGCGCGCGAGGCGGAGAGCGTCTGGTCCAGGTGTACGGGTTCGATCTGGACATGGCGCCGGCCCGGCACCTCGCGTTCCTCCTCTACGAGGACCGCCCGGGCGTCATCGGCACCGTCGGCACGCTGCTCGGCGCGGCGGGGATCAACATCGCGAGCATGGAGGTGGGGCGGCGCGACCAGGGCGGCCCGGCCCTCATGGCGCTCGCCGTGGACCTCCCCATCCCGCCCGAGGTCCTCGGCCGCATCGCGTCGGAGATCGGGGCGACGCGAGCCCGGGCGCTGCTGCTTCCCGTCTGACTCGTCGGCCACTCAGGCCGCCGGGGCGACCTCCGAGGTGCAGAACGCGCACCGCCGCGCCTCGATCGGGATCTCGCTCAGGCACTCGCGACACTTCTTCGTCGTCGGATCCGCCGGGGGCTCCTTGCGCGCACGCTGCGTCATCGCGTTCACCGGCTTGACGACGAAGAAGAAGATGGCCACCGCGATCGCCACGAAGGCGATCACCACGTTGATGAAGTCGCCGTACTTGAACGTGCTCTTGTGGATAGTGAACGTGAGCGCCGAGAAGTCCGGCTTGCCGATGATCGCCGCGATGATCGGGGTGATGAGGTCCGCCACGAGGGCGGTGACGACGGCGCCGAAGGCCGCGCCGATCACGATCCCGACCGCGAGATCCACGACGTTCCCGCGCAGCAGGAACTGCTTGAAGTCCTTCATGAGCCCCGGCCTCCCGTTCGTCCTCGTGGCCGCCCTCGCCGGGCGGCAAGGCTGACACCGTACCGAGGCCGCTATCCTCATGTCCAAATCACGCCGAAGGAGGCCACCCGGTGCCGATTCAGCCCGTCGACAAGATCTGGATGGACGGCAAGCTGCTGGACTGGGAGGACGCGACGGTGCACGTCCTCACCCACGCGCTGCACTACGGGAGCGGCGCGTTCGAAGGGGTCCGCGCCTATGAGACATCCCGCGGGCCGGCCATCTTCCGTCTCTCCGATCACGTGCGTCGGCTGTTTCGGTCCTGCCACGTCTACCAGATGGAGATCCCCTTTTCCCAGGAGGAGGTCTTCCAGGCGGTCGTCGACACGGTGCGGGCGAACGGCCTTCGCTCCTGCTACATCCGTCCCCTCGTCTATCGCGGCTACGGCGAGATGGGTCTGAACCCGTTGTTCGCGCCCGTAAACGTCACCGTCGCGTGCTGGCCCTGGGGCTCCTACTTGGGCGACGAGGGCCTGCAGAAGGGCGTCCGGGCGAAGATCTCGTCCTGGAAGCGAACCGACCACAACATCCTGCCCCCCGGCGCCAAGGCGACCGGGCAGTACATCAACTCCGGGCTCGCGAAGGTGGAGGCCGTGAACGCCGGCTACGACGAGGCGATCATGCTGAACATGGCCGGCTACGTCACCGACGGCTCCGGCGAGAACGTGTTCATCGTCAAGGACGGCGCGCTGCACACGCCGCCGTTTCAGGCGGGCTGTCTGGACGGGATCACACGGGACTCGATCATGAAGATCGCACGCGACCTCCAAATCCACGTCCACGAGCGCAACCTGTCGCGCCTGGACCTCTACAACCGCCGCCGAGGTCGTCGCGATCCGCGAGGTGGACGACCGCGCCGTCGGCACGAACGGCCCCGGCCGGATCACGAAGGAGCTTCAGCGTGTCTTCTTCGCCGCGGCGCACGGCGAGGACCCGCGCTACGAGTCCTGGTTGACGTTCGTCGAGGCGTAGTCCTTCGCGAACTTCAGGTAGTGGCGGGTGCTTCGCCGGATCAATCGCTCGACCTCGTCGTCGGTGAGCGTGCGGATCGATCGTGCCGGCGACCCCACAAGGAGCGACCGTGGCCCGAACGTCTTCCCCTCCGGCACGAGCGCTCCGGCGGCCACGAGCGACTCTTCACCGATCACCCCACCCGTAAGGACGATCGCGCCCATCCC
>VAYJ01000057.1:21629-23290 GCA_005888465.1 Actinomycetota bacterium
CGTTGAACCAAATGCTCGCGCGCGGCCCAATCGTCACCTCCCCCACGATGCGAGCCCCGGGCGCGATGAAGGCCGTCGGGTCGATCCGCGGGCGGTCGGCCCCGTGCGGGTACACATGTCCGGTCACGCCGAGAGCGTATCGGGTGACGGCGCTGCGCCGGACCCGGTAGCCTGCCCCGCGTGAGGCTCGTTCGATTCCGTCACGGAACCCGCATCGCGACCGGCGCGATCGAGGGCGAGTTCGTTCGTCCACTGCAGGGCACGTTCTTCGAGAATCCGGTCCCGACCGGTGAAGAGGTGCCGGTGGTGGACGTGCGCCTGCTCGCGCCGGTCCTGCCGTCGAAGGTCGTGTGCGTCGGGCGCAACTACGTCGAGCACGCGATCGAGATGAACAGCGACGTTCCTGAGGAGCCGCTGCTGTTCCTCAAGCCGTCCACGACGGTGATCGGCCCGGGCGACCCGATCCCGTACCCGAGCGCGAGCTCCCAGGTCGACCACGAGGGCGAGCTGGCCGTCGTGGTCGGGCGGCTCGCGCGGCGAGTGCCGGCCGAGGAGGCCGGCAAGTTAAGGACGGACAGTGGACGCGCGGGAAGGGGTTCGACGGGTTCTGCCCGCTCGGCCCGTGGATCGAGACCGAGCTCGACCCGACCGACCTCGCGATCGAGTGTCGCTTGAACGGGGAGCGCCGGCAGTGGGCACGGACCTCGCAGCTCACGTTCGGACCGGCCGAGCTCGTCGAGTACGTGAGTGCGGTGATGACGCTCCTTCCGGGCGACGTGATCATGACCGGCACCCCCGCCGGGGTGGGGCCCATGAAGGTGGGCGACACGGTCGAGGTGGAGATCGAAGGGATCGGCGTGCTCGCGAACGAGGTGGCCGACGGTGGTTGACGTTCGCTGCCGGATCGCTCCCGCCCCCACCGGCTACCTGCACGTCGGGAACGCGCGCACCGCGCTCTTCAACTGGCTCTTCGCGCGGCACCACGGCGGGACGTTCGTCCTTCGGATCGAGGACACCGACAGCAAGCGGTCGACCGAGGAGGCGATCGCGATCGTCCTGGACTCCCTGCGCTGGCTGGGGCTCGACTGGGACGAGGGGCCGGAGGTCGAAGGGCCCCTCGGGCCGTACCGGCAGACCGCGCGGATGGACGTCTACCGCACGGCGTCCGACCGCTTCCTCGCGAACGGCCGCGCGTACTTCTGCTACTGCACGCCCGAGGAGCTCGAGGACCGTCGGCGCGCTGCGCTCAAGCGCGGCGAGACCCCGGGATACGACGGCCGGTGCCGGAATCTCACCGACGCCGAACGCGCCGCGTTCGAATCCGAGGGCCGGCCGAAGGCCGTCCGGTTCGCCATGCCAGGCACTGACATCACCGTGCCGGACCTCATCCGAGGCGACACCAGGTTCCCCGCGAACGACCTGCGGGACTTCGTCATCATGCGAAGCGACGGCACGCCGACGTATCTCCTGGCGGCCGCGGTGGACGACGTCGAGATGAAGATGACGCACGTGATCCGCGGTGAAGACCTGCTGCCGTCGACGCCCCGGCAGCTCGAGATCATCCGAGCGCTCGGCGCCCAGCCCCCAGCCTACGCGCACCTTCCGCTCATCGTCGGGCCGGACCACCAGCCGCTCTCCAAGCGCCACGGCGCGGTCGCGGT
>VAYJ01000252.1 GCA_005888465.1 Actinomycetota bacterium
CGATTCTGCACCAGGACGTCGTGCAGCGCCTGAGTGTCCGAGAACCACGGCCGCAGGTCCAATTCGATCGACACGTTCCCCGCGAAGCCGTCTTCGGCCAGGTCGTCGAGGAACTCGGCGAGCGGCAGGACGCCGTTCTGATACACCGGCAGGTGCGAGTCCCACCCCTTCCCCGCGTTGTTCGACAGGTGGATGTGGCGGATGCGGTCGCGGTAGGTGCGGTAGACCTCGCGGATGTCGAGGTTGGACACCGCGGCGTGGCTCGTGTCCAGGACGAGGTCGGGGAAGCGCTCGAGGTCCTCGAACCCCTGACTCGCGTGGAACCGCACGCCGAGCTCACCCCGCAGGCGGATCGGGAACATGTTCTCGACGGCGACGGTGATGCCCGACGCTTGCGAGAACTCGGCCAGGTGGTCCTGCACCCATCCGCGGAACCGGACCTGCCAGCGGTAGGGCGGATGTATGACGACGAGCGACGCGCCCACCTCCTCGGCGAGGTGGACCGCCCGGTAGATCTTCTGCGTGGGGTCGGTTCCCCAGACGCGGCGGGTCACCAACAGGAACGGGGCGTGGATCGCCCGGACGGCGAGCCCGTGCTCGCGCGCGGTCTTGGCCAGCAGGTGCGGCTCCTGGGTGGTCGGGTCCTGCGTCACCATCACCTCGACCGCCTCGAAGCCGGCGCCTGCGATGGCGCCGAACGCGTCGCGGAGCGGCTGCCGGAAGAAGGGCGCCGTGGAGAACAGGAGCTGAGCGGCCGGACGGGTCGGGTTCACGCGCCGAGCCATTCTAGGAGCCCGGGTTCGGGCTCTCTCGTATCCTTTGGTG
Source organism: Actinomycetota bacterium (assembly GCA_005888465.1). Taxonomy (GTDB): domain Bacteria; phylum Actinomycetota; class UBA4738; order UBA4738; family UBA4738; genus AC-55. Next base: position 826 of record VAYJ01000252.1, read on the forward strand.
GCGTGAGCGAGGCGGACAACGTGCCCCGGACGCCCGGCCGGCATGGCACCTACGAGGTCTGGTTCCTCACCTTCACCGACCCCGCCTCCGGCACTGGCTATTGGATCCGCTCGACGCTCAAGACCTCGCCCGACGGAGCGCGGTCGGCCGGCGCCTGGTTCGCGCGGTTCGACCGGGCCGACCCCTCCCGGATGGTCGGGATCCACGTAAGGACGCGGGAGGCGACGGTGGCCGCCGACGCCTTCGAGGTCGAGGTCGGGGCAACCGTGATGCGGTCCGGTCATGCCGCCGGCGCCGTTGCCGGAGGCGGCCACGACGCCTCGTGGGATCTCGTGTACGCGACCGGCGGCCCGACGTTTGCGATCCTGCCGGAGGCGATCGCGCGAAGCTCGTTCGTCTCGACCCATTCGGTCTCGCCGAACCCAGCGACCCGGATCTCCGGGTCCGTCCGCGTCGACGATCATGTGGTCGCCCTGCGCGACGTGCCGGCGCACCAGGGCCACGTGTTCGGGACCCGCCACGCGGAGCGGTGGGCGTGGGCGAGCTGTTCGGACTTCTTGGGCGCCGACGCGGCGATCGAGGCCGTCACGGCGAAGGCCCGGCGCGGGCCCTTCGCTACGCCGTACGCCACCTTCGTCGGGGTCCGGTGGCAGGGCACGTGGATCCGCTTCGCTCGCGTCGCCAGGCGCCCGGACTTCGACCTGGGATCGTGGCGGGTGGACCTGGAAAGCCGGCGGTACCGCCTCACCGGACGTGTCGAGGCGCCGGCCCGCGACCTGATCCGCGCGCGCTACGAGGATCCCGACGGGCGCGCGCGCTCCTGCCACAACTCCGAGGTGGCATCCTGCCGCCTCGCGCTCTTCGAACGACGGCCCGGGGGTCTGGAGGAGCTCGGCTTGCTCGAGTCGCGAGGGACCACGCACGCCGAGTGGGCCGGCCTGACGCCCGCCCGCACGGTGGAGCACGCTTTCGTCGAGGCGGACGCGTGAACCTGTCGGACCTGGTCCGCGACGCCGCCATGGCCAACCCGGCCAAGGCGGCCTTCGTCTTCCAGGGCCGGGCGATGACGTTCGGCGAGCTGGAGGACCTGGTGGACCTCACCGCCGCCGCCTTCACGCGGTTCGGGATCGAACGCGGCGACCGCGTGGCGCTCCTCGTCGGCAACGTGCCGGAGTTCGTCTCGAGCCTGTACGCCGTCCTTCGGATCGGGGCGATCGCCTGCCCGCTGAACGTGATGCTCACGCCCGAGGAGCTCGGTTACATCCTGGCCGACGCCGGCGCAAAGGCGGTCGTGAGCGAGCTTCCTTCGCTCCCCGGGCTCCTCTCGGTGCGCGACCGGCTGGCCGACCTGCGCACGGTGTTCGTGATCGGCGGGCCGCCCGCTCCCGCGGGGACGGTGTCGCTCGAGGAGGCGCTTTCCGACGAGGCGGAACCGCCCTCCGTGGAGACGGACGAATCCGACGTCGCCGTGATCGCCTACACGGCCGGCACGACGGCGGAGCCGAAGGGGGCGGTCCTGTCCCACGGCAACCTGATGGCGAACCTGGTGCAGATGTCGTCCGTCTCCCTCCTCGCGATCGAACCCGACGACCTGGTGCTCACCGCGCTGCCGCTCTTCCACATCTACGCGCTGAACGTCGTGCTTGGGATGTCGTTCCAGAGCGGCGCCACCGCGATCCTCGCGGAGCGGTTCGATCCCGTCGAAAGCATCAAGCTGATCGCCCGGCATCGCATCACGGTGCTCATCGGCGCGCCGCCGATGTTCGCTGGCTGGCTCGCCGCCTCCGGTTCCCCCGACGACCTCTCGTCGGTGCGGATGGCCGTCTCCGGTGCCTCGCCCCTGCCGCCCGAGGTCCTGGACGCGTTCCTGCGGCGGTTCGGGGTCATC
>VAYJ01000261.1 GCA_005888465.1 Actinomycetota bacterium
CGCGCTGATCGAGCCGGAGCGGGTGATCATCGTGCACCCGGCGGGCTACGAGATCCGGGACCGGGAGTACCGGCTCGTCGCCAATCCGACGATACCCCGGGAGGTGGTGCGGGCCGCGCTGCACGAGATGAGCCGGTTCTACCGGTAGCGACGGTGAGCAGGAGAGAGATGGGCGCGCGAAAACGGATCCTGCGCTGGGCGGGCTGGTTCGCCGTGGCCAACGCGGTGCTCCTGATGGTCGTCGGGCTGCGCTACCTCTGGTACTACTCGGCGCTCACGCCCTCGCCGGCCTGGATCTACGCCATCCTCGCGTATGTTGGTCACCTGTCCATCCTTGCCTGCATTCCGTTGCTCCTCCTGCTGTTCCCCGTGATGATGCTGATCCCGCAGCCCCGCGTGATCCTGCCCATTGGCGTCGTCCTGGGCAGTGCCGGCTTCAGCCTCTTGCTGCTCGATGGCCTGGTCTTCGCCGAAAACCGGTATCACCTCAGCCTCCTGACGTTGACCATGCTGGCGCCACAGACCTGGGCGTTTCTCGGCGTCTACTTCCTCCTGGGCACGGCCATCGAGACGATGCTGGCCGTCTGGGTGTGGAGGCGGACGGCGCGCCCGGCGAGCCGTCGGACCGGATGGTATCTCGCGCTGGGCGTCGGCGGCTGCGTCGTGGCCAGCCATCTCATCCATGCGGGCGCGGAGGCGCGCTACTACGTGCCGGTGACCGCGTTCACACGATACCTGCCGCTGTACTATCCGCTGGGAGACGAAGGTCAGGTCAGGCTGGGACTGGTGGATCGGACCAAGGCGCGCGAGGAAGGCGTCATCGCTGCCCTCGCCCAGCCGGCCGATCGCGTGCTGAACTACCCGCAGGCCCCTCTGCGGTGCGAGTCACACCCGCCGACGCTCAACGTCCTGCTTGTCGTGATCGACGCCATGCGCGCCGACGCCCTGACCCCGGAGGTCGCACCGCGGCTCAGCGAGCTCACGCGCGGAGCGATCCGGTTCGACCGGCACTACAGCGGCGGGAACTCGTCGCGGGCGGGAATGTTCTCGCTGTTCTACGGCCTCCCCGCGACCTACTGGGAGGCCTTCGCCGGTGTCACGCGGCCCCCGGTGCTGATGGACATGTTCCGCCGGCACGGCTACCAGCTCGGGCTCTTCGCGAGCGCGCCCGTGTACCGCGCGGTCGGACTCGATCGGACGGCCCTGGCCCGCGTCCCGAACCTGCGCCTCCAGACGGTAACTTCTCGCCGAGGGTCGAGCGGGAGGGATCGGGCCTTGACGGATGACTGGTACGAGTGGCTGAGTGGGCGGGACCCGTCGCGTCCCTTCTTCGGGTTTCTCTACTACGACGCCCCCGTGGCAATCGACGCGCCGGTCGATTACCCGTTGGTGATGCCGGTCCCGCCAGGCGCGTCGAGGCAGGCACGCAGGCACGCCCGCTACCTGACGGCGGTGCACTACGTCGACTCGCTGGTGGGAGGGGTGCTCGAGGACCTGGGGCGGCGGAAGCTGCTGGAGAGCACGGTGGTGATGGTGACGTCGGATCACGGGATGGAGTTCGACGAGAACGGGCAGGGGTTCACGGGGCACGGCACGGCGTTCAGCGAGTACCAGATGCACACGCCTCTGGTGATCCGGTGGCCGGGGAAGGCGCCGGGGCGGGTGGGGCGGCGCACCTCGCACAACGACGTGGCGCCGACGCTGCTGGGGGGGCTGTTCGGCTGCGCGAACCCGGCGGCGGACTACGCGAGCGGGCAGGATCTCTTCTCGGACCGGCAATGGGAGTGGCTCATCGCCGCGAGCTACGCGGACTACGCGCTGATCGAGCCGGAGCGGGTGACCATCGTGCACCCGGCGGGCTACGAGATCCGGGACCGGGAGTACCGGCTCGTCGCCAATCCGACGATACCCCGGGAGGTGGTGCGGGCCGCGCTGCACGAGATGAGCCGGTTCTGCCGATAATGGCAGGTCCGCCCGGCCGCAGGCGGCCGGCGGGGCTCGGCGGCCCCGCGCTCCCGCTGCTCGGACTCCTCGTCTTCCTGGGCCCGATCGTCCCGTCTGTCTCGGCCGAAGAGGCAGGCGGCAACCGGGTTCACGTCACGACCAATCGTCTCGACCTTCTATTCTCCCTCGATGGCGCGAGCCCCGTGACGTGGCGGGCTTGCCATCCCTCCTGCGCGCAGGCTGACGCGGCGACGGGAACATCGGTGCGCTTCACCGGAAATGACGATCCGCCGCAGGCGCGGCTGGTCCTTCACGGCCCTGGTCCCGCCGTGGATCTCCAAGGGCTGCGCTTCACGGCGGACCTCTCCGAAGACACGCGCACACGGATCGTGACGTTCAGGTCGGACTTGCCGGTCGACGGCGTCCGCCTGGTGAAGTCGTTCGCGGTCTCCCGGGCGGGCTACGAGGTGGTCATGACGGCGCGGTTGCTCGGACCGAACGCGGCCGCTTTCATGGCGGGCCGGCGCCTTGACCTCGAGCTGGACGCAGGCCGGGGCCTGTTCCCGGCCCCGGCCGCGGGCTTCGCCGCGATCCTGGAGCGCATGAGCCGAGTGGTGGTGGGGGAGGGCGGCGTCCGCGTCGTCCCCGACGATCGTCGAGAGCCCATCGCTCTCCGCGCGGGCGACTGG
>VAYJ01000262.1 GCA_005888465.1 Actinomycetota bacterium
TATACGCTGGGAAGCACAGCCTGGCCTGATGTGCCGTGTTCTGCAAGTTCCAGCGCGCCTTCGGCGAGGGCATGCGCATAACGCGCGAGCAGTGAGACATCGACAGCCTCCGGCCAGCGGTCGCCTACGTTGTGGAAGACTGAGCTTACGCACGCCAATGTGACGAACCGTCCACCGCCACGCTGGATCTCGGCCGTCTCGCCCCTCGCCTTGGAGCTGTGCGGCTCCTTCGCGTCAACGGGCAGCCCCTGCTTCGCCAATGCCGCGAGCAACCAGTGTTCCAGCGCATCGTCGGACGCATGGATGAGGTTGGGTTGTCGTGGTTGCCCTATGTCGGAACCGAGGAAAATCCAGGCTTCGGCACGCTTGACCCAATCTTGGCGGGTCTCGACATACGGATTCATGCCCATGAACCCAAGCTCGTGGCCGCTCATTGCGACGAAATGGCAGGTGCGCGACGGCTTGGCGGCAGCCAGAACCCGCATGATTTCCAGCCAGCAGACCAGGCGGCTGCCCTGCTCGCTTACGCACTGCCACCAGCCGCTGCGCGGCGCCATGAAAACGAGCGGGGGAAGGCTCTGGTCCAGTCCGGGGATCGTGGCGGTTACGTTGAACGCTCGTGCCGGGGTTCGCTCCACCGATGCCACAACCGTCACTTCCGCGCGCTCTTGCGCCTGCTGTTTCAGCCATGCACCTTCTACGTTTGAAACCTGCAGCATCGATGGGCCGGCGGGATTCAGGAACCTCGGCGCATTGCTCAGAAACAGCCCTGGCCTGGTTGCGCCGGTGACCAAAATCACCGCCCTGTGGCGGCTCTGGCGTGCCGCCGGGATGATGTCCGCCTCAGCCGTGTGCGTGACGTTGACGGGTGAAGTCTCGGCCAATCCGATGTCGGCATCGCTGCCAAGCGGCCCGAGTCGGCCACTCACTCCTTCGGCGCTCGTAAAGGTGGCGTCGAACATTGGAACGCCATCAATGCGACGATTGGCAAGCCGAGCGTATGCAAGCTGCGGATCAACGCGACTCAGCGTGAAGGTCTCGTGGGAAGGTTCTATCCGTAACTGCCGCACCTGGCCGGCCAGCCATTCGGCGGACGCGTTGTCGGCTGCCGTTCAGGTTCGATGGTTGCCCTGGGCATCGAAAGCCTGAAGCAGGCTCGCAGCGCGCTGCTCGAGAGAACCGGGTAAGCCTTGGTCTCTCTGTTGTTTGGACATGACAGCCTCGGTGGCCCGGACCGGCTCTAGCGCGGACCGAGCTCGCGCATCACGACTCCGGCCTGCTCGACGAGGTCCTCGTCACCGACGCGCTGGGGGCCAAGGCTGACCCAGTCGACGCCCGCCTTCCGGAAGGCATCCAGCTGCTCGCGGCAGCGGGCAGCGGGACCCACCAGCAGCACCTCGTCGAGCAGGCGATCGGACAAGGCGGCCATCGCGTCCGCGCGGGAGCCCCCGGCCAGGGAACGGCGGACACCCTCCATGTCGGCGTCGAAGCCGCTCGCCGCGAAGGCCTTGGCGTAGTGCGACATGCCGGCGTAGTGGACGAGGAACTCGCGCGCGGCCTGCCGCGCCGTCGGCAGATCGCGATGAACGAAGATGGGGATCAGCAGGCTCACGGCCACCGCGGCGGGGTCCCGCTTCGCCGCCTCCGCACCCCGGCGCATGCGGGCGGTGGCGCGGCGATAGCGCTCGGCCGTGCAGAGATAGAGCATGAGCCCGTCGGCGTGCCGGCCGGCCGCCTCGCAGGTCTCGAGCGCCATGGCCGCCCAGTGGATGGCGACAAGGTGCTTGGCCGGGCGCGGCGAGCGAAGACCGGGGAGCCCTTCGCCCGCCAGCACCGCGCGCACCGTCTCGGTCGTCTCGCGCAGAGTCTCGCGCGGATCCTTCCACGGGAGCCCGGCCCGCATGACCATCTCCCGGTTGTTCGGGCCGAGGCCGAGGAGGAACCGGCCGTCGGAGAGATCGTCGACGGCGGCCGCGGCCAATGCGAGCATCACGGGGTGGCGGAGGAAGACGTTCGCGATCCCGGTGCCGATCGCGATGCGCGAGGTCCGTCCGGCCATGCCGGCGACGGTCGTGAGCGCGTCGTTGCTACACACTCCCTCCACCATGAACACGCTGTCGAACCCGCTCTCCTCGGCGAGGACGGCCAGGTCCACCGCCTCCCGCACGCCAGTGGCAAATCCCCACACCGTCAACCCGATCTTCATGTCTCCCCTTTCGCGTCGACACCGGCAGGCCACGCGTCCGGACGATTCTAGACCCGGCCGGCGCGCGAGTCACGAGGGTGATGCGGCAACGAGTCGGACGGAGACCATGGGGAGGGCCGAAGCTCAAGGGGTGCAAGCCGTGTTTTAGTCGCGTCGTGTTCTTGACGGGCGAGGATTCTTCGACGTACGAATACGACAGCGAAAACGTGGTCGTCACTGAAACACGGATTCGAATGCCGTTGGGGCCACCAGGCGAACTTTAGACCTCGGCGGCGCGGCGGCCGCTCGGGATGAGGAGCAGGCGCCCTCCGACGACGAGGGCCAGCCCGCCCACCGCGGTCACGAAGATCCCCGCATGTTCCTCGCCCAGAAGGCCGCTCGCGAACGGGCCGAAGAACATCGCGGCGTCGACGCCGACGCGGTAGAGGCCCATACGCCACGCCAGGTGCTCGGCGCGCGTGTGCTCGCGGATCACGCCGACCGGCAGCATCCACCCCGC
>VAYJ01000264.1 GCA_005888465.1 Actinomycetota bacterium
CGCCTTGGTGTCGACGTAGAGGCTCAGAGACGTCGAGAGGACGCCGTCCTTCGGTGACGAGGTGAAGCGGACGGCCGTGTCCCAGACGGGACGAATGCCGGCAGGCGGGGCGGCGGCCGCCGGCGGAGGCTCGAGCACGGTTCCATCCTTGAGCTGGATGCGCGTCAGGCGGAGCTGACCCAGCGAGAACATCTTCTGGAAGTCCGGGAGATCCGGGCTCCGGACCGTGAAGTCGAGCTTGAGGACGTAGAAAGGCTGCGCCCGGTCCAGGGAGAGCTCGAACGGCTCGAGCGCCGCCGCGGCGAGGGCGGCCTCGGGCTTGGCCGGGATCGCCAGCCGCTTCCCCTCGGCAAGCATGGCGCGCACGCCGTAGGGGCGAAATGGGGGCGTGCGGTCCAGGGCTACCATCCCCGGCTTTCCCGCCAGCGAGAAATCGGTGAGGGTGAAGGGGAACTGGAGCGTCTGCTCCTCGGCGGCGAAGACCACCTCCAGGCGATCGATCGTTCCCGCGTAGTTTTTCTGGCCGGATGCTCCATCGCCGAACATGAAGCTGGACGAAAAACTGCTCGGCGAGGCCAGGGGCTGCCCCTTGGCATTCAGCGCGCGGAGGAAGAGGACGCGATCACGCGCCCCCTCGATCTGATACGACACGCTACCCCCGGCCACCTTGGTGACGGTGAAGACGGCGCCGTGCCTTTCCGCCACCGCCCCCGCGGCCGGATGCGACAGGCTCGCCACCTCCGTGCGAGTCGGCAGGCGGAGCTGCACCTGGCCCGAGACGCTCTGCAGGGCATGCGGATCAGCCCCGTCGATCAATCGCAGCGTCTTCGAGGCCTTGAGCCGATGCGAGCCCCAGGTCTTGAAGGCGGCCGGCTGGGGATTGCGCTCGCGGCCACACGCCTCGGGGCGCAGCAGCTCCTGCCCCCCGGTCGACTTCACGCTGTCGATTGAGAGGCGCACGCGATCGTCGCTCGCCCCGACATTCGGAATCTCGGCGGCGAACCCTTCGACGACCAGCTCCAGACCCACGCCGGGCTCGGCGCTCAGGCGAATCTCGCTGGGCCGAAGCCCGAAAGGCCCCTGGATCTGATCGACCTCCTCGGCAAACTGCGCGCGCGGATCATAGCCGGGCAGCGACGCGGGCGCGACCGTGGGCACGAACACCACCGGCTCGGTGTCGATCCGCTCGGCCGCCGGCGCCGCGGCGGGGCCGCTGACGCGGACCCCCAGCCCGCCCAGGGCGGCGGCGAGCAGCTCGTTGATCACCCGCTGCGAGTTTGCGGCCAGCGCGCGGTCGACCTTGAACTCGATGGTGCTGCGCGCGCCCTCGATGTGGATCTTCAGGCTGTCGTAGAGCGTCGCCACGCTCGGCATGGCCTCTTGCCACCGCGCGCGCGACTCGCTCGCGGCCTGCTCCCATGCCTTGATCTGGCGCGTGGCCCGGCCGGCATCCCTCGCGTCAGCGACGATGCGAAGAACGCCCTGTGGCGGAACCGTCTTCACCCCGAGGCCGAGATAGACGCGGCCGAACGAATCCGTCTGCGCGGCCAGGGCCTTCGCCGAGCTCTTCATGAACGGCTGCGCCGTGCCCGCCTCCAGGCGGTCGAGACCAGGGATCCCCACGCTCGCAAGATCCGATCGAGCGAGCTCCCGCCACCAGCCGAGCTTCTCGCTGTTCTCGACGGGGGGCCTCGCGAAGCGCGCGAGGAGGGCCGGATGTGATGACGGATCGGCGAGCACGATCCATTCGGCGGTCGCAGTGACCACCCAGGTCGCGCCCGGCTGGCACGTGGCGGGATCCGTCCGCGCCACCTCGAAGGAGGTGGGCCCCGCGCCGGTCCGGGGCGTCGCCTTCAGCTCTCGAGTCAGATACGTGTTGATGGCGGCCGGGTTGAAGCGGCCCACCAATATGACGGCATGACGGGCCGCCTCGGCGCTGGTGGGATAGAGCGCGTAGAGCGCGTGGTCCAGGTCGTGACGCGCATCCACGCCCGCCGCGCGCAGGTGATCGAAAAGCGTTCGATCGGCCACGGGCAGCGCGGGCTCGCCTCGGACGGCGGTGACCTGCGGAGCCCCGAGGAGCCATTTCTCGAGAAAGGCGGCTTGCTTGACGTTGATGCTGCCGAGCAGGAGCAGATCCTCGCTGACGAGTGCGCCTTCTGCAACCGCGGTGACATCGGAGGGGCGGAGCAGAGGGCGAACGACGAGCAGATAGAGGGCGATGGTCAGCGCGACGAGAGCACAGAGCACCGCGGCGACCACTCGCTTCATGCCAATCATGGTACGAGAGGGCGTTCGTCAGCCCGAAAGGATTTGTGCCGTGGCGTGCGTCTGTTTCCTGACGCCCTGTTTCACGG
>VAYJ01000258.1 GCA_005888465.1 Actinomycetota bacterium
GATGAAGAGGCGTCCCGTATTCGGCACCACGCTCGTGTTGCTGGCTCCGATCGAGGACATGAACGAGCTCACGTAGGGCTGCTTCAGGACGATGTCGGCGGCGGCCCGCTGGTGGGCGACCATACTGTCGAAGGAGATATCCTGGGCGGCCTCGGTGAAGGCGAAGACCTGCCCGGTATCCTCGTCGGGGATGAAGCCTTTCGGGATGCCCGCGAAGAGTCCTGGAATACCTGTGAAGAGCACCGCGGTTGCCATCAGCGTGGCAACGAAGACGACGATCATCGCCGAAGGATGGCGGAGGGCGGCCTCGAGCGTCCACCGGTACGTCCGGAGCATCCCATCAAAGACCCGCTCGGAGGCCCGGTAGAGGCGGCCGTGGCTCTCGGCCGGAGGCTTGAGGAACCGGCTGCACAGCATCGGCGTCAGGGTGAGCGATACCACCCCCGAGACGATGACGGCGACGCCGATGACGGCGGCGAACTCGTGGAGGAGCCGGCCGACCACGCCCCCCATGAACAGGACCGGGATGAACACGGCGGCCAGGGACAGGGTCATGGACACGATGGTGAAGCCGATCTCGCGCGAGCCCAGCAGGGCCGCCTCCATGCGCCCCATCCCGTGCTCCATGTGGCGCACGATGTTCTCGAGCACGACGATAGCGTCGTCCACCACGAAGCCCACGGCCAGGGTCAGGGCCATGAGCGAGAGGTTGTCGATGGTGTATCCGAGCATCTGCATGGCCGCGAACGTCCCCATGATCGAGAGGGGCAGAGCGAGGCTCGGGATGATGGTGGCCGAGATGTTCCGCAAGAAGAGAAAGATGACCAGGACCACGAGCGCGATGGCCAGGAGCAGGGTGAACTGGACGTCCTCGACCGAAGAACGGATGGAAACGGACCGGTCGTACAGGATGTTGAGGTTGAGGGAGGCGGGCAGCTGGGCCGTGAAGGTGGGCAGGATCTTCTTGATCGAATCCACCACCTCGATGGTGTTGGTGCCGGGCTGGCGCTGGATGGCCAGGATGACCGCGCGCTCGTCCTTGTACCAGGACGCGACCTTGTCGGTCTGGACGCTATCGATGACCCGGCCGAGCTGCTCGAGCCTGACGGGCGAGCCATTGCGATACGCGACGATGAGCGGCCGGTAGGCCTGGGCATTGGTGAGCTGCCCCGTGGCCTGGACGCTGAAGGACTGGTACTGGCCGTAGATCGTGCCCGTGGGCAGGTTGACGTTGGACTGGGCGATAGCGTTCTGCACCTCGTCGATGCCCACGCCGAGAGTGGCCATGGCCCGCGGGTCGAGCTGGGCGCGCACCGCGTACTTCTGCGATCCGAAGACCTGCACCTGGGCGACCCCGCTGATGGTGGAGATCCGCTGGGCCAGCATGGTCTGGGCGTACTCGTCCACGGTGTAGAGCGGCAAGGTGGGTGAGCTCAACGCGAGGTACAGGACGGGCTGGTCCGCCGGATTCACCTTCTTGTAGGAGGGCGGCGTCGGCATGCCGGGAGGAAGGAGCGGCAGGGTGGCCGCGATGGCGGCCTGGATGTCCTGGGCGGCCGCGTCGATGCTGCGGTCGAGGGTGAACACCACGGTGATCTGGGTCAGGCCGAGGGCGCTGGTGGAGGTCATCGAGTCGATGCCCGCGATCGTCGAGAACTGGCGCTCGAGCGGCGTGGCCACGGCGGAGGCCATGGTGTCGGGGCTCGCGCCGGGCAGGCTCGCGGCGACCTGGATGACGGGGAAGTCCACGTTGGGCAGGTCGCTCGCGGGAAGCTGGCGATACGCCATGAAGCCGAAGATCAGGAGCCCGGCCATGAGCAGGGTGGTCATGACGGGACGCCGGATGAAGAGATCGGTGCTCATCGTGGCGTCGAGGCGGGCGCCGCCGCCGGCTGAGTGGGGCCTGAGGGCTTGACGTCCACGCGCGAGCCGGGCACGAGGCGCATGTGGCCGTCCGTCACGACCCGCTCGCCGGCCCGCACGCCCTGTCGCACCACCGTCATGGGCCCGTTCGCGAAGGCGACCATCACGGGCCGCGACTCCACGGTCGAATCGGGCTTGACCACGAAGACGTACTGCCCCTGCTGGCCGGCCTGGATGGCCTGCGAGGGCACCACGAGCGCGCCCGGCTCGGTGCGCACGGTCAGGACCACCGTGGCGAACTGGCCGGGCCAGAGGACGTCGTCCGTGTTCTCGAAGGTGGCCTTGAGCTGGATGGTCCCCGTGGTCGTGTCGACGGTGTTGTTGACGAAGCTCAGGCTGCCCCGAGTCGTCGCCGTCTGCCCCTGGGGGATGGCGTCCACCACGAGGGTGCCCCTGGCTCGCTCCACCTTGATCTGACCGAGGAAGCGCTCGGCCACCGCGAAGGTGACGTAGATCGGGTGGATGCGGTTGATCACGACCAGCGGATTGCCGATGTCGTTGGCCTTGACCACATTGCCCTGGTGGATGAGCAGGTTCCCCGTCCGGCCCGCGATGGGGGCCCGGATGCTGGTGTAACTCA
>VAYJ01000259.1 GCA_005888465.1 Actinomycetota bacterium
GGAGACGCCGGCCCCGAGCATTCCCGGCGGCTTCAAGGGCGCGGGCGAAGCGGGCACCACGGGGGCGCCCGCGGCCATTCTCAACGCCGTGAATGACGCGCTCGACCCGCGCGGCGTGGTGCTCAGCGATCAGCCGATCACCTCGGAGCGCGTGTGGCGCGCCCTCCACGCGCGCCCGTAATGAATTTCGCGATTCAGGCCTTGACAGCGGCGACAACTCGCCCTAACGTGCGGGCGTGTCCTCGTTGCTTGACCGTCGACGGTGTGGCATGACGGCTGTCGCTCCCTCCCTTCCCGGCTCGAACGCCCGCTCGGTGTCGGAGACCGCCCGCGGGCCAGCTGGCGATCGATGTCGTCCCAGAATTCATCGTTCGTGATCTGATAATGTCTCCACACCCCACAACCCCAGCAGAGAGGAGGGCGGATCGTGGCCATGGGAGAGATGACGGAATCCCGCGATCAGGTGCTGCGGTGGCTCGAAGACGGGCAGCGCCAGATACCGGCGCTCGTCGGGGCCCTGCACGAGAACGAGCGGATGAAGGAGCGGCTGCATGCCCTCGAGACCGAGATGGAGAAGCTCCGGCCGCTGGTCTACGAGGTGGAGCAGATGCGCAACCGCGCGGAGACCACCGAGCGAGTGGCCGACCGGCTCCGTGAGCAGCTGAACGGCGCCGAGGCCGAGCTTGAGCGCCACAACAAGGAGCGGGCAGAGGTGGCGGAGCGGCTCACCGAGTTCATGAACGACGTGCTCCTGCGCCTGCGTCCGCGGACCAGCGTGGCCGAGGCGGCCTAGCCGGGCCTGGTCGCGGAAGCTGGATTATGCGCGAACACCTGACCCCCTCACCCTGCCCTCTCCCCCAGTTGGGGGAGAGGGATCAGAATGAAGAGAGCGGCTTGACGAGAGTCTTCTCTTCCCTCTCCCCCATCGGGGGAGAGGGACAGGGTGAGGGGGCGGTGTTGGATGACCCTGCCCGCCGTAGTTCCTAGACGACACGAGCGCGGCGACTCGCGCGGGGCCACGCCCGGTCACACGTAAGTGCGATGGCATCGAGCGTGTCCGCTGTTGCGAGCACGAGGGCGTCAGGCAAACGGAGCGCGCCGTGGCGTGCGCGGAGTCGGGCGGCGCGCTCGGCGATGTCCCGCGTGAGCGGCTCGATGTGGATACCCAGATCGGTCACGAAACGCCTGATGACGGCGACAGTATCGGCGCCGCGGCGCCAGGGATCGACGAGAATCTCCGCATAGGCGCTGGCCGGCAGGATCAGCCGCTCTCGGCCCATCTCCGCGAGCGCGGCCACGGCGGCCGCATGGTGCGCGTCGCCGCCGTCGAGCAGCGCGATGACGACGCTCGCGTCGACGACGACTATCGCCACTCCCGCCGCAGCTTCTTCAGGGATCCCTTCGGATAGACTCCTGTCAGGCGCCCCGCGTAGCCCGCCAGGGTCTCCTCCACGCGCGTCAGGACGATTCGACCGGCCCCGGCCGCCTCGACCCGCAGCTCGTCGCCGGGCTTGAGCCCGGCCCGCCTGAGCGCAGCGACGGGAATCGTGGCCTGATTCTTGGCGCTGATCCGTGTCCGGCCTCGTCGGCGCACATTCTTTACAATTGC
>VAYJ01000260.1:0-427 GCA_005888465.1 Actinomycetota bacterium
CATTCTTCGAGGGCGTGCCGGCAACCGTCTGATCCAACCGGAAAGCCATTCGGCGGATGGGAGCTCACCGGGTGTGGGCTCCCATCTCTCGGATCACCGCGCGAGGAAAGGGAGGCGAGCTGTGAGGATGAGCCACGGAAGGAACGTCATCTCCGCTGAGCGAAGGGGAGGGCGGGTCCCGGTCTCATCGAGCGGGCGAACCTGCTCGACCTATGGATGTCTGACCATCCTCTCGATCTACAACTCGTCGCAGTGGTACTTCACGCACAACCCGCCGACGTTTCTGCCCGGCATGGCCCTCCGCAGCTGATACAAACCTCCCTCGGCCGGACACCGGCGGCGGCCAAGGGTAACGGAGGCCTTCGCGGCTCTCCCGAGTACAGCGCCCGAAGGGATGATCGCCACAACAGTTCCCCCGAAGGCAAGC
>VAYJ01000260.1:543-1114 GCA_005888465.1 Actinomycetota bacterium
GTCGCGGCTGTCGCCCTCGTATTCGGTGCAGGATCGGCCGCAGCCGCTCCGCGCGCCGAACTCGCCGGCAGCATCTGGACCATCCAGCGCACCCCGAATCGCAGCCAGGACTTCAACGAGCTCAGAGCGATTGCCACGAACTCGGCCTCCGATGCCTGGGCGGTGGGCACGTTCCGCGGTCCCTCCTCGAGCGCCTTCAAGACCCTGATCGAGCACTTCGACGGAACTGCCTGGCGAGCCGTCCAGAGCCCGAACGTCGGCACGTCCTACAACGAGCTGAACGGGGTCGCGGTCGATTCGAGCACCGACGCATGGGCAGTGGGGTTCGAGTTCGCTGGCAGCGCGGACCGGACGCTCGTGGAGCGGTGGAACGGCACGACGTGGTCGGTGGTCGCGAGCCCCAACATGGGGTCGGGAAGCAACGACCTTCGCGGAGTGGCTGCGATCTCCCCGACCGACGCCTGGGCCGTGGGCCAGAGCGTCGACGGCAACGCGTCTCCCCTCGCGGAGCATTGGGACGGCACGGCCTGGACGGTCGTGCCCACCCCGACTCCGCTCGGCCGCGGGACGC
>VAYJ01000260.1:1206-6700 GCA_005888465.1 Actinomycetota bacterium
TCGTTACTACTCCCGCGATCTTTGGAGACGCGCTCTTGTCCAGCGTGAGCGTCGCCTCCGCCTCCGACGTGTGGGCGGTGGGGTCCCAGGGGAGCCAGACCCTTACCGAGCACTGGAATGGCGGCGCGTGGTCCATCGTGGCGAGCCCGAACCCGTTGCCGACGACCAAGGGGAACAACTTCCTGACCGGTGTGAGCGTACTGTCCTCGACGGATGTCTGGGCCGTCGGAAGCACGCTCGACTTCACGCTGGGCGAGCTTGAGCAGACGGTCACTCTTCACTGGGACGGGGCTGTGTGGAGCGTGGTGAGCAGTCCGAACAAGGGAACGGGCAGCAACCTCCTGCAGAGCGTGGACAGTCCGGGCGCCGGTGTGGTGTTCGCCGCGGGGACCTTGCGGCAGGGGTTCGCAGGAACCAATCGGACGCTTGTCATGCAGACGACCCAAGGCTGATCGTCGCATCGATTGCCGACGCGCGGTCTTGGGTACCTGACGCGGGCCCACGGCACGTGGTCGTCCCCCCGAGCACTAGAACGAACACGCGTCTTGACGGAGCCCGTCTTCCGTTGCAGCATGAGCCCACCATGACCACCGTCGGAGAGATCATGAGCGCCGACCTCATCTCCGTCGGGCGCGCTGACAGTGTGACCACCGCAGCCGGGATCATGGCGGCGGCGGGAGTGGGTTCGGCGCTGATCATGCAGGATGATCGGCTGCTTGGCATCTTCACCGAACGCGACATCCTCACGTCGCTCAGACGCGAGCCCCAGACAGCGCTGGACCATCCTGTGGCCGATTGGATGACCCCGGACCCCATCACGGTTTCATCTGATCTCAGCGTGCTGGACGCGTTGGGTCTGATGCTCCGAGGCGGCTTTCGACACTTACCCGTCGTCTCCGGGGAGAAGGTGGTCGGCGTCGTGTCTCTCCGGGACCTCGCCAAGGACCTGGCGCAGGGTCTCGAGCGGCCGAGCTAACCGATCTCTAAGAACCCGTGACGGCGGGTTCGATGTGGCCTTCGTAGTCGCCGTTCGGGCATCCATACCTGATCTGGGCTCCCGTCCCGCCGGGTCCACGCACAGCCGGGTTCACATCCTCGGAAACCAAGAGTGCTCGCAGGTGGGGCAGGCGGGGAGGCGGTGGTCGTCTGTTGCCACAGGCTATAGGGGCGCGAGGCGTACGTAGAAGCGCGTATACTTACGTTGGGTTACGAAGCAGCCACGGGGGGAGAGGAGGAAGCGATGGAGGCGAAGTTCGAGCACGGGCTCGCGCTCATCCGTCAAGGGTTGACGATCCTCGAGAAGAGCAGCAAGGGCGAGCCGGTGGGCAGCATGATCATGTCCCCTCGGGTGGTCAAGCTCGGCAGGCTGGCCCACCTCCACCTGCTGGCGCTGGAGAAGGGTGGCGGTCGCTTGACCCTCGGCGAGTCGCGGGAGATTCGACGGCACCACCTTGGGCCGAAGGTCCAGTCGACGGCGAACCTGTTCGGAACGAAGGACAGCGGAGCCATCCTGTACCGCAAGGCTCCCTTCGGCCAGCGGCCCAAGGACAGCGACTCCATTCAGCTGACGAGAGAGGGCCGACGCTTGGCCAAGGAATACCGCCGGCTGCAAGGCCACGCGGCGTGAATACCCAAGCCTCAGGGATCCTCCCCACAGGCAGGCCGGACCAGCTTCGCTGGACGGCGCCCCAAGAGCACGTGAAAGGACGGGACACGATGAGCAAGACATTCGGACTGACGCCGCTCGAGGACCGCATCGCGGTGCACCCCAACGAGGAGGATGAGACCACGGCCTCCGGCCTGGTGATCCCCGACAACGCGAAGGAGCGCCCTCAGGAGGGCGAGGTCATGGCGATCGGCCCGGGACGGTTCGAGGACGGGAAGCGCATCCCGATGGACGTGAACGTCGGGGATCGGGTCATCTACGCGAAGTACGGCGGCACCGAGGTCAAGGTGGGCGGCGAGGAGTACCTCATCCTGTCCGCTCGCGACGTCCTCGCTCTGAACCACCAATCGATCGGAGGCATGAAATGACCGCGAAGGTCCTGAAGTTCAACGAGGACGCCAGACGGGCGCTCGAGTCGGGGGTCAACAAGCTCGCCGACACCGTCGCGATCACGCTCGGCCCGAAGGGCCGCAACGTCGTGCTCGACAAGAAGTGGGGCGACGGTGTGACGATCGCCAAGGAGATCGAGCTGGGGGACCCATTCGAGAACATGGGCGCCCAGCTCGTCAAAGAAGTCGCCACTAAGACGAACGACGTGGCCGGTGACGGGACGACCACCGCCACCGTCATCGCACGAGCCATGGTCCGTAACGGGATGCTCAACGTCGCCGCCGGGGCCAACCCGATGGCACTGAAGCGCGGCATGGAGCGGGCCGTGGACGAGGTGGTTGGACACATCGGCAAGCAGGCGCGCGACGTCGAGGGCCGAGAGGACATCGCCCACGTGGCGAGCCTCTCCGCGGCCGACCCCGCGATCGGCGACTCGATCGCCGAGGCGTTCGAGAAGGTCGGCAAGGACGGCGTGATCACCGTCGAGGAATCGCAGACCTTCGGCATCGAGCTCGAGTTCGTCGAAGGGATGCAGTTCGACAAGGGCTACATCTCGCCGTACTTCGTCACCGACCCCGAGCGGATGGAGACCTCGTTCGAGGACCCCTACATCATGCTGGTCGGCAAGAAGATCTCGAGCGTGCAGGACCTCCTGCCCGTCCTGGAGAAGATCGTCCAGGCCGGAAAGCCACTGGTGATCGTGGCGGAGGACGTGGAGGGCGAGGCCCTGGCCCCGGGTTCGGAGACCGTCGCAAGGCGATGCTCCAGGACGTGGCGATCCTCACCGGTGCCCACGTGGTGTCGGATGAGGTCGGTCTCAAGCTCGAGAACGCCACACTGGAGCTGTTGGGAGGCGCGCGGCGCGTGGTCGTCACCAAGGACGACACCACGATCGTGGAAGGCCAAGGCGACCCAGAGCAGATCAAGGGCCGGATCAACCAGATCAAGGCGGAGATCGAGAAGACGGACTCCGACTACGATCGGGAGAAGCTGCAGGAGCGCTTGGCGAAGCTGGCCGGCGGTGTTGCCGTGATCAAGGTCGGCGCGGCCACCGAGGTCGAGCTCAAGGAGAAGAAGCACCGCATCGAGGACGCCGTGTCCGCCACGCGGGCGGCCATCGAGGAAGGCACGGTCCCCGGAGGTGGGGTGGCCCTGATCCGGGCGGAGGAGGCCATCGACGTCGACAGCCTCGGGCTCTCGGGCGACGAGGCCACGGGCGCTACGATCGTCCTGCGGTCCCTGCAAGAGCCGGCGAGGTTGATCGCCGACAACGCAGGGTTCGAAGGCGCCGTCGTGGTGGAACGGATCCGCGGGGAAGCGAACGGCGTGGGATTCAACGCCGCAACCGGCGCGTGGGGGGACCTGAGGGAGGCCGGGATCATCGACCCTGCCAAGGTCACCCGCTCGGCGCTGCAGAACGCCGCATCGATCGCAGCGCTGGTGCTGACCACAGAATGCGCCATCGCCGAGAAACAAGATCGGGAGACGCACGGCGCGGGCGAGTACGGCCAGATGTAGTGCTCGGGGGACAAGGCAAGCAGCTTGAGGCGCAGTGGGGGCCGGGCGACCGGCCCTCGCTGGCCCCGTCCACGGACCGCCAAAGGAGTCAGACCATGTTCAAGAGGCACAACGCTCCACGGGGAATCGACGACGTCCAGTCGGTAAGGGCTCGCCTCGATCACGCCATGCTCAACAAGCTCGGGCGGGCCGCGGCGGAACGTGTCAGTCAGGTCCGTGTCGCCAATCCGGAATTGGTTCTCTAGCGACGCTCCTGAGGTCGCTCGCCTCGACCACGTCCAGGACCTCGCGGCCGTACCGTTCGAGCTTGGCCGGTCCCACGCCGGCCACGGTCCGTAGCTCCAGAGCCGTACGCGGACGGCGCTCGGCGATCGCCGTGAGCGTCGAGTCGTGGAACACGACGTAGGCGGGGACGCCGTCGGCCTCCGCACGTGCGCGGCGCCATCTCTTGAGCGACTCGAAGAGCGGGCCCCCCGGAGGAACGGTGACCGGAACCGCCGATCTCGGGCGTGCCGCGCTCGGCTCGGGCCCGCCAAGGATCTCGTCCAGGAAGGGGCTCCGGGCCTTCCCCGCCGCGGCCGGCCACGTCATGTGCAGGTACCGTCGCGCACGCGTGATCCCGACGTAGAGGAGCCGGCGCTCCTCCTCGACCGGCGCCCGGCTCCGACCCGAACGGAACGGCAGCTCGCCGTCCAGCAGTCGGGGCAGGAACACCGCGTCGAACTCCAGCCCCTTGGCGCGGTGGTAGGTCATCAGGTTGACACCGCGCCCGGATCGTTCGGTGGAGAACCGCTCGGCCAGCTCGGCGAGGAAAGTCGCCAGGCCCTGGTCGGGGTGAGTCTCCACGAACTCGTGGGCCAGGGTGCGAAGCCGCGCGAGATCGGCCTGCCGGGTCACCTCCTCTTCGGAGTCGCCCTCTCGGTCCCCGTCGGGCTCGAACCCCAACGTGTCCGTCACCCGCTCGACGGCATCCGCAACGGCACCCACCTCGCGCTGCAGCCGGTGCAGCACCGCCCGAGGCCCGGGGCGGCGCAGGAACGCCCCGTCCCGGACCTGATAGGGGATGTGGGCCGCGGCGAGCGCCTCCTCGAACGGCTCCGAGCGAGCGTTGATGCGGTACAGGACCGCCATCTCTTCGTACGGGACCGTCGCGGCCTCCTGCAGTCGCCCAACCTCCGACACGACGAAGGCGACTTCGGCTCCTTCGTCACGCACCGCCCGGATGACCGGTGCCGGACCGCTCTCGCGCGTGGCCCGGAGCGTCTTGCGGTGACCGCCCAGGTGGCCTGCGAGCCGGTTCGCGGTGCCCAGGATCTCGGGGGTGGAACGGTAGTTGTCCTCGAGCGTCAGGACCCGGGCGTTCGGGAAGCGCTTGGAGAAGTCGAGCAAGTACGACGACAAGGCCCCCGTGAAGCCGTAGATCGTCTGGTAGTCGTCACCGACCACGCAGAGCTCGTCGCGTCCGCCCAGCCACCGCTCGAGGAGCGCGGCCTGAAGCGGGTTCACGTCCTGGTACTCGTCGACGGTGAAGGCCTGGAAGCGCTCGTGGATCTCCCCTGCGGCATCGGGGTGCTCGTCGAACAGACCCACCGCACGGCCGAGGATGTCCTCGAAGTCGATCCGCTGCATGGCACGCTTGCGCCGCTCGTACCCCTCGTACACGCGCAGCATGAGGTCGGGCGGGATCGGGGGCTGATGCCCCGTCGCCGCCAGCTCGCCCACATAGCGCTCCGGCGTCACGAGGCGGTTCTTCGCCCACTCGATCTCGGAGGCGAGGTCGCGGCGAGGCAGGAATTTGTGGGGCGGCGGCAGCGCGTTCGCGAGCGAGGCGATGAGCGGGCCCTTGGAGTCGAGGACATCGCCGTGGGGTGCCCGCTCGTACCTCGGCCAGAGCCGGGACAGCTGCGTGAGCGCGGCGGA
>VAYJ01000263.1 GCA_005888465.1 Actinomycetota bacterium
ATGATCAGATATCGCACGCCGTCCAGGTAGGGCCGGCCCTTCACGAAGTAGTCGGTGTTCTTCACGTACTCGACGAACTCACCCTTGCGCCACTCCTTCAGCTTGAAGGGCCCGGTGCCGACGCAGCCCGCTCGGTAGCTTGCCGCCGGCACGTGCGCGGCGTAGATCGGCGTGTATCCGGAGGCCAGCATGAGGAGCAGGGAAGGCTGAGGCCGCTTCAGCCGGAACACCACGGCGAGCGGGTCGATGGCGTCCACCGCCTCCACGTTGGCCCACCATTCCTTCCGCGGGTTGAAACGCAGCTTGGCGGGAGCCTCCGGCGCCTCTCGGAGCATGTCGAACGTGGCCTTGACGTCCCTGGAGGTGAAGGGCTTGCCGTCGTGCCACTTGACGTCCTTCCGGAGGAAGAAGACGAGCTTGCGATAGTTCTCCTGCCACGACCAGCGCTCGGCGAGCTCGCCGATGAGGTTGTCCACGCTGTGCGTGGGCTTCATCGGATCGAAGAGCACCAGGTTGCTGAGGCACGGCATGGCCGGCCACATGGTGGAGATCGTCGGGCTCTCGTGGATGGCGAAGCCCTGCGGCAAGTCCTCGCGCAGCCTCAAGGTGATCGAGCCGCCCGACCTGGGCGCCTGGCCGAGCGCGGGTGAGGCGGCCGCGACCACCAGCGCCGTCAGGCCGACCACGCGAAGGAATCGCGGAATGCTCATCGGGGTCAGGTCTCACAATCCAACATCGGGCCTCCGCGGATGGTCGATATCCGCTCGCAAGCTCGGCAGGAAATGTATGGATGTGAGATCTGACCCCCCAGCCCCGTTTGTTCGGCAACCGCTCGAAACGGGAAGAAGGCGCCGGTGTCGTGTCATTGGATCACTTGGTCGGCCCGCAGGAGGAGCGACGGCGGGATCGTCAGGCCGAGCGCCTTGGCGGTCCTCGTGTTGATCACCAGCTCGAACTTTGTGGGCTGCTCGACGGGGAGGTCGGCGGGCTTCGCGCCCTTGAAGATTCTGTCCGCGAAGCTCGCTGCGTGGCGATACTGGTCAGGATAGTTCACTCCGTAGACGACCAACCCCCCGGCAAACTCCATGGATGCGTATATCGCCGGCAGCCGATGCTTTGCAGCGAGGTCAACGATGACCCGCTGGTTCGCCTGCGTGAGGGTCTCAAGCCCCACGACGAGCGCGTCGGCATGCTGCCTGATTGCGCCATCGAACGCCGGCCCCAGATCCTCAGGCTTTCGGACGTCGAGAAGCTGGGCCTGGAGACCCAGGGATCGCGTCGCCCTCTCGACCTCTTTCCACTGAGGGGGACTAGCGGGGTTGCTCATATTGATGAGGGCCGCGAGTCGTACGGCTCCCGGAACCAGTTCCTTGAGGAGTCCGACCCGTTTCGCGTATATCTCCGTTACAAGAGTGCTCAGCCCCGTCACATTCGCGCCCGGGCGTGCGAGACTCGCGACAACGCCCTGCCCAACAGGATCGCCAACCCCCGTGATGACCACAGGAATCGTTCCCGTGGCATTCTTGGCCGCCAGGGCCGCGGACGTGCCCCTCGTGAGGATCAGGTCCACCTTCAGCCGAACCAGCTCAGCAGCCAGGCTGGGGAACCGTTCGTCGCGGCCATCGGCCGATCGATACTCGATGACGAAGCTCTTCCCCTCGACGTACCCAAGCTCCCGCAGACCTTGTCGGAAGCCTTCGAGGTTGGCAGCATTGATCGCTGTCGACGTCCTCTCGAGCATGCCGATGCGATAGAGCTTCTCTGGCCGCTGCGCGTCGACGGCCAGCGGCGCGGCGATTGACGAAAGGACGAGGGCAACGACGAGAGCGCCGCGATGCATTGTCCGCGTCAAGCGGCCCGGACCTTTCACCCCGCTAGAACCTCTCGAACGTCTGGGGTGCGGTGACCATCTTGAGGCGCAGCGAGGCCATGAAGACCAGGTAGGCGTGGGCCCCGAGGGCGAGTAGCCTGTCCCGATCGAGGGCCCGCAGGGCGGCGATGCGCTCGGGGTCGAGGCCGGCCTCGCACAGGGTGGCCTCGGGGTCTTTCAGATAGCGCTCACGGAAGGTGTCGTCGGACTTGAGCTGGTACAGGCAGCGGTTGAGCAGGTAGCCCGAGGCGGGCGGGAAGACGTAGTGGAGGCTCATGCGACCGGCCACGTCACCGTGGCGTTGCCGTGATGCCAGGAGGGCTCGTAGCAGATCACACGGCCTCTGGCCGGGCCGACGGCGCCCAGGAGGGTGATCCAGGTCCTGAACTCCACGTTGCCGGCCTTGTCGAGCTCCTCGCCGGTGAGGGCGGCCGTCTCGGCGCCGCGTCCCGCGACCAGCCGGTCGAGCGTCTGCCGGTCCCAGTCGTAGTCGGGCGAGCCGTACTGGTCGGTGCCGGGGAAGTGCGAGAGCCCGCCGGAAGCCATGAGCGCCACGCGCTCGGGGCGCGCGTCCAGGATGGCGCGCAGGGCCTGGCCCCAGGCATAGCAGCGGGCCGGGGTCGGCTGGGGAGGCAGATACACGTTCACGTAGAGGGGAACGAT
>VAYJ01000058.1 GCA_005888465.1 Actinomycetota bacterium
GACCGGCTGCACAACATGCGAACGCTTGGCGTGTTCTCGCGCCAGAAGCAGCAGGCGAAGGCGACCGAGACGCTCGAGATCTACGCGCCACTCGCGCACCGTCTGGGCGTTGACCGAATCAAGTGGGAGCTCGAGGACCTGTCCTTCCACGCGCTGCACCCTCGCCGCTTCGAGGAGATCGCGAGCCTCGTGGAGAAGCGCGAGGGCGAGCGCCAGGAGCACGTGGATCGCGTCTCCGAACTCCTGACGGGCAAGCTCCGTGAGATGAAGATCAAGCCCGAGATCACGGGCCGGCCGAAGCACCTGTACTCCGTCTACGAGAAGATGGTGCTCCGCGGCAAGGAGTTCAACGAGATCTACGACCTGGTCGGCACGCGCCTGCTGGTCGACACGGTTCGCGACTGCTACGCGGCGCTCGGGGCCATCCACGCCCTGTGGAAGCCGGTGCCCGGGCGGTTCAAGGACTACATCGCGATGCCCAAGTTCAACATGTACCAGTCGCTGCACACGACCGTGATCGGGCCGGAGGGGCGGCCGCTCGAGATCCAGATCCGGACGCATCAGATGCACCAGACGGCCGAGTACGGAATCGCCGCGCACTGGCGCTACAAGGAGCGAGGCTCGAAGCGCTCCGGCGATGACCAGGCGGAGATCGCGTGGCTCGGCCGGATGCTCGAGTGGCAGCGCGACATGTCTGACCCGCGCGAGTTCATGGAAGGGCTGAAGATCGACCTCTACGAGGGGTTGGTGTTCGTCTTCACCCCGAAGGGCGACGTCGTCAACCTGCCGGAGGGCGCGACCCCCATCGACTTCGCGTACGCGATCCACACCGACGTCGGCCACCGGTGCGTCGGTGCTCGCGTCAACGGGCGGCTCGTGCCGCTCGACTACCAGCTGCAGACCGGCGACAGCGTCGAGGTCCTGACCTCGAAGGCTCCGGACGCGGGGCCGAAGCAGGACTGGCTCACGATGGTGAAGTCGCCGCGTGCGCGCACGAAGATTCGCCAGTGGTTCTCGCGCGGGCGCCGCGAGGACGCCCTCGAGACGGGCCGCGACCTCCTGCAGCGCTCACTCCGCCGTCATTCCCTCCCCGTCGTGCGCCTGTCCTCGGACGAGCTCATGACCCGGGTCGCGTCCGACCTGCACTACCCGAACCTCGAGGCCCTGTACGTGGCGATCGGCGAGGGACACGTCTCGCCGCAGTCGGTCGTCTCACGCCTCACGCGCCTGGTGTCCGAGGAGACCGAGGAGGAGGCCGAGGAGATCCCGGCGGCGCGCCCGGTCAGGCTCGGCAAGGCGCCAGCCCAGGCGGTCGTGGTGCAGGGCCGAAGCGACGTGTGGGTGAAGCTCGCGCGGTGCTGCACGCCGGTCCCCGGCGACGAGATCATGGGCTTCGTCACCCGAGGGCAAGGCGTCTCCGTTCACCGCACCGACTGTCCGAACGTGCGAGAGCTCCTGCGCGACAAGGACCGGCTGATCGAGGTGGCGTGGGCCGCCGGCAAGGCGACCTCGTTCGCGGTCTCCGTCCAGATCGAGGCGCTCGACCGGCGCAAGCTGTTGCAGGACGTGGCCACCGTGCTGGGCGACCAGCACGTGAACATCATCGCGGCGTCGTCGCAGACGGGGAAGGACCGGATCGCGACGCTTCGCTTCACGTTCGAGCTCGGGGACATCGGGCACCTGTCGAGCATCCTGTCCGCGGTCAAGCGCGTCGACGGCGTCTTCGACGCGAACCGCGTCGTGCCCGGCTGAGGCGACCGTGCGGCTGGTGCTGCAGCGCGTCTCTCGCGCGGCCGTGCGACGCGCACACGAGATCATCGCGGAGATCGGCCCCGGTCTCCTGATCCTGGTCGGGGTCGGGCGGACCGATGCGGACGGCGAGGAGGCATGGCTCGCGTCGAAGGTCGCGACGCTTCGGATCTTCGAAGACGAGCAGGGGAGGATGAACCGCTCGATCCAGGACACCGGCGGCGAGGTCCTGGTCGTGCCCCAGTTCACCCTCTACGGCGACGCGCGTCGGGGGCGCCGGCCTTCGTGGGACGCGGCGGCCGATCCGGAAGTCGCCCGCGAACGAGTCGAGACGTTCGCCCGCGCGCTCGAGGTGCACGGGCTCACGGTTCGCCGCGGCGCCTTCCAGGAGCACATGGAGGTCGAGCTGGTGAACGACGGCCCGGTCACGATCCTGCTCGACGGGCGCCCTTTGTCGTAAGCGGGCGCAGGTGAACGGGGGTCTCCTCACCCGTACCCATAGAAAATATGCCGACCTCGCAATAGATCGACTTGTAGATATTTCTCCATAGGTGTCTCGCGGACACCTGGCCGGGCCCCTTGGGAGCCCGGCCCTGCCCGCTGCTACGATTCACCCTCGATGTACCTGGAGGTCTTCGCCGACAACCCCTACGCCACGAACTGCTGGCTCGTGGCCGCCGAAGGGCGGGACGACGCGGTCGTGATCGACCCCGGCTTCTCGCCCGAGCGGGTCCTCGGCCTGCTCGAGGCGGCCAGCAAGCGGCCCGTCGCGGTGCTCGCGACGCACGGTCACGACGACCACATCGGCGCGGTCGCCGAGGTCTGCGGGCCGGACATCCCGCTCCACATTCACGGCGACGACGAGCTCGCGCTCTCCGACGCAACCGCCTGGGGCGCCGGCTACGCGTCGCCGCCGAGCCGGCCCGCGATCGTCCGGCCGTTCGCCGACGGTGACGTCATCGAAGCGGCCGGGCTCGCCTTCGAGGTGATCCACACGCCGGGGCACACGCCTGGCAGCTCGTGCTTCCGCTTGCCGGACCTCGTCTTCTCGGGCGACCTGGTGTTCCGTGGCAGCATCGGCCGCTCGGACTTCCCCAATTCCTCGCCGGAGGCGATGGCGCGGAGCCTCCAGCTGTTCCTGGAGCTTCCCGACGAGCTCGTCGTGCACCCGGGCCACCTCGAGAGCACGACGGTCGCCGTCGAGCGGGCGACGAACCCGTTCCTGCTCCAGCTGGCCTGAGCGCCGTCATGGACCTGCAGCCTCCTCGGGGCACGGTCGACCTGCTGCCCCCAGAGGGCGGCCGCATGTGGGCGCTGTACCAGCGGGCCGCGACGTGGGCGCATCGGTTCGGCTACCGGTACGCGGAGACGCCCGCGTTCGAGCACACCGAGCTCTTTCGCCGATCGTCGGGGGAGTCGAGCGACGTCGTTCGCAAGGAGATGTACACGTTCGAGGATCGGGCCGAGCGGTCCCTGACCCTTCGGCCGGAGGCCACGGCCGCCATCGTGCGTGCGTATCTCCAGCGCCGCCATGGACTGCCCGTGCCGTTGAAGGTCTTCACGGTCGAGCCGATGTGGCGTTACGGGCGCCCACAATCGGGCCGACTTCGCGAGTTCCGCCAGTTCGATGCGGAGATCGTTGGCGAGGGGGGACCGGGCGCGGACGTGGAGGTGGTCGCGCTGGGCGAGGCCTTCCTCCGCGAGGCCATCGACGGACCGCTCGAGCTGCAGATCAACAGCATCGGAGACGAGCAATGCCGGCCTGCCTACCGCGCCGAGCTCATCGAGTGTCTCCGAGCCAACCGTGAGCGGCTGCGCGACGAACATCGGGATCACTTCGAGGACAATCCCCTCCGAGTCCTGGACTGCAAGGACGATGCCTGCCGCGCCGTCGCCGCCGAGGCCCCGAAGATCGTCGACCGGCTCTGCGAGCCGTGCGCGACGCACTTCTCCGAGGTCCGGCAGGGGCTGGGGGCCGAAGGCATCGAGTACGTGCTGGTGCCGACGCTGGTCCGAGGACTCGACTACTACACGCGAACGACCTTCGAGTGGGTGAGCGGCAGGCTCGCACGGGGCCAGGACAGCGTCGGCGGGGGGGGCCGGTACGACGGGCTGGCCGAGGTGATCGGCGGACCGGCGACCCCGGCGGTCGGCTTCGCCATCGGTTTGGAGCGCGTGCGCTTGTTGGCGCCTGAGACGGCAGAGGCGGCACCTATGGCGGACGTCGAACGCCCGGATGCCTTCGTCGTCGGTATCGGTGAGGGCACCCTCGCCACGACGGCGGCGGTGGCGCGAACGCTCCGAGCGGCAGGGCTCGGCGTGGACCGATCGTTCGAGGCGCGACCTCTCGGGGCGCAGATGCGCGCCGCCGACCGGAGCGGCGCCCGCTTCGCCGTGATCATCGGCGAGCGGGAGGCGGCCGCCGGCACCGTGACGTGGCGCCGGCTCTCCGACGGCGAGCAGCACGAAGGGCCGGTCGAGGCCGCCGCCGCTGCGATCGGGGCGGGCCGGGAGGAGGGGCCGGCATGACCGAGCAACGGCTGGCCGGCGGGCGCACGCACATGTGCGGGTCGCTTCGGGCCGGGGACGCCGGGGGCCGGGTCGTGCTCGCCGGGTGGGTCGCGCGGCGACGCGACCACGGCGGCGTCGTGTTCTTGGACCTGCGCGACCGCGAGGGGCCCGTCCAGGTCGTGGCGCATCCCGACGACGCGCCGGAGGCGTTCCGAGCCGCGTCGGAGGCGAAGCTCGAGTCGGTGGTGCTCGTTCGCGGCGAGGTCCGGTTGCGGCCCGAGGGGACGGCGAACGCAGGCCTGGCGACCGGTGAGGTTGAGGTCGCCGCCGGCGATATCGAGGTGCTCTCCATGTCCGACACGCCGCCCTTCCCGGTCGAGGACGACGTGCAGGTCGAGGAGGCGCTCCGGCTTACGTACCGCTACCTCGACCTGCGCCGCCCCGAGATGACCGGGGTGCTTCGTCTGCGGCACCGGATGTTCGGGACCGTCAGGCAGTTCTTCGACGAACGCGGGTTCGTGGACGTGGAGACGCCGACGCTCACGAAGAGCACGCCCGAGGGCGCGCGGGACTTCCTCGTGCCGTCGCGGCTGCAGCGCGGGAAGGTCTACGCGCTCCCGCAGTCACCGCAGATGTTCAAGCAGCTGCTGATGGTGGCGGGCCTCGACCGCTACTACCAGATCGTGCGGTGCATGCGCGACGAGGATCTGCGCGCCGACCGCCACTGGGAGTTCACGCAGCTCGACCTGGAGATGTCGTTCGCGTCCGAGGAGGACGTGTTCGAGGTGCTCGAGTCGCTCTTCGCGCGCGTGTGGCGCGAGTACCTGGGCGTGGAGATCCGCGTCCCGTTCCCGCGGCTCACGTACGACGAGTCGGTGGCGCGGTTCGGGACCGACAAGCCCGACACGCGGTTCGGCATGGAGCTGGCGGACGTCACGACCGCGTTCGGCGCCACCGCGTTCCGCGCGTTCGCGTCGGCGATCGAACGGGGCGGGTGCGTCGCGGGGTTCGCCGCACCGGGCGCGGGGACCTGGTCTCGTAAGGAGCTGGACGCGCTCGTGCCCGAAGCCACGGCGCGCGGCGCGACGGGGCTGGTCTGGATCGCGCTCGAAGGCGGGCAGGCGCGCTCGCCGGTGCTCTCGCACATCTCGCCGGAGGAGATCGCGGCCGTCTCCGAAGCGACCGGCGCGGGCGACGGCGACCTCGTCCTGCTGGTCGCAGACCAGCCGGGGCGCGTCGCCGTGGCGCTCGACGGTCTCCGCAGGCTGCTGGCCGCTCGGCTCGGGCTCGTGCCGGAGCGCCGGTGGGACTTCCTCTGGATCACGGAGTTCCCCGTGTTCGAATGGAGCGAGGAGGAGGCACGCTGGGTGGCGAAGCACCACCCGTTCACCTCGCCGGTCTCCGACGACCTCGAGCCGGAGACGGCTCGGGCACGCGCCTACGACATCGTCCTGAACGGGATCGAGCTCGGGAGCGGGAGCGTCCGAATCCACCGCCCGGACCTGCAGCGGCGCGTCTTCGAGGTCATGGGGATCACGGGCGAGGAGGCGACCGACAAGTTTGGGCACATGCTGGAGGCGTTCCGTTTCGGCGTGCCGCCGCACGCCGGGTTCGCCTTCGGCCTGGACCGCGTCCTGATGCTGCTCTCGGGGAAGGAGAACATCCGCGACGTGATCGCATTCCCGAAGACCTCGTCCGGATCCGAGCTCCTCACGGGCGCGCCGTCGGAGCCCTCGCAGGAGCAGCTCGACCAGCTCGGCATGCGCTTCGGGCCGTTGGGTCGCTGACGGGACGGGCTCGATGGTCGGCGCGCCCCTCGCCACGCGGATGCGCCCCCGGACGCTGGATGAGGTCGTCGGGCAGCGGCACCTGATCGGGCCGGGGCGCCCGCTCACGACGCTCGTCGCCTCCGGCAACGTGCCGTCGCTCCTGCTCTGGGGGCCGGCCGGGACGGGCAAGACCACGATCGCGCACATCGTCGGCCGCGCGGTCGGGGGCGAGATGGTGCAGCTCTCCGCCGTCGCCTCGGGCGTCGCCGACGCGCGCAAGGTGATGCAGCAGGCGAAAGGGACGCTCGTTCCGACGGTGCTCTTCGTGGATGAGGTGCATCGCTGGAGCAAGTCCCAACAGGACGTGCTGCTGCCGTCCGTCGAGGAAGGAACGATCACGCTCATCGGTGCGACGACCGAGAACCCGTACTTCTCTCTGGTGTCGCCGCTCCTGTCGCGATGCCTGCTGCTCCGGCTGGAGCCGCTCGAGCCCGCCGACATCCGCGTGTTGCTGGACCGCGCGCTCGCCGACCCGGAGCGCGGACTGGGCGCGAGCACCATCCTCGTGACGGAGGAAGCCTTGGCGCATCTCGCCGAGATCGCCGGTGGGGACGCGCGCGTTGCGCTCACGGGGCTGGAGGCCGCCGTCAACGCCGCGGAAGCCAACGGCCTAGCCGAGGTCGACCGGCACACCGCCGAGGAGGCCATCCAGAAGAAGGCGATCGTCTACGACCGCCAGGGGGACGCGCACTACGACGTCATCTCCGCGTTCATCAAGAGCATCCGGGGCTCGGACCCCGACGCGGCCCTCTTCTGGCTCGCGCGCATGCTGGAGGCAGGAGAGGACGCGCGCTACATCGCCCGTCGCATGGTCGTCCACGCATCCGAGGACATCGGCCTCGCGGACCCGAGGGCGTTGCTCGTGGCGACCGCCGCCGCGCAGGCGGTCGAGTACGTCGGGCTCCCCGAGTGCCGGCTGAACCTTGCCGAGGCGGCCATCTACCTCGCGCGGGCGCCGAAGTCGAACAGCGTGGTGCATGCGCTCGGGCTCGCGACGGCCGACGCGGCCTCCGCCGACCCGGTCCCGCTGCACTTGCGCGAGGCCGGCCACCCTGCCCTTCGCAAGCACGGATACGGCAAGGGCTACAAGTACCCGCACGACTATCCCGGCCATCGGGTCGAGCAGGAATACCGGCCCGTGCGGTTCCAGGGGACCACGTACTACGAGCCGAGTGGCATGGGCGAAGAGACGCCAGACGAGGACCGTCCCGAGCCCGCCCGGTAAGATTCGACCCCACCACCTGCGACCACACGAAGGGAGTCGAGCGTGATCGGAGTCAGCGCCGGCGGCGTGGCCGCCATCATCGCGGCGATCGTCTGGGGCGTGCTGGTCCTGTTCCTCGCTTTCATGGTCTTCCGCGTCGCCCTGCTCATCGACGCGACGACGAAGATGGTGGACGAGACGCGCCAGCAGACGACGCCGCTCCTTCGCGAGGTGACGACGTCGGTCGCCTCCGTGAACAAGGAGCTGGAGCGGCTGGACGGCATGGCTGAGTCGATCGGCAACATCGTGAAGAGCGCCGAGCGGGTCACGAACGTCGTGGAACAGGCGGTCTCGAGCCCGCTCATCAAGGTGGCGGCGTTCGGCGCCGGCGCCTCCCGCGCGATGCGGAAGCTCCGGCGAAAGAAGAAGGACGGCTAGATGCGACGGATCTTCTGGCTCGCCCTGGGCCTTGGCGCCGGGGCGACGGCCGCGGTGATGAGCGGCCGGTGGATGAAGCGCCAGACCGAACGCATGGCACCGGCGAATCTCGCGCGACAGGCCGGCCGAGGCGCGGTCGAGTTCGGCTCGATCCTCGCCGAGGCGGCGAAGGAGTTCCGCGCGGGCGCTACGGAACGCGAGGCGGAGATCCGGTCCGGCCTGGAGCGCTGAGGTTCGTGGTCGACGCGACCACCGCCGAGGTCACCGAACTCCTGCAGCAGCTCATCCGGAACGCCTGCGTGAATGACGGCATGCCGGAGTCCGGCGGCGAACGCCGGAGCGCCGACCTGCTCGCGTCCTATCTCGAGGGCCCCGGATTGGACCAGCAGCGGTACGAGCCGCTCCCTGGCCGCGGGAACCTCGTCGTGCGGATGGAGGGCTCCGACCCGACGGCGCCCTCGCTTGCGCTCATGGGCCACATCGACGTGGTTCCGGTGAACGTCGCCGGGTGGGAACGCGACCCGTTCGCCGCCGAGCTGGTCGGGGACATCGTGTGGGGACG
The DNA here is from genome assembly GCA_005888465.1 of Actinomycetota bacterium. GTDB lineage: Bacteria > Actinomycetota > UBA4738 > UBA4738 > UBA4738 > AC-55. The sequence continues at coordinate 8,294 of VAYJ01000058.1, forward strand.
CGGAGCGGTCGACATGCTGAACTTGACCGCGTCGATGGCGGTCGCGGTGAAACAGCTGGCTGCGTCCGGCTTCCGGCCTCGAGGCACCCTCATCTTCCTGGCCGTCGCCGACGAAGAGGCGCTCGGCACGCACGGCGCGTGGTGGCTGCTGGAGCACGAGCGCGATGCCGTCATGGCCGATTACGTGGTCACGGAGGCGGGAGGGCTCAGGATGCCTCTCCCCTCAACGACCGGGCCGAAGCTCGTCACGATGGTGGGGGAGAAGGGTTCGTACTGGTGCCGGCTGCGGATCCGGGGGACGCCCGGACACGGCTCGATGCCGTATCGCACCGACAACGCGCTGGTGAAGGCCGCGGAGGTGGTCCGCCGGATCTCCGTCTACCGCCCGCAGACGCGGATCGTGGATGCATGGCGCTCCTTCGTTGAGCGCTCCGATCTGCCGGCAGAGATGGCGGCGCCGCTCCTTGATCCGGACGGCGTCGCCGCGTTCATCGAGTCGGCTCCGGAGCCGGGCCTCGCGCGGATGGTGCATGCCTGCACGCACACCACGTTCGCGCCGACGATCATGCATGCGGGGGTGAAGACGAACGTGATCCCGGATAGCGTCGAGCTGCAGCTCGACATCCGGACCCTCCCCGGCCAGACGGCCGCCGACGTCCGCGCCATGCTCGACGAGGCGCTCGGTGACCTGTCATCGTCGGTGGAGATCGAGGCCGCGATGGACAACGAGGCCTCCGCCTCGCCGGTCGACACGCCGCTCTGGGACTCCCTGCAGCGTGTCACCGCCACCCTCGTCCCCGGCGCGAAGACCATCCCTTTCTTGCTGGTCGGGGCGACCGACGCCCGTTTCTACCGGCGCGCCGGCGCCACGGCCTACGGCGCGGGCCTGTTCAGCGACCGGTTCTCCTTCGCCGATTTCGCGACGATGTTCCACGGCGACAACGAGCGCATCGACCAGGAGTCGCTGCGGCTGTCGACCGCTCTCTGGGAGGGGCTCGCGCGCGACCTGGTCGGCTGACGGCGCTCGGCGGTCGCGCCGAACACGGCCGGTAGACTTTCCCCCGGTGGACGGCGACACCATCCGCAGGACGTTCCTCGAGTTCTTCGAGCAGCGAGGGCACCGCGTGGTGCCCTCCTCGTCGCTCATCCCCACGGCGCCCGGCCTGCTGCTCACGAACGCGGGCATGAACCAGTTCGTCCCGTACCTGCTCGGGACCGAACGGCCGCCGTACCTGCGCGCCGCCACCGCCCAGAAGGTGTTCCGAACCCCGGACATCGATCTCGTCGGCCACGACGCGCGCCATCTCACGTTCTTCGAGATGCTCGGGAACTTCTCGTTCGGTGACTACTTCAAGGAAGACGCGATCCGGTACGCGCACGAGCTGGTCACGAAGGAGCTCGGGATCGATCACGACCGGCTGTGGGTGACGGTGTTCGAG
>VAYJ01000265.1 GCA_005888465.1 Actinomycetota bacterium
CCACGGGCACGTTGAAGTCCTTGGTGATGCTCTCGAGCCGCGAGCCCAGGTTGATGGTGTCGCCGATGGCGGTGTACTCGAGGCGCTGGCGTGAGCCGATGGTGCCGACCACGGCGTCTCCCGTGTTGATGCCCACGCCGCAGCGAAGCTCGCTGCCGTGCTTGACCGCGAAGCGCTCGGCGAGCGGCTGCAGGCGCCTCTGAAACTCCAGGGCCGTGCGCACGGCCTGGGCGGCGTGGTCGGGCGCCTCGAAGGGCACGTTGTAGAGCGCCATGATGGCGTCGCCGATGTACTTGTCCACGGTGCCGCCGTGCACGAAGACGGCCTCCGTCATCTCCGAGAGGTATTCGCGCAGGAAGGTCACGACCTCCTCCGGCTCCATCTTCTCGGACATCGAGGTGAAGCCGCGGATGTCGGAGAAGAGCACGGTCATGCGGCGCCGCCCCGCCCCGAGCCCGGCGTCGTCCTTCTGCCGGACGATCTCCTTCACCACCGAGGGGGAAAAGAAGCGCGAGAGGCGCCGCTTCTCGACCTGCTCCTTCGCGAAGTTCTTGGCGACGACGCCGACATAGGGCACGAGGAGGGCGATGGGCACCGGGAAGACCTCGACCCAGACGCGCCCCCAGCGGAAGGCCCCGTGGGTGCCCGCGACGTACGCGAGGGCGACGGCCGCCACGAGAAGAAATGCCGTGAGCGGTCGGAGGGCTGTGGCCGCCCAGGCCGCGCCGCCGCCCGCCACGGCGGCCAGTGACGCCACGAGCCAGATGGGCGCCCGTCTGATCGGGATGCCCGAGAGCAGGGTGTCGAGGACGTTGGCGTGGATGAGCACGCCCGGCATGGTGCGGCGCGGCGCGAAGGGGGTGGGAAAGACGTCCTGGAGGATCTGGGTGGTGGCGCCCACCATGACGATCTGCCCCTCGAAGACTTCCGGAGGGATCTCTCCGCTGACGATGCGCGAATAGGCGACGCGGGGGAAGGCGCCAGGCGGACCCGCGTAGTTGATCACCAGCTCCGGATCCGTCGGCAGCGGCGCTGCCGGGATGCCGCGCGCCTTGGCGAGGCGATAGATCTGAAGGTCGAATCCCGCCCAGTCCCGACCCTGGAAATTCAAGGTGAGCCGGCTCCGGCGCACGTACGCGTCGTGGTCGGTGACGATGTTCACGGGACCCCAGGCAGCCGCGCCCTCGCGAATCAGCGGCAAGGGAGGATTGAGGTCCTGCTTCTCCTTGATCCACCCCTGCTCCCGCACTTCGCTGAGCCCAGCCGCGAGCACGACCCTTCCCGAGCGCGCGATGGCCTTGGCCAGGGCCTGATCGTCCTCAGGCCCTCGCGCGGACGGCTCGAGGAACAGGATGTCGAGAGCGATGGCGGCGGGTTTGCCACGGCTCACGATGTCGACGAGCTTGGCGTGGAGCGCCCGCGGCCAGGGCCAGGGGATATTGAGCTCGGCGAAGGAGTCCTCGTCGATGGTGACGATGACAATGGGCGATTGGGGATCCCGGAAGCCCCGCAGCGAGAACTGCTCGTTCAGGGCCTTGAGCTCGATGTTCGCGAGGAATCCCGAGACGTCATAGGCGTCGACCAGCGCCACGGCGAGCCCGATGAGGCCGCCGACGAGGATAGCGCGCCAGGGGATGGTACTGAATGACACGGCGCTGACACCCTACCACGCGCGCGCGGCGCCGGCCAAGGCGGGCGCTCTTGCCTCGTCGCGCGGCGCGGGCTTAGAGTGTGGCAGCGCATGAGGGCTGCGGAGAGCGCATGAGAGTCCGGACGTTCGTCAACCGCGTCGTGTGGCTCGTGGTCCTGGCCTATGCGGGCTATGCGGTCCTCGCGGCCGGCTCCAGCTACCTGCAGGTGCGCAGCCTCGTCGACCAGGCCGTGGACGAGGCGAGCAAGCGTGTCCGCACTACCGCGGCACCCACCCAGCCCGGGGCCGCCCTGCAGGAATTCGCCGCCGATACCCGCACCGCCCTCCTGCTCGGGGCTCGCCGGGTCGGATTCGACCTCCCGCCACAGAAGCTCTTGATCGAGAGCCGCGACGGGGGAATACGAGTCAGGTTCCACTGGAGCTACGTCCTGTGGACCGTGGCCGACGAGGCGGTTCTCGCTTTCCCGCTCTGGATCGACCGGACCTACACGCTGAAAACGTGACCCCTGACCGAGAGGAGCTGCACGATGGTGTCAGTGGATTGGAGCTATCACCGCAACGGCTGACAGACCTGTGGCAAGACGCAAGGGTTCCTTGCGAAGCGAGGCATCACGACGAAGACGCAGGTCGACGCCAAGAAGCAGACGATCAAGGGCGTGCAGGCCCTCGGCGTGCTCGCCGACGTGGACGAGATGTATGTGGCGAAGGGCAAGC
>VAYJ01000268.1 GCA_005888465.1 Actinomycetota bacterium
CGGCTTCCAGCCGACCGACAGCGCCGTCAGCGTCTTCAGCGGCTGCCGCTCGACGGCCTTCACGCTCGGGCTCCGCGAGACGCACTGGCGCCTACACGTGGGCAACCTGCTCCGCGGCATGGACCCGCACGGGCCGTCGACTCTCCTGCTGGATCCCATCGCCGCGCGGTTCGTCGACCGCGGCGGGTTCGCGAAGAAGGACGCGCTGATCGACTGGCTCTACGACGCGGCCAGGATGCCGGCGCGCGAGTACTGGGACTACCAGCTCATCCAGAACTACATCTACCCGCGCGCGACGTTCGGCGAGGAGCCGTGGGCCTCCAAGATCAAGGCTGCCCCCGACGAGCTGATCCCGATGTTCCGGCATGAGGACATCCACGTCGTGGTCGTGGGCGGCGAGACCAACGGATACTGGCGCATCATGGGGTGCAACTACCAGAAGACCGTATCGGTCGACGAGTGGCGCTAGCGACCTGATAGCTCCGGGTAGTTCCTACCGGGAGTTCTTTTCCCTAGGCTCCAGGGGTCCGCAGCGCGCCCCGGACCGCAAGCGTGCGGATTTGGCTCGCTTCCCATAGGTGGCACATCCTTTGCCCTGTCTATGCGCGTGGGAAGATCTACGCCGCCGACTGGACAGGTCGCGTCGACGTTTGCCGTCAGCGGTGAAGGCGACCGCCTGGCGCTCGAAGGCGTGCTCGACATCCACACGCTGCCGGAAGCCCAGAGGTCGCTCAGGCAGGCGCTGAAACAGCGCAAGAAGGGCGCGCTCGATCTCGCCAACCTCAGCGGCCTCGATACGCCGGGCGCGCTGTTCTTGTGCGGGCTCGGTGACAAAGGCGTGGCGTTCACCGGCGTCCGGGCCGAGCACAAGGCGTTGCTCGATCTTGTCTGCGGCCTGGAGCTCAAACCCCTTCCGAAACCGAAATCCGTTCCTCGGTGGCGCCAATTCATCATCGGCCTGGGCAGAGGGGCGGATGAGGCGTGGCATGACACGGGCGATGTCATCACCTTCATCGGTCGCGCAGCGAGCGCTGTCGGCAATGTGCTGATTCACCCGCGTTCTTTGAGACTCCCCGCGATCTCCCGGCAGATCGAGGAAACCGGCGTCAACGCGTTGCCGATCATCGGCCTGATGGCGGTCATGATCAGCATCGTCATCGGCTACCAGGGTGTGGCCCAGCTCCGCCCCTATGGCGGCGAAGACTTCACGATCAATCTGGTCGCCGTGTCGATGCTGCGTGAAATGGGCGTGCTGATCACCGCCATCATGGTCGCCGGTCGCTCGGGCTCCGCGTTTGCCGCGGAGATCGGCGTCATGAAGGCCCGCGACGAGATCGACGCGCTCAACGTCATGGGCATGAACCCGATGGCGTTGCTCGTGGTCCCTCGCGTGATTGGCCTGGTCATCACGCTGCCGCTGCTCACCTTCTTCTCCGATGTCATGGGACTGGTCGGCGGCGCGGTGATTTCCCAGGTGCAGCTCGGTGTGTCGCCCGTGCAGTATGTGGACCGCGTTCATCACGCCCTGGACGCAAGCGACCTCTTCGTCGGACTCTTCAAGGCGCCGGTTTTTGGCTTCCTCATCGCGGTCATCGGGTGCATGCACGGCCTCAGGGTCAGGGGCTCGGCTGACAGCGTCGGCCGCGAGACCACCCGCGCGGTGGTCAAGACGATCTTTGTCGTGATCGTGCTGGATGCGCTGTTCTCCATCCTGTTCGAGAAGCTGGGCCTATGAAGCCGGCCACGCAACGGCATCTCAAGCCAATCGTCTCCGCGCGCGACGTCGTGAACCGGTTCGGCACACAGAAGGTGCACGACGGGATCAGCCTCGACGTTCTTCGCGGCGAGGTCCTCGGCATCGCCGGCGGCTCGGGGTCGGGCAAGTCGGTCCTGCTCAAAACGCTCGCCGGCCTGCACCGGCCGGACAGCGGCGAAGTTCTCGTCGGCGACAAGCCGGTCGATGCGCTTGGGCCGGCGGAAAAGGCATCGCTCTTCGGCGTCCTGTTCCAGCAGGGTGCCCTGTTCTCCTCGCTCTCCGTGGCCCAGAACGTCATGCTGCCGATGCGGGAGCATACCGACCTGCCGCCGGAAGAGCAGGAGAGACTGACGGCGATGAAGCTCGCCCTCGCCGGCCTCCCGGCCGACGCCGGCGTCAAGCTTCCTGCCGAGCTTTCCGGCGGCATGGTGAAACGCGCCGCATTTGCCAGGGCGCTCGCGCTGGATCCGCGGATTCTCTTTCTCGACGAGCCCACCTCCGATCTCGATCCGCTCACCGCGGGTGGCATCGATGCGCTCATCGCGCAATTGAATCGGAGCCTCGGCATCACGGTCGTCATCGTCACCCACGACCTCACGACGCTCTTTACCGTCTGCAGCCGCCTCGCCGTCCTCGTGGACAAGAAAATCACGGTTGGCACGCTGGACAAGCTCATGCGATCCGATCAGCCGTGGATCCACGACTTTCTTCATGGGCCCCGGGCGCAAGGCGCGATGTCCGCAAGGAAACATAACCATGGAAACGGATAGGCACTATTTTCTCGAGGGACTGTTCATCATCGGCTTCTCGCTGGCGGCGGCACTCTTCTTCGTCTGGCTGGCGAACACCGGCCGCCGCGACGACGTGACCTATCGAATCCATTTCGCCGAATCGGTCAGCGGGCTGGCGCTCGGCGATCCGGTCAAGTTCCGCGGGGTGGATGTCGGGATGGTCAAGGCGATGGTGATCGATCCGAATGACCCGCGTCTGGTGCAGGTCGACGTCAAGCTGCGCAAGGAGGCGCCGGTCAAGACCGATACCAAGGCCACCCTCAAGCTCAAGGGCATTACCGGTGTCGTCTTCATCGAGCTGAATGGCGGAACCCCGAACGCGCAGAGTCTTGTGGCCGCCACGCCCGAGGGTGCGATCCCGGAAATTCCGTTCGAAAAAAGCGGCCTGGCATCCGTCATGGACCAGCTACCGAAGGTGGTCGAAAAGTTCTCCGCTATCGAGGATCAGACCAAGAAAGTCGTGACCGACCTCGGGGAAGTGACGGGCAAGATCAAGAACAACCCGCTGCTGAAGCTTGGCTCGAAGAACAAGAACGGCGGCAACGACAAGTAATCAACGACGAGAGGAAGCGCCCGCGGCGACCTGCTGGAACACGCGCTGGGCGTTGCCGCCGAGGACCTTCGCCGCTTCGTCGGGCCGATAGCCGTGGTCGACCAGGGCCGCGGCGAGAGAGGGCCAGCGCGAGTAGCTGGTGAAGATCGCGCCGCCCGAGATCCCGTCCATGTCCGTGCCGATACCGACGTGGTCGATGCCCGCCGCGTCCACGAGCCTCGAGACGAAGTGCACGTAGCCGGGGACGTCGTCGCTCCGGCGGCCCGCGATGTACGGCATGGCGCCGATGACACCGCCCCTGCCCGCGACCAGGCGAGCGTGCGCGGGGCTAATGTAGCGCGCCCAGCTGCTCGTCTCCATGATGTTGGAATGCGACAGGATGATCGGCTGCGTCGTTGTGTCCACCACTCCCTTCACGACCTCGAAGCGCGCGTGGGCGACGTCGACCACGATGCCGAGGCGGTTCAGCAGTATCCTTCCAGCGGCTTGCCGGCCTGAGCCAAGACTTCCGCCCGCAATACTGGGCCAAAGATCTGCGAAGCACCGAGTTGCCATATGGCCGCGGCCGCTGCTTTCGAAAAAAGGACGGCGTCTGATTCACGGAACCAGTTGGCTACGATTACATCAGGCTTCTCCAACTGAAGCTTCTGAACATAGGTGTCAAGGGTCGCTCCTATCGGATAGAGAGACATCGGGACCACCACTGTGTACCCATAGGTCTTCGCGAGATCCTCCATCAGCTTGGCCCAGGTCCCAACAGGGCAGGGATGTCGTAGGCGGCGGATCCGATACGTTTCAGGTTGCGTCGGTACCGGAGCCCAGCACGATGTTAATTCTTACCACCGGTCTCGCGCTATTGGTTTTGCTTCATCGCAAGCGGTTTGTCAGGGAGTAAAGACATCCTCGGTCGTGGCTACCATGTCACACCGACGCTCGCCGCCGCGATGCTGCTGCCAATAGTCGTCGGCATGCTCATTTCCTTTCTCTGTCAAAAAGTGGAGGCCCGCACGCGCGCGAGTGTTTAGACTGAAGCACTCTTCTCGAGCGAAAGTAGCCTGGTAGGGAATTCGAAGACTCGCTAGACGCCCGAGGTGGGGCTTGCTTCGCCTTCTCCGCGCAGAAGAAGCTAGTTGTTGCCGCGCGCAATGCGTTCAGCACCTTCGCCGAGCCGATTATAGGGATAGCGCGCCGCGGCTCATGCTCATCCCTGTTTGATACCTCGTTCTCTCGAGCTGCCTCTGGATAGGCTCCAGACCTCGTCCCTACCAGCTTGGGTACTGAAAGTCGCGTTTCAATCCCGGGCGATGGTTCTGACACCTTCCTATGGGCCCGGAAACCGCTCGCCCTTCACGCGGAAGGGAATGCCCAGGCTCTCTCGCGACAAGGACTCGATGAGCGGACAGTCGGGACTCCTGCCGCTCGCACACTTGGCAACGGTCTCCCGCAGGACGCGCTCCATGGCTCGGAGGTCCGCGATCTTGGCTTGGACATCCTTCAGGTGCACACCGGCCACGACTCGGACCTCAGCGCACGG
>VAYJ01000269.1 GCA_005888465.1 Actinomycetota bacterium
TGGCCAAGAGCGACGTCCGCACCGTGCCCGTGGGCGCCATCACCGAGCTGATCCGGGGCGACGTCTTCTACTGGGGCCAGCTCATGGCCGCCGCCCTCCTGGGCTCGGTGCCCGTGGCCATCATCTACTCCTTCTTCGTGGAGCACTACGTCGCCGGCCTCACCGCGGGCGCGGTGAAAAGCTAGGCGGCAGTAGGGGAACTGCGACACGCTGAAGCGGCCTCGAGGGCCCCCTCGAGGCGGTGCCCTTCGTGCATCCGGACGACACTCGTGACGTCACGTGTTCGCTCCGTAACGCAAAGCAGCGATGGATTTGTGGGCGGTCATTTTACGAAGCCACCAAAATCTTGGGCGGTCATGGGTGATCGAGGGGGCGGCATGGCCAAGTGATCGAGTTCCAAAGTAAAGCAAGCACAGGACATCGGCCCTCCAGAAGAGCAGACGGCCCTCCGCATACAGCCGCCGGGGTAGATCTTGGTACCGCTCTTGCCAAACAGAACTGGGTACAGCCTCGGGCCCTTGGATGATCTGACGCCCCCATGGAGGAGATAGCCCGGTCATGACGATCAGTGCGGGACGCGCCGGCAGGCGATTCGCGAGCATCAGCTGCGCTGGCTACAGCGTGACAGAGCTCGTCGTCGTCTGCGCCGTCATCGGCCTCCTGGCCGTGATGACCATTCCGTTCTTCGTCACCTACTACCAGGCGGCGGCGGCACGGGCCGGCTCCCAGCAAGTCGTGGCGCTCCTCAATCAGGCGCGCGGGCTCGCCGTCAAGGAGAACGACAATATCTGCGTGCAGCTTCCCTCGGCCACCCAGATGCGCATGCGCCTCGCCGGGTGCGGCGGCGCCATCTGGGCGGGGCCGGGGACCGACGCCAGCGGCATGATGACCCTGCCGCAAGGATTCACGCTGGCCGCCCCGGGGGATGTCGTCTTCAGCTATTTGGGCGCTGCCCTTCCCGCGACAACCTTCACGCTCACCAACTCGACGACCGGCGCCACCACCACCATCTCCGTCGCCCTCACGGGACGAGTCACGAGCCCATGACATGATCCATCGGGTGTATGCGTTGCTGCGCGACCAGAGGGGAATGTCCCTCGCCGAGATCCTGGTAGCCTCGGTCGTGATCGCCATAGGCTTGGTCGGGCTGCTCTCCGCCGTGCCGCTCGCGAGCTACGGCATCCAGGAGGGCAGGAACCTGAGCACGGCGACCTTCCTGGCCAACCAGCGATTGGAAGAGGTACGCAACGCGGCGTGGACGCAAAATCCAGTGGCGGACAATCTGGGCATCTCGGCCTCCGCGACGGCAGCACCCGTGGCCGCGGGCGTCGGCGTGACCTTCCCGGATGAAACGCCCATGGCCGCGCCCTACGCTGGCTACACGCGAACGGTCCGCGTCGTCGACTGCGGGGTCGCGCCCGGCTGCAACGCCATCGTCAATGCCGGGATGCGGCAGGTGATCATTCAGGTCAGCTACACGCCGATCACGGGGGCCGGGCAGGCCGCGGCCGGGACGACCAAGGCGGCCACCGTCAGCATGATCATCGCCCAGCGATGATGGCCATGAGATCCCTCCTCCTCGATCAGCGCGGCTTCAGCCTGGCGGAGCTGCTCATGGTCGTGGCCATCCTCGGCCTGATGCTGGCGGGCCTGGTATTCGTCCAGCAGCAAGGTCAGCAGAGCTACCTCATGGGTGCGCATCGAGTCGAGGCCCAGCAGAACGCCCGCGTGGCCCTCGACCTCATGGTACGCGAGCTGCGCTCGGCGCAGACGATCACGGCCGTCCCGAGCGGGACGGACATCACGTTCGTCGACGAGAATGGCGTCACGATCCAATATCAGCTCTCGGGGGCCACGATCAATCGCATCACGGGAGGAGTGGCGACGCCGCTCATCGGCGGCGCGCAGACTTTCCTCATGACGTATTTCTCCGCCTTCGATGGCCCGACCAATACCGGGACCGTCACCGCCACCGCAGCCGGTGTGCGACTCGTCCGGATCCAGCTCGTCACCGGCACCGAGGAGCAAGTGGCGAGCTATTCCGATTCGAACCAGCGAGCCACGATCGAGTCGATCGTGCGCCTCCGGAACATGTAAGGAGACCTACATGCATCGCCTCATCGCGCTCGCCAAGCTCCGCTGCCAGCGGGGCATCGCGCTGCCCATGGCCCTGATGATCCTGATGATCCTGTCGGTACTCATCGCTGCTTTCTCGATGCTCGCCGCCTCCGAGCCGGTGCTGGCCACCAACCAGCTCCAGGTGGCCCAGGCTCGGGCGGTCGCCGAGAGCGGCCTCGAGCGGGCCATCTGGGCGCTCAACAATCCCGGCGACCCCGCCGGGATCCCCAACCCTCTGGTGATGGCCGCCGCCCCTTACGACGGCAGCACGGCCGTTCCGGTCTCGGTGAACGGCGCGCAGATCGGCACGTTCACTGTATCGGTCACGAATGGAGCTACTTCCAACGAGCGGAACGTTGTGGCCACCGCGTGGGGAATTGCCGGCTCCGGCACTGTCCTCAAGGCCAAGCAGAAGATAACCGCCACCGTGTACCAGATCCGGTTCCTGGACCCACCCGCCGCCCTCGTGGTACGCGGCGAGATCTCAGCGGGCGGAAACTCGAACGTTGACTCGCGC
>VAYJ01000266.1 GCA_005888465.1 Actinomycetota bacterium
AAAAGTCTGGAGGAGGCTGGTCTGCTTGTCGGTAAACGGGTTTACCTCGGTGCGCCGGAGCTGAATGACGCCGATGGCCGCGCCCTCGCGCACGAGGGGAACGCTCAGCGCTGCGCGAAATCCTATCTGAGTGGCGAAGGCGCTCGCTTCGGGAAACTCGTCCGTCTCAGCCTGGAGGTTGGCGACCTGAATGGGCCTCTGCTCGAGGACGGTACGCCCGCCCAGGGTGCCTCTCACGATCGGAAGCCGGAGGTCTATGGGCTGGGGGACCGGGCCATGGTGTGCGCCCGCACGCAGATGATCTCCGTCGACCCGGAAGATGGACGCGTCGTCGGCTCCGCAGAAGCGAGCGGCGCTCTTGACCACCGCGTCCAGGACCGGCTGGAGATCCGTCGGCGACCTGCTGATCACGCGCAGGATCTCCGCGGTCGCCGTCTGCTGCTCGAGCGCCTCCGTGAGGTCGGTGTTGCGCGCCTCCAGCTCCTTGAAGAGACGGACGTTCTCGATGGCGATGACCGCCTGGGCGGCGAAGGTCTTGAGAAGCTCGATCTCCATTTCGGAGAAGGCCTTCATCTCGTGTCGCGCGCATCCGATCACTCCGATCGCTATTCCGTTCGAAACGATGGGAATTCCCACGAACGTCCGATATGTCCCCGCGCGCTGCAGCACTTCTAGCGTTCGCGGGTCATAGTCAGGATCGGTAAGAACGTCCTCGGCGTGCACTGGCCGGCCATCGAGAAAGGCGCGACCCATGATGAAGTTTCGGAGGGGCGGTCGCGGGAACAGGCTCTGATACGCCGCCGTCTCGGCCGGCGACATGTTGCTGATTGCCGCGAGATGGAGCAGCCCCTGCTCGAAGCGAGCCGCCGCGCTGAAGTCCGCCTTGCAGAGTCGCGCCGCGCTCGCGACGATCGCGTCAAATACCGGTTGGATGTCGGTCGGTGACCTACTGATGACGCCCAGAATTTCGCTCGTCGCCGCCTTCTGCTCGAGGGCCTCCGCCAAGAGCTTCTCGAGCTCGCGTGTCCTGGTGGCTTCGGTCTTCTGCGGCTTGCGGACGACAGGCCGCGCCGCTTTGGCTTTCGCCTTCGCGGGCTTTGCCCTCCGGCGCATCCGTCCTTTTTTCGGTCTCACAGTGGCGTTACGGCCGAGAAGCGGCCGACGACAGTCTAGGGGAGGACACCTTCGGGAGCAAGAGGCGGGACGTTCCTGCGAGCTGCGGTGCGTGGTCGCTAGGAGCGGTAACGGGTCTGGCCGGCCTTCACGTCCTTGTTGAGCTTGCGTGAAAGGTGAAGACCCTCCAGCACGAACTCGAGCGCCGCGGCCGTCGAGGCCGCGTCCTGGGCGCCCAGCTTCTTCAGCGCCGCGAGGATGGGCCGCAGCTCGCCGATCTGGCGCACGTAGTCGGCCGAGGGCATATCGTCGGAGACCTCGACGGTGAGGCCGCCCTGGAAGGCCAGGACCACCTCGTCGAGCTCGCTTCCCGTGAAGGAGCGGTTGAAGACGTTGAGCACGGCCTTCTGGGCGAGCTTGCCGAGGATCTTGTCCTCCGCGGCGTCACCCGCCGTCTCCATCTCGATCTTGCCCGTGGTGGAGGCGGCGATGGCCTCGAGGTCGGTCACACGCGGGGCCGCCGAGGCTTCCTTCAGACGGATGGCCCGCTTGAGGGCGCTCGACAGGAGATTTTCGTAGTTGCAGATGCTCACGCGCACGGAGACGCCGGAGCGCTGGCTGATCTCGGGCGCGCGTCGCGCCAGGTGCGTGAGCTCCGCCACCACGAGCTTCATGTACTCGGCCGCGCGGGTCTCGATGCCGTCGGCGCCGAAGCG
>VAYJ01000267.1 GCA_005888465.1 Actinomycetota bacterium
GCCCGAGATGATACCTCCGCATTGCCTCGGGCGCAGAGCTTCTGCTAGCCTGACGTGGTTGTTCGGTGGTCTGGGGGCTGCTGCTTCGGTGTGCTCGAATCGCCTACTGAATGACTTCATCCGCCCGCTGCAGCACCGACGGCGGGATCGTCAGGCCGAGGGCCTTGGCGGTCTTGAGGTTGATGACCAGCTCGAACTTCGTCGGCTGCTCGACGGGCAGGTCGCCGGGCTTGGTGCCCTTGAGAATCCTGTCCACGTAGGTAGCGGCGCGCCGATACAAATCAACACCGTTCGGCCCATAGGACAAGAGGCCCCCGGCATCGACATACTCCCTCAATCCGTACACTGCCGGCAGCCGGTTCTTGGCCGCCAGGTCCACGAGGCGTCTGCGCTCATTGAAGAACATGGGGCCTCCCAGCGAAGTCAGAGCACCCGCGCGCGCCCTGGTCATGTCCGAGAAGGCCCTGTCGATATCGGCGGGCGCCTCAACGAATTGAAGCTGCACCCCCAACTCCCGCGCCGCGACTTCTGCTCGCTTCAGCACGTCCTTTTCCGTGCGTTCGACCTGGCTACCTGGCTGCCAGAGCACAGCGACCCGACTGACCCCCGGAACGGCCTGCGTGAGCTGCTCCAGACGCTTGCCGACTAGCTCCGGGACGAGGGTGGCCAACCCCGTGACATTGCCGCCCGGCCGCGCAAGGCTGGTGACGAGTCCGCTCGTCACCGGATCGACAGCAAAAGAAAAGACAATGGGGATCGTCCTGGTCGCTTGCTTGGCGGCCAGAGCGGCGGGTGTCTCTGAGGTCACGATGACATCAGCCTTGAGCGCGACCAGTTCGGCCGCAAGAGCGGGGAGCCGCTCGAAGTTCCCCTCGGCAGATCGGTATTCAATTACGACGTTGCGACCCTCGACGTAACCAAGGTCACGCAGTCCTTGACGGAAGGCCTCGTGCTGGGGGGGATTGGCAGCCAGGTTGCCCGCCAGGTAGCCTATTCGAGCGCTCTTTGCCGCCTGCTGGGCCTCGGCGGCGCGCGGGGCGGCGAGGATGCCGCCGGCCAGTCTGCAGATGAATGATCGCCTATCAATCACTGAATCACCTCGTCCGCCCGCTGCAGCAGCGACGGCGGGATCGTCAGGCCGAGGGCCTTGGCGGCCTTGAGGTTGATGACCAGCTCGAACTTGGTGGGCTGCTCCACGGGCAGGTCGCCGGGCTTCGTACCCTTGAGGATCTTGTCCACGTAGGCCGCGGCGCGCCGATACAAATCAGCAAGGTTCGGTCCGTAGGCCATAAGGCCCCCGGCATCGACAAACTCCCTCACGTTGTACATAGCCGGCAGCCGGTTCTTTGCCGCCAGGTCCACGAGGCGTCTGCGCTCAGTGACGAACATGTTGCTTGTCAACATAGTCAGGGCACCCGCGCGCGCGCTGGTCATGTCCGAGAAGGCCCTGTCGAAATCGGCGGGACCTCGCGCCTCAACGAATTGAAGCTGCACCCCCAACTCCCGCGCCGCGACTTCTGCTCGCTTCAGTATGTCCTTTTCCGTGCGTTCGCCGAAGGCACCCGGCTGCCAGAGGAACGCGACGCGACGGACCCCCGGAACAGCCTGCGTGAGCTGTTCCAGACGCTTGCCGACTAGCTCCGGGGCGAAGGCGGACAACCCCGTGACATTGCCGCCCGGCCGCGCCAGGCTGGTGACGAGCTCGCTCCCAACCGGATCCCCAGCAGGACTGAACACGATGGGGAGGGTCCTGGTCGCTTGCTTGGCGGCCAGGGCGGCGAGTGTGCCTGAAGCCACGATGACATCAACCTTGAGCGCGACCAGTTCGGCCGCAAGAGCGGGGAGCCGCTCGAACTTCCCCTCGGCAGATCGGTCTTCAATGACGACGTTGCGACCCTCGACGTAACCGAGGTCACGCAATCCTTGACGGAAGGCCTCGTGCTGGTGGGAGCTAGTGACCAGGTTGCCCGCCAGGTAGCCTATTCGAGCGATCTTGGCTGCCTGCTGGGCCTCGGCGGCGAACGGTGCGGTGACCAGCCCGCCGGCCAGCGTGGCGATGAACGCTCGCCGCGTGGTCACTGGATGACTTCATCCGCCCGCCCCAGCACCGACTGCGGGATCGTCAGGCCGAGGGCCTTGGCGGCCTTGAGGTTGATGACCAGCTCGAACTTGGTCGGCTGCTCCACAGGCAGGTCGGCGGGCTTCGCGCCCTTGAGAATCTTGTCCACGTAGGTAGCGGCGCGCCGAGACAAATCACCAACGTTCGGTCCGTAGGACATAAGGCCCCCGGCATCGGCAAATTCCCTATATGGGTACACTGCCGGAAGCCGGTTCTTGGCCGCCAGGTCCACGAGGCGTCTTCGCTCACTGAAGAACATGACGCTCGTCAGCACAGTCAGAGCACCCGCGCGCGCCCTCGTCATGTCCGAGAAGGCCCTGTCGATATCGGCGGGCCCTCGCGCCTCAACGAATTGAGGCCGCATCCCAAGCGCCCGGGCCGCGACCTCTGCTCCCCTCAGGATGTCCTTTTCCGTGCGTTCGCCGCCAGAGGCACCTGGCTGCCAGAGGGCCGCGACCCGATTGACCCCCGGAACGGCCTGCTTGAGTTGTTCCAGGCACTTGCCGACTAGCTCCGGGGCGAGGAAGGACAACCCCGTGACATTGCCGCCGGGCCGCGCCAGGCTGGTGACGAGCCCGCTCCCAACCGGATCGGCAGCAACGAAGACAATGGGAATAGTCCTGGTCGCTCGCTTGGCGGCTCGGCCAGAGAGTATGCCTCCGGCCAGGATGACATCGACCTTGAGCGCAACCAGTTCGGCCGCGAGAGCGGGGAGCCGCTCGAACTTCCCCTCGGCATCTCGGTATTCGATCACGACGTTGCGGCCCTCGACGTAACCGAGTTCACGCAGTCCTTGACGGAAGGCCTCTGGCAGGTGGGGACCACTGGCCAGGTTGCCCGACAGGTAGCCTATTCGAGCGACCTTGGCCGCCTGCTGGGCCTCGGCGGTGAGCGGTGCGGCGACGATGCCGCCAGTGAGCATCGCCATGAAGGTGCGCCGTTCCATCACCGGATCGATCCTCGCGCAAGTGCTCTGGGAGTCAGGCGCGAGGGGATGCGGGGCGTGGCAAATCGAGCCGGGTCCATGCGGGAACCCTCCTTACAAGCTGGGCGGAGTGTAGCAGAGCGGAAGTAAACTGCGCTCCGCGAAGCGCGCGCGCGAAGCACGAGGGAGATCGACAGGTTGAATCGAACTGTGTGAAAATGCTAGGGCGCCGTACAGGCCGCCCACGCGGTAGTCTGACGGGAGCGCACTCGAACCGAGGAAGGAGCCTCGTAATGAAGAAGTATCAGCTGATGGCGCCGGGCCCCACGCCTGTCCCGAGCGAGGTGTTGCTCGCCATGGCCCGGCCGATCATCCATCATCGCGCCGCGGAGTACGACGCGCTCTTTCGCGAGGTGCGGGAGGCCCTCAAGCGCCTCGTGCAGACGCGTGAGGACGTGCTGACGCCTGCGTGCACCGGCACCGGCGCCATGGAGGCCGCCGTCTCGAACACGCTGTCCGCCGGCGATCGAGTGATCGTGGTCAATGCCGGCGCCTTCGCCCAGCGGTGGCTGGCCATCTGCAAGGCATATGGACTGAATGTCGTCGAGCTGGAGGCGCCGCATGGCGAAACGGTGGCGGCGGCGCGCATCGCCGAAGCCCTGCGGACGAACCCCGGCGTCAAGGCCGTGCTCGTCCAGCACAGCGAGTCCTCGACCGGTGTTCTCCACGACGTCCGCGCGTATGCGCAGGTGACGGGCGGCACCGAGGCGATCTTGATCGTGGACGCCGTGTCGAGCCTGGGCATCGCGGATCTCCCCATGGACGCCTGGGGCATCGACGTCATCGTCTCCGCGTCGCAAAAGGGGCTGATGCTGCCCCCCGGGCTCGGCCTCCTCGCCCTGAGCGAGAAGG
>VAYJ01000059.1:0-995 GCA_005888465.1 Actinomycetota bacterium
GAGCATCGACGACGTGCAGCGGTTGAACATCCTGGCGGACCGCGACGAGGAGGGCTACCTCCTTCAGATCTTCACGAAGAACGTCCAAGACCGCCCGACGATGTTCTACGAGATCATCGACCGTCACGGCTCGCGCGGGTTCGGCCTAGGGAACTTCAAGGAGCTGTTCCTCGCGATCGAGCGCGAGCAAGAGGAACGCGGCAACCTCTGAGCCGACGGAGTGAGTGTGGCTGAGGTCGGAGGGGAGCCCGGCGAGGATGAGCACGCGCGGGTCGATCGTGAGCTGATCGAGCTCCTGAACGAGCTGAAGATCGCGCTTCCCGCAGTCCAGGTCCTATTCGCGTTCTTCTTTGTCCTCCCCTTCTACGCGCGGTTCGCCACGATCACGAGCCTGCAAAAGGCCGTGTACTTCGGCGCCTTCCTGTCCGCCGCGGCCGCGCTAGGTCTGTTCGTGGCGCCGTCCGCCTATCACCGACTGAACTTCCGTCGCCGGGACAAGGAGCGCCTGCTCATCACGTCGAACCGGATGGCGATCGCGGCAGCCGGGTTCCTCGCGCTCTCCCTCACGGGGGCCATCTTCCTGGTCGCAGACGTCATCTACGCGGGGCCGGTCGTCGGGATCGTCGGGGGGATCGCCGCGGCCTGGTTCGTCTGGTTCTGGTTCGGCCTGCCGCTCTTGCGCCGCCGGAGCGCCGGGCGGTGAGTCCGTGGAACTTCGAGACGCTCGCGTGCGGGTTCGAGGGTCACGTGACGCCCGCCGCCGACGTGGCGCGGCTTCGTCCAGGGGATGCAGGACTGGGGATCGAGCTGCCAGATGGCCGGCGGTTGGCGCGGTGCATTCGCTGCGATGCGTGGATCCCGGTGACGGTCGCGGCGAGTCGCGAGGTGCTTCCTTCGTTGGAGGAGCTGGAGGTCCCCACGCGAGGTCAGGCGCTGCGTGACCGTTTCTTGCTGCGCGTGATCGCTGTCGATCGTGGGGTCCATGCCGTGCTGTT
>VAYJ01000059.1:1164-12495 GCA_005888465.1 Actinomycetota bacterium
GCGGTCGAGGCGGCTGAGGCGGTGGGGCTGTGGTGGGGAAAGCGCTGGGCCGAGTACCTGACCGCGATCGCGACCGCCGGGTTCCTTCCGTTCGAGATCCACGAGCTGATCGTGCGCGTCACGGTACTGCGGATCGTGTTCCTGGGGGTGAACGTCGCGATCCTCGTGTGGCTGGTGTGGCGCAAGCACCTGTTCGGGATCGGGGGGAGCGCGGCCGAGGCGGAGGCACTCGACCGCGCGGCGATGTTCGGACCGCCGGGCGTTACGGCGTCAGCTGGGTGATGCCCCGCCACGCGAGGCGAACCAGGACCTCGATCGCCTCCTGACGGCGGCGCTTCGAGGCGCTGGGCTCGCGCTGGGCGACCGTCTCCACCATGCCGATCAGGCCGAGCGCGACGATCTCGGCGTGCTCGCGGTCCAGGGTCCCCTTCGACTCGCGCACGATGAGGTCCGCGACGTCGGACATGATCTGCTCGCGCGTTCGCTCGACGCGTGTGCGGAACTCCGCTTCCGCGCCGACGGTCTCCTGCATGAGCAGGCGGAAGCCCTCGGCGTGGTCGTCGACGAAGTCGAAGTACGCCTGGAACGACGCGCGGATCCGCTCGCGGTTGCCGGCCGGGGAGGCGAGCGCGCGTTGGACGTGCTCGTGCAGCGTGGCGAGGTCCGCGTCGATGAGGGCCAGGTACAGATCCTTCTTCGAGGGGAAATGGTCGTAGAGGATCGGCTTGGTGACGCCCGCCTCGCGCGCGACCGCCTCCATCGACACCGCGTGGTACCCCGAGGCCCCGAAGGCCCGGCGAGCCACCTGGAGGAGTTGTGCGCGTCGCTCGGGCGCGCGCATCCGGCGGCGCGGAGAGGTGGAGGTCCTGGTGACCATCGGTGGATGGTATATTACCGACGAGTAACCTACCGGAAGGTAGCTTCTATGGACTTCGAGCTCTCCGAGGACCACTTGACCACCCAGAAATGGGTGCACGAGTTCGCGGAGAAGGAGATCCGGCCGGTCGCCGCCCACTACGACGAGGCCGAGGAGTTCCCCTGGCCGGTGCTGAAGCGCGCGGCCGAGGTCGGGTTGTTCGGGCTGGAGTTCTACCTCGAGACGCTCGCGGCCGACCCCAGCGGACTCATGTTCCCCGTGTGCTTCGAGGAGACCTGCTGGGGCTGCGCGGGCATCTCGCTCGGGATCTGGGGCTCTGGCCTGCCGCTCACGACGCTCGCCTACTCGGGGACGCCGGAGCAGCTGCTGCAGTGGGCGCCACTGATGTTCGGCACGGCCGACGACCCAAAGGTCGGTGCCCTCTGCGTGACCGAGCCGGACGCGGGTTCCGACGTGAGCGCGCTCCGAACGCGCGCCCGGCGCGACGGCGACGAGTGGGTGCTGAACGGGCAGAAGGTCTTCATCACCAACGGCGGGATCGCGAGCGTGCACGTCGTGGTGGCGACGGTCGACCCCGCGCTCGGCCACCGGGGTCAGGCGGCGTTCATCGTCGGACCGGGGAACCCGGGGCTTCGTCAGGGGAAGAAGGAGCGCAAGCTCGGGATCCGGGCGTCCCACACGGCCGGGGTGCTGCTCGAGGACTACCGGATCCCGCTCGAGGACGTGGTCGGCGGCGTCGAGCGCCTGGAGGCGAAGCTGGAGCAGGCTCGCTCGGAGGGGCCGTCGCGCGGGTCCGCGGCGCTCAAGACCTTCGAGATGACGCGGCCGTCGGTGGCCGCGCAGGCGGTCGGGATCGCGCGCGCGGCGTTCGAGTTCTCGCGGGACTACGCGAAGGAGCGCACCCAGTTCGGGCGCCCGATCATCGACAACCAGGGCGTTGCGTTCAAACTCGCCGACATGGCGATGGAGAGCGACGCGGCGAGACTCCGAGGGATCGATGTCGAAGCTGAAGGCCGGCGAGACCGCGGTCTGGGTCACCGAACAGGCGATCCAGATCCTGGGCGGGTACGGCTACGTCAAGGACTTCCCGGTCGAGAAGTGGTACCGCGACGCGAAGATCTACACCCTGTTCGAGGGGACCTCCGAGATCCAGCGGATCGTGATCAGCCGCGCGCTCGCCCGCTGAGCCCGAAATCGCTGTTCCCATTGACCCCATGAGCACACCACGGGTACCGTTCCTTGCCCGATTCCCCAATCCCATCCTTGGAGGAGCGATGCGCAGACCCATGATCGTCACGGCCGCGGCGATGTTGCTTGCCGCGATCGTTCCCCACGCCTCAGCCTCGACCCCCGGGCCTGACGTCCGGGTGACCCAGGACGCCGGTGCCGGGTACGTGAGCGCCTACACGCTGGGGACCGGACAGGCCTATACGGATCCCACACTGGATGAGTGCTCGGTGTCGAAGGGCAGGCAGAACGAGCCCGCCATTGCCGTCGACCCTCGCGACACGAGTGTGCTAATCGGTAGCTCGAACGACTACTGCGGCGTGTACGCGCCGCCGGGTGACCCAAACCTGGGTCTCCCACTGGGTCCGATCTGGCTCGGGTACTACCGCTCGGAGGATGCAGGGAAGAGCTTCGTGAGCTCGCTCGTCCCCGGCTACCCGGGCGACACATCGCCCTTCGCTCCTCTGGCCAAGATCGACACGACCGGCTCGGGTGATCCGGTGGTCGCGTGGGACGCGCACGGGCGAGCGTTCATGGGCTCCGAGAGCGACACAGACGAGAACCTGAGCAACGGCGACGTCTGGGTGGCGACCTACGTCAACTCAGGCGGCGGCACGGCCAACGACGGCAAGCTCTATCAGGGGACCGTCACGGTCGGGAAGGGTTCGCAGGCCAAGAACCTGCTCGGGAAGTTCAACGACAAGACCGCGCTCGAGGTCGACCGCACTGGTGGGAAGTACGACGGCAACGTGTACTTCGCGTGGACCCGGTTCACCGGTGGCAAGATCTCCAACATCTACTTCTCGCGCTCCACGGATCACGGGGTCACCTTCTCCAAGCCGAAGAACATCACCCCCCGGAACGGGAACCTGCAGGACCCGCAGGTCTCCGTGACGGGCAATGGCGACGTCTACGTGACCTTCGACACGTTCGCCATGAAGAACGGTCAGCCGTTCGGTCTCTACATCGCCAAGTCGACGGACGGCGGAAAGACGTTCTCCCCGCCTTCGCTCATCACGACCTACGTGCCGGTGGACGTGCAGGACGTCTCGGTCTTCGGGGGTTCGGCGCGTGACTGCGGCGACCTCTTCAGCGCGTGCGTATCCGGCTACACGTTCTTCCGCCAGGGGACCTCGCTCCGCGCGACAGCCGACCAGTTCGACCCGGAGCACGAATGGGTCTACCTGACGTACGGGGCGACGAAGCCCGGCACCGAGGTGAGCACGGGTACCACCTTCGGGGTGGAGGCTCCCGGCATTGGCGGTCAGGAGGGGGCGTACTTCGTTCGATACGACGGCGCCGCGGGGACGCACACCTCGCCGGCGCTGCTCTCGGATCAGCCGGTGGGGAACCAGGTGTTCCCCGCGATCTCAGCGGACGGCGGCGTGCTTCACGCCATGTGGTGGGACAGCCGGAACGATCCCAACTACTCGCCGGCACGTCCGATCGGGAACGACGCGTCGGGGAACACCGTTCCCTCGCTCGACGTCTACGCGACGCGCTCGTCCGACCATGGCGACATCTGGGCCACCGCGACGAGGCTCACGGACGTGATGTCGAATCCCGACTACGAGCAGTTCAGCAACCGGACCGTCCCGTTCGCAGGCGACTACCTGACGGTGACGTCATTCGGTGACTTCGCCTTCAGCGTCTGGACCGACTATCGGGACGTCGTGGCCGGCACGGATCCGCGCGAAACCGACAACGACGACGCGGACAATGCCGACGTCGTGCAGTGCCGGGCCTTCGACCCGGTCACCGGGTGGGGCCCCGACACGTGTCCCCATGCCGGAGGGATCGATCAGAACATCTACGGCGACCTGTCGCCATAGATCGAGCGACGCAGGGAAGAAGGAAGGGGGCGCCTGCGGGCGCCTCTTCCTTTTAGTGGGAAGGCCGGCCAGCGTTTGGTCGCTTGCCGGCCGCACGCCCTCGGCTCGCCGGGAGTGGTTCCGCGTCCCCGTCGACCACCTGGGGGTTGGCCTGGCTTCGGACCGTGAGCTGGAAGACGTCCGGCCGCGAGTAGTGCCCGACCGGGTCGAACTGGTGGCGAGACGCGCGAGCCTTCGCGGCATCCAGCTCCGCGTAGAGAATGCCCTCCTCCTTGACGAGCGGCCCCGCGAGGATCTCGCCGTTCGGCCCCACGATCGCCGAGTACCCCTGGTTCATCCAGTCGCTCTTCCCCTTCCAGAGCGTCGAACGGCCCGGGACGTCGTCGGGGACGTCCGAGCCCCGAAGGAGCGGCGCCACGCCGATCACGAACACGCGCCCCTCTTTCGCGATGTGACGAAGCGTCGCCACCCACGCGTCGCCGAAGTCCCACGTCGGTGCGCACCACACATCGACGCCCTGGGCGTACATCGCGAAGCGCGCCAGCGGCATGTAGTTCTCCCAGCACGTGAGGCCGCCGAGCCGCCCGAACGGCGTCTCGAAGCTCACGAGGGTCGACCCGTCGCCGTAGCCCCAGACGAGGCGTTCGCCGCCCGTCGGCATGAGCTTGCGGTGCTTGCCCAGAAGCGTCCCGTCGGGGCCGAAGTAGAGCTGGGTGTTGTAGATTGTCCCGCTCCACTCCTCGCGCTCGTTGACGCCCATCGACACATAGGCCTTCGCGCGTCTCGCCGCGCGCCCGAGGGTCTCGGTCGTAGCGCTCGGCACGACCACCGATTCCTCGTAGAGGCGGCCGTAGAGCGCTTCCGAGGTCTCGTCCCAGACGCCGGCCCGCCAGACCCAATCGGGGTAGGTGGGGATGAAGGTCTCGGGGAAGACGACGAGCCCCGCGCCTTCGGCGGCCGCCTCGCGGATCAGCCGAACGGCCTTCTCGACGGTCTCGTCGCGATGCAGGAACACGGGCGTCGCCTGGACCGCCGCCGCCCGCACCTTGTCCATGCCTCAGTCTCCCACGGGGGCGGTCTCGAGGAGCGGCGCGGTCAGCGTCTCGCCAGCTGCCGCATCCTGCCACTCGCCCGAGGCGTACACGTGTGCGGAGCCGGACCCGATCACCGTCCAGGTCGCGCCGTCGCCCACCGCCGCCGTCCGCTCATCGACGGCGAAGAGCTTCCCGCCGGAAGGTATCGCCGAGACGAGACGCTCCCGCAGGCCCGGAACGTAGCGATCGATCGCGTCCCAGTGCGGGCCGAGGGTCGTGTTCGGGAACAGGCGCAACCCGGGCCGATGCAGCCAACCGTCGCCGAAGCTCCGTGCCGCGCTGTCGAGCGCCGACTCGCCGAGGCAGGCGATCCCCGCGCTGCACCCCGCATAGGCGAGGCCGCGGTTCATCTCCTCCCGCAGCGCCGCCCAGAACGCGGTTCCCAGGAGCACGCTCGACAGATAGGCGGGGTTCCCACCGGAGAAGAACGCGACGGAGGCGCGCGAGAGCCACGCGACCAGCCGGTCGTCGTTCGCGTCGGCGGTCGTCTTGATCGGCACGACCTCGGCCAGGATCCCGAGGTCGCGGTAGTGCTCCAGCCCCATGGTCCCCCACCGGTCGAACACGGCGTCGCCCTCGGGGGCGCTCGCTGTGGGGAGGATGAGGACCGACCCGTCCCCCGTCGCGCGCTCGAGGAGCCAGCGGTCGACCTCCTCGGTCCACGGCTCGAACTCCCCCGAGCCGAGCAGCGCGATGGCGGGGCGCCCGCCGCTCATGCGCTCGCCCGCAGGTGTTCGGGGCGAAGCTCCGCATCGAGCTTCTCGCCCAGCTCGCTCGCCACGTCGAGCGTCGCGTCGCAGTCGCCGGCCTCGGTGCGGAAGTTGACGATGCAGGCGCGAAGCACGAACCGGCCGTGCAGGATCGCGTTGGAGCAGTACGCGCGGCCGTCCAGCTGGACCGCGGTCATGAGCCGCTCGTTCAGCTCGTCGAGGTACTCATCGCGGCCCGGCGTGCCCGCCGGCAGGTCGTCCGGCGCGTAACGGAAGCAGCAGATCGAGAGCGGCACCGGAGCCATCAGCTCGAAGTCGCGGCGAGCCCGCACCTGCCCGGCCATGTAGCGCGCGAGCTCCGCGTCGTGCGAGATGCGCCGCGCGTAGGCGCGCCGGCCGTGCGCGAGCAGCGACACCCACACCTTCAGCGCCTGGAACCCGCGGCTGAACTGCGGGCCCATCATCCCGAGGTCCGGGCCGTGGCCCGTTCGTTCCTTGTCCTCGTGCACGTAGCCGGCGTGCGCGGCGAAGGATTCAGTCAAGTGCCGCGCGTCACGCATGAGCACGCAGCCGCCGGAGTGCGGCGTGTACATCCACTTGTGGGGATCGAACGCGATCGAGTCCGCTCGCTCGATGCCGTGGAAGAGCGGACGCAGGTCCTCGGCCAGGACCGCCGGGCCGCCGTACGCGCCGTCGACGTGCATCCAGAGGGACTCGCGCGCGCAGAGGCCGGCGATCTCCGGGAGCGGGTCCACCGCGCCCGTCGCGACCGTCCCCGCCGTCGCCACCACGGCGAACGGGCGCAGCCCCGCGGCGCGATCCCGCGCGATCGCCCGTTCGAGATCGTCGACGCGCATCCGGTACTCGGCGTCTACGGGGATCTTCCGGACCGCCTCGGCGCCCAGGCCGAGCATGTCGGCCTCCCGGTCGGTGGTGACGTGGACCTCCTCCGACGCGTAGAGCGCGAGCGGTGGGCCGGCCTGGACGCCCGTCGCGCGGATGTCCCAGCCGGCGCGATGGTCGCGGGCCGTCTTCAGGGCGACGAAGTTCGCCATCGCGCCGCCCGAGGTGAGGAGCCCGCCGGCGCCCTCCGGGAGCCCGAACTGCTCCGCGAACCAGCGCAAGAGCAGCAGCTCGATCTCCGTCCCTGAGGGCGACAGGCGCCACCCGCCGAGGTTCATGTTGAGCCCGGACGCGAGGAGGTCGGCGGCGGCGCCGGGGACCGTCCCCGTCCCAGTGATGTAGGCCATGAACCGCGGATGGCCCGGATACATCGACCAGTCGAACGTAACGTCGCGGAGATACGCGAAGAGCTCGTCGTCGGTCAGGGGCTCCTCGGGCACCGGGCGCGCGACGGCTGCGGCGACCTCGTCCGCCGTCCAGGCGCCGGCGACGGGGAGCGAGGGCAGCTCGGTGAGGAAGCGCTCCCACAGGTCGAGCGTCCGCTCGCCGAAGGCCCTCGCTCGCGCAGGCGACCAGTCGAGATCGGCGACCGGTTGAGGAGTGTCGGACGATGGATCGGCCGCCATGGATCGACAGCATAGCTGCCGGGCGCGCGGCGGAGTCAGGCGCGCGGATGCGACGCGAAGAACGCACCGATGAGGGCGCTTGCGTCCACCGCGCGGCTCGTGAGACCGATCATCCGAACGGGCGCGTACTGGATCCCGCCCGGCCACGTGTGCCCACCGCCCTCCACGGTCACGAGCTCGACGTCGGCCGCGCCGGTGAAGCCCGTTCGGACCAGTCGGGTGGGATCGTCCGACGTGTTGGGCATGTCGGTCGGCCCGATGGGCGTCGCGGCGCCGGAACATTGGGCCCATCGGCGGACGGAGTCCGGCGCCGAGAGCAGCACGGCGGATCGGCCCGATCGTCCCGTGACCAGCCCCCCCGCATAGGGGATGAAGGTGTCCTCGGTGCCGTGCACGAACAGCGCGGGGACCGGCCGCGCGGGCCGGCAGCGGTCCGCGAGCGCCGCCGGCAGCGACGCGCCCACGGAGGCGATCGCGGCGATCCGGTCCGCGTGATCGCACGCGAGGCGCTGCGCCATGAACCCGCCGTTCGAGATGCCCGCGGCGAACACGCGCGCGGGATCGACCCGGTGCCGCGCCGCCAGCGCATCGAGGAGCGCCAGGAGGAATCCGACGTCGTCGACCCCCTGATCGTCCGCGTCCGTGACGCCACGGCCGTCCGCCCAGAACGCGTCGACGCCGTCCGGATACACCACGATGAAGCCGTGTTCGTCGGCGACGCGGTTGAAGCGCGAGAGCCGCGACATCCCGAACCCGTTGCCGCCTCCGCCGTGCAGCACCAGGACGAGCGGGTGCGCGACGTCGGGCCGCACGCTCTCGGGGACATGGAGGTGGTAGGAGCGCGTGCCTCCGCGGTGCGGGAACGGCAGCCCGGGCGGAGGCGCGAACAGGCGTCGGGCGGCGAACAGGGAGCGGCCCCTAGGAGCCGGAAGCGATGAGCCCGGCGAGGAGGACCGTGCGTGGCACGATGCTCTCGAGGTCGAGCCACTCGCCCGGTGAGTGATCGCCCCCGCCGATCGGGCCTAGGCCATCGAGGGTCGGGATGCCCATCCCGGCGACGGGGTTCGCGTCCGAGGCACCACCCGTCGCCGCATCTCGGACCTCGAACCCGATCACGTCCGCGATCGCCTTGGCGGTCGAGACCAGGGCCGCCGTCGCGTCGGTCTTCTCCATCGCGGGGAAGCCCGATTGCCGTTGGAGCTCGATGGTGGTGTCGGGCACGACCGTCGCCCGAGCGACCTCCCCGACCGCCTCGAGCGCCGCCTCGAGGGATGCCCTAGTCGGCGCGCGCACGTCGACGTGCAGCTCGCAGCGTTCGGTGATCACGTTGGGGCGCGTGCCGCCCTCGATGACGCCGACGTTCACGGTGACGCCGGGCCAGCGTCCGTTCAGTTCGTGCAGCGCGATCGTCGTGTGCGCGGCCTGGAGCGCCGCGGAGCGGCCGCGTTCCGGCTCGACGCCGGCATGGGCCGCCCGGCCGTGGACGATCAGGCGGACGTCGACCACCCCCTTGCGCGCGGAGACGATGTCGCCGTTCTCCCGCGCCGCCTCCAGGACGAAGCAGGCGTCCGCCGACCGCGCCCGCGTGAGGATTTCGGGGCCGCTCCAAGGCGACCCGATCTCCTCGTCGGGGTTGCAGACGTAGGTGACCGACGCGAACCCGGCCGCGTTCGCTTCGCGAAGGGCCCGGACGGCGTACAGGCCGAGGAGGAGCCCGCCCTTCATGTCGGAGACACCGGGACCGAACGCTCGGCCGGCTTCCACGCGAAAGGGCCGGGCCGCCGCCGTCCCGTCGGGGAACACCGTGTCCGTGTGGCCGACGAGCAGCACGCGACGCACGCCATCGCCATGGATGGTCGCCACGAGCAGGTCGCCGAGTCGCTGCGACCGGGGCGGCGGGTCGTGCGCGACGCGCTCAAGGGTCCAGCCCTCCGACCGGAACCGCTGCTCCAGGTGGTCCACCACTCGGTTCACGCCGTCCGGCAGGTACGTGCCGCAATCGATGTCGACGAGCGTCCGTAGATCCCGGAGATACTCCTCGAGCCCTCGCTCGGAGGCGGTGCGAATCCGCTCGATCTCGTCCGGCTCGGCGATCCCGCGCTTCACTCCGCGGCGGCTCCGCCGGTCCGCGCGCCGTCCTCCGGCGCTCCGTCGGCAGGCGCCGCTTCGACAGGCCCCGTCTCCGATGGCGTCTTCAGAATGCGAAGCAGCGCTTCCATCTCGGTGTCGGTGGGGGCGGCGGTCGCGCCACGACCTCGCGCGGCGGCGAGCACGGTCCTGAGGTTCGCCTCTGCCATCTCGAGCTTGGTCTCGAGCTCCTTGACGCGATCGAACAGCCGCCCCGCCCGGGTCTCGGCCTCGATCCGCGCGGCCTTGTTCTCCTTGGCCTCGCGGCGCAGGTGCTCGGCTGCCGCGACCGCCTCGCCCGACTCGCGCCCGAGCTCGATGATCCGCTCGACGATCGAACGCCCGAGGTCGGCGTACGTCGAACGGCGCTCGCCACCAGCTGGCTCGCCGCCCTTCGCCGCGACGCGCTTGCGAGGCTTGCGCTTGCGCGGCGCCCGGGGGACGGATTCGGGCTCGCCCCGTTCCAGCGGCCGGGCGTCGAGGAGCCGGTATTTCCCATCCTGCACCTCAAGTCGGCGCCGGGCCGCCAGTGCCCGGACCGCCCGCGCAACTGCCAGAGGATTGGGCAAGCCGGCATCCTGCCCTATGTCCGCCGGGGCGCGATCAAGGAGATCGCCGGCCTGAATGGACGATGCGGCAGCGGCGAGGAAGGCGTTAGCGGCCTGCAGGCTCTGATCGTTCAATGCGCGGTCCCCAATCGAGGTCGGGTCGAGGCGAATCCTTGCATGTTCTGTACCCGCAGGTCAATGGGCCGGCCGGCCTGTCCCGCTCCCGAAGCTGGCCTTGATCCGTTCGTAGTCCTCAGCAGTATCGATGTCCCGTGGCGGTCGGCCGCCGACCTCGACCAGGACGCGCTGGTCCCGATGCCGGGCGATGATGCCGCGCGCGCCCTCGTCCCCGGTCGCGGCCTCGAGCTCTGGCCACATCGAGCGGTCGAAGAGCATCGGGTGGGCGGCCGATCCGCCGTAGGCGGCCTGGACGATGTCCCCGCCATCGCTCCGCCATCGGGCGAGGACCGCATCGATCGCCTCCACGCGGATCTCGGGCTGGTCGCCGAGCAGCACGAGCGCCGCGTCGGCCTTGGGATGGACCGTCCGGATCCCGGCCACGAGAGACGTGGACTGACCCTCTCGGTAGTGCTCGTTCCGCACCGCGCGAAGCCGGAGGCCCGCGTCGGGAAGCGCGGCCCGGACGGCCTCGGCGTCGTGGCCGAGCACGACGACGACGTCGTCCAACGCGGCACGAAGCGCGGCTTCGCACACGCGGCGGATCACGGGCATCCCCCCGAGCTCGAGGAGCTGCTTGGAGCGGCCGAGGCGCGTGGAGGCGCCGGCGGCCAGGATCACGCACCCCACGACCGCGCGCTCGCGGCCTTCGATCCCGGGGCTCCCGTCAGCCCGCGCCGGCACCGGCGGACGCCTGCGCCGAGGCCCGGTCGTGGATGGGGCCGGTTCGGTCGCGAAGCGGGCCTCCGGACCGGCCGTGGTGCACCGCGAGGATCTCGGCGGTGATCGCCCAAGCGACCTCGTCCGGCCCGTCGCCGCCGAGGTCAAGACCGGCCGGGCCGCGAACAGGGACCAGGTCGGCCGGGTCGGGGTCGTACCCCTCGGCGTGCAGCGCGTCCAGCAGCTTGTCCAGTCTCGCGGCCGGGCCCAGCATGCCGAGGTATGGCGCCGGCGAACCGAGGAACGATCTGAGGTAGTCCTTGTCGCGCAGGAAGTTGTGGCTCATCACCACGACGTGCGAGCGCTTGTCGACGCCCGCCGCGCTCGCCGCGTCGATCGGCTCGGCATTGACCAGCCGCTCGGCCTCCGGGAACCGATGGGGCTTGAGGAAGGTTTCGCGGTCGTCGATCACGGTCACGCTCCAGCCGAGCCCGGCAGCGAGGCGCGCGAGGGGGATCGCGTCGTGCCCCGCGCCGCAGACCAGAAGCCG
>VAYJ01000059.1:12549-21804 GCA_005888465.1 Actinomycetota bacterium
ACGGCCTCCTGCCGGGCGAGCTCGTCCAGTTCGGCGTCGCCGAGCGAGCCCTCGACCGTTCCGTCATCGCGCACGAGCATGCGGGTCGCAGGCCTGGGTCCGCCTTCCGGCGATTCGGTCACCACGACGACGGCGAGCGGGCGCCGCTCCAGGACGGCGCGCCGGATGGCGCCGGCGGTCGCGATCGCGCCCTCCGCCGGTTCGACGAACACGTCGATCACGCCGTTACAGCCAAGCCCCCAGCCCCACACGGCTTCGTCGTCGGCGGTGAGGTCGAAGTGCAGGAGCCGGGGCACGCCGTCGGCCATGATCTCGGTCGCCGTCACGCGCACGTCGCCCTCGAGGCAGCCTCCGCTGATCGTTCCGACGGGCTTGCCGGCTTCGCGAACGAGCAGCCGGGCACCCTCGCGGCGGTACGTGGACCCACGCACGCCGACGACGGTCGCGAGCGCCATCCGCTCGCCCGTGTCGCGCCCTTCCTCGATCGCCCGAAGGACCTCCTGGAGCTCGCTCACCGTAGGAACAGAGTACCTCCGGACCGTTAGAGTCCTGCCTCGATGAAGGCCACGGGCGCGGCCGAGCTGGTCGAGTTGCGGGTGCTCGACGGACCGAACCTGTACTTCACGCGACCCGCGGTGAAGGTGGTCCTCGCCGTGCCGGGGTGGCTCGCCCTTCCCGAAGGGCGAGCCGAATCGATCGCCGGGCGGGTCAGCCCCGTGCGGCTCCCGCATCCGGGCGCGCCTGCCACAGAGGTCCGCCGGCGATTCGTCGCGCGCATCGCGAGCCACGTGGCCCGGGACCTGGCGGCCATGGACGGCACGGCGCTCGGGGTCCGGTCGCGCCCCGGTCCCGAGCCCGGCCAGATCGTAGTGGCCTTCCCGTGGCGACGTCGCGGAGCCGCCGAGGCGCTCGGGCGTGAGGTCGCCCGGCTGATGGCCGACGTTCCTTCCGCCCGTCGCTCGTATGGACCCCGGGCCGGCCCCAGTCGTGCCCGACCCGCGGATCCCCACCGTGGCCGTCACGGGGACGAACGGCAAGACCACCACCGTCCGGCTGCTCGCGCACTTCGGTGCCGCGGCCGGGTTGTCGGTCGCCTACTCGTGCACCGACGGCGTGTACCGGGACGGCCGGCTCGTCGAGGAGGGCGACTACTCCGGGTTCGGCGGCGCCGCCCGTGCCCTGTCGCAACCCGACGTGAACCTCGCGATCCTCGAGACTGCCCGGGGCGGGATCTTGTTGCGAGGGATCGGCGCCATGCACAACGACGTGGCGGATCAGGACGCTCGACCAGCTCGCTGAGGTGAAGGCGACCATCACGAAGATCACGAGACCGGATGGATGGGACGTCCTGAACGCCGACGACCCGCGCGTCCTCGCGATGCGCCGCGGCGCGAAGGGCCGCCCGTGGCTCTTCTCGCTCGACCCCGATCACCCCGCGATCCGGACGACCCTCAACGAGGGCGGGCGGGCGAGTACGGTCATCGACGGCTGGATCTCGGTGCTGGCGCCGGGAAGCCACGCTGCGCTCGTCCCGCTCCTCGACGTGCCCGTCACGCTCGCCGGGATCTCCCGCAACAACACTCTCAACGCGCTCGCGAGCACGTCGGCGGCGCTCGCCGTCGGGATCCCGGCGGACGCCGTGATCCGCGGCCTTCGCACGTTCGTGCTCGACGAGGACTCGAACCCCGGCCGAGCCAACCTGTACGAGCTCGACGGGCGAGTCGTCGTGCTCGACTACGCGCATAACGAGGCGGGGCTGCAGGGGATGATCGAAGTCTGCCGGGGGCTCTGCGCGAAGCCCGGCGAGGTCTGGCTCTCGTTCGGCACGGCCGGCGATCGCACGGACGAGATCCTCCACGGCCTCGGTTACACGGCGGCCCGAGGCGCCGACCACGTGGCAGTCGCGGAGCTACTGCACTATCTGCGCGGGCGCGACCGCGAGGAACTGGTCGCGCGACTCCGTGCCGGGGCGATCGACGGCGGCGCGGCGAACGTGCCGGTCTTCGAGGACGAGCTGCGCGCGCTCAAGTGGATGCTGCGTTCGTCGCGTCCAGCAGACGTGGTGGCGGTGGCCGCGCTCGTGCAGCGTCAGGAGATCTTCCGCCACCTTCGCAAGGCGGGCGCGGCCCGCGTCGGCCCGCGTCGCGTGCGCCAGTTGGTTCGGCGCGCGGCGGCAGCGCGTAAGCGCTAGCTCGCGAGCCCCCGCCGCCACGCCGCGGGGACCGGTCCCGGGATCGCGATCTCTCTCGCGCCGACGAACGTGGCGAGCTCCTCGAGCGATCCACGGATGCCCGTGGCGGTCGACGCGTCGGCCCGGCCGCGCTCCGTGTGGACGGCCCGAACCACGAGCCTGCCGCTCGCCCGGTCCAGGATCGGGTCGATCCTGCCGACAAGCTCGTCCCCCGCCAGGATCGGCATGACGTAGTAGCCGAATCGGCGCTTCGACTTCGGCACGTAGATCTCGATCGTGAAGTCGAACCCCCAGAGCCGGCGGGTCCTCGCGCGATCACAGATCAGGTTATCGAAGGGGGACAGGAGCACGGTGCGCGGTTCTGGTCCCCCGCCCGCCGCGATCTCGTCCAGGAGCGCGAGGTCCTGGACATGGACGAAGGCCTCGTGCGCGGGCGAATGGTCGCCGGTCTCGACGGCCAACCGCTGGATCTCGCCCTGCCGCTCGAGCGCCCGCAGCACGCTCGGGAGGTCGTCGTACCAGTTCCGCAGGAAGTGCTGCATCACGTCCCGCGTCGTTCCCGCACCCAGCGCCCCGATCGCGAGCGCCGCCGCCCGGCCGAAGATCTCCCGCTCGGGCAGCGCACGCCGGGGCGTCCACTCGGGGAGACACCGTTCGGCGAGGTCCCACAGGCGGCCCTGCCCGTCGCGCCCCGCCACCATGATCCGGCCCTGGGTCATGAGGATGTCGAGCATCTGGGTGACGTCGCGACCGTTGGTCCAGCCCGACGACGCCCACCGCTCGCTGGCGTCGGCCGCGGCGAAGGCCCGGGACGGACGCGGCCCGCTGCGGCGGAGCTCCCGGAGGATCCGCTGCCGGAGCGAGAGGTTCGCCTCGATCCAGGCCTTGGTGCGCTTGGACTGGATCGTCCGGCCACGAGGGAACGTCCGCATCCGCCCTCGATGCAACTGGTAGTCCTCGGTGAGGACGATCGACGCCGCGTGCGCCCAGTACTCGAAGAGCGCCCGGTCGGACCACAGGAGCCGGTCGAGCGCCGCCGGATCGAAGGGCCCGACGCGGCTCCAGAGCACCAGCAGGTGACTGCGCGCGACCGCGGCGATCGGATCGAGCTGCAGGCAGCGGATCGCCCGGGCGACCTCCAGCAGGTCCGGCGAACCCGGGCGGGCGGGACGCGGGCCGCCCAGGCGTTGCTTCGCGATCGCGAGGCGGCGAACCACGACGGGCGAGATGGTGCGGATCGCCGCCATGGTCTCCGGCGCTGGCGCTAACGGCCGGCGTCGAACTCGATGAGGTCGGGGTCGCCGCCGACCTCACCGACCTGCCCGTTGCCTTCGGCGGAGCCGAGGATGGGCGGCTGCTTGAGCGACTTGCGCGACTCGAGCTCCTTCCAGACGTCGGTCGCGTAGTCGACGCAGAGGACGACCAGATCGCCCGGCCGGCTCCGGTCGAGGGCACGACGGGTCGCGGCCATCTCGTCCAGGACGATCTCGACGCTCCCGACCCGCGCGCCCTTGCGCACGGCGTCCTGGACGCCCTCGAACACGTGGTCGGCGATCTCGCCCCGCTTGCGGCCCCGGGGGTTGCGGTCCTCGCGAATGATGATGTCGTCGAAGTACCGGGCCGCGACCCGTCCGAGGTCGCGCATGTCCTCGTCGCGACGGTCGCCTGGGGTGGCGATGACGGCGACCCGCAGGTTCGCGGACCAGGACGGGGCCCCGGGGGGACCCTCGCCGCCCGAGCCCGATGTCATCCGCTCGACGAAGTCCCCGACCGTCGCGAGGCCCGCGGCATTGTGAGCGTAGTCGATCAGCACCTTGACCCCGTTCAGCTCGAAGAGATTGAGGCGTCCCGGCGCTTGGTAGATCGAGGTGCTGAACGACCGCAGCCCCTGCCGGATGTCGTGCAGATGCGCGCCCGCGGCGTGGGCCGCTCCCGCAGCCGCCATCGCGTTCGCGACCATCATCCGCGCGCGCCCCTCGAAGGTGGCCGGCAGCTGGTGGACCCAGGCGATCGGCATCGTACGGCGGCCCTCGCGGATGACCATCATCTCCCCGAGCGGTCCCTTCTGAAGACACACGGCCTTGCCGCCTCGGCGCACCCAACGCTCGACGAGGTCGTTCTTCTCCTGCATCGAGAACAGCACGACCGCTCCCGAGCAGTGCTTGCGCATGTCGGCGACCAGCTCGTCGTCGGCGTTCAGCACGGCGAAGCCGCTGCGCGGCACCGCCTCGACGACTACGCGCTTGACCGCAGCGAGCTGCTTGATCGAATGCACTTCCTTCAGACCGAGGTGGTCGCCGGTCACGTTCGTCACGACCGCGACGTCGTTTCGACCGTAGCCCAGGCCTTCCCGCAGGATCCCGCCGCGCGCCACTTCGAACACGGCGAAGTCGACGCGGGGGTTCTGCAGCACCATCTGTGCCGACTTCGGCCCGCTCGCGTCCGCGCGCTTGACCAGGCGCTCGTCGATGTAGATGCCGTCGGTCGAGGTCACGCCGACCTTGTGCCCCATCGCTTTGAAGATGTGGGCGATCATCCGGACCGTCGTCGTCTTGCCGTTGGACCCGGTCACCGCCACGATCGGGATCCGCGAGGGCGTCCCCGGGGGGAAGAGCAAGTCGATGACCGGCTTGGCCACGTACTGCGCCTCGCCCTCGGTCGGATGCGTGTGCATCCGAAAGCCCGGCGCGGCGTTGACCTCCACGATGGCGCCGCCGGTCTCCCGAACCGGCTGGGAGATGTCGGGTGTGAGGAAGTCGATGCCCGCGACATCCAGGCCGACGACCCTCGCGGCCTCCTCTGCGATCTCGACGTTGTCCTCGTGGGCCTCCCAGGTCCGGTCGATCGAGATCCCGCCCGTCGACATGTTGCCCGTCGACGCGAGCTTTACGAGGGCTTCTTCGGGCGGCACCGCGTCCAGCTCGTATCCCTGCTTGGCGACCAGTCGTTCCGCCTCGTCGTCCACCGCGATCTTCGTCAGGACCTTCTCGTGCCCAAACCCGCGACGGGGGTCCGCGTTCGTAAGCTCGACCAGCTCGCGAACGGAGTGCACGCCGTCCCCGACGACGTGCGCGGGGATGCGCTCCGCGACCGCGACCATCCGGCCGCCGACGACGAGCACGCGATAGTCGTTGCCGGTCACGTAGCTCTCGACGACCACCTGCGGGCGGCGCGCCTCTGACAGCGATCGCTTGAAGGCGGCGCGGAGCGCTCGTTCGTCCCGCAGGTCGAGCATCACGCCGCGTCCGTGGTTCCCGTCGATCGGTTTGGTCACGACGGGGTAGCCGATCCTGGCAGCCGCCGCGGCCGCCTCGTCTGCCGTCCGCACGATCTCCCCGCGCGGCACCGGCAGGCCGGCCGCGGCGAGGAGCTGCGTCGTGAGCTTCTTGTCGCCCGCGATATCCACCGCGAGCGCGCTCGTGATGGACGTCATCGTGGCGCGGATCCGCCTCTGGTATTTGCCCTGTCCGAGCTGCACGAGCGACGCCTGGTTCAGCCGGAGGTACGGGATATCGCGGCCGACCGCCTCGTCCAGGATGGCCTGCGTGGACGGGCCGAACGCCGTCCGCTCGGCGAGCCGGATCAGCTCTTCCAGCTCCCGCGCGAGATCGAACTTCTCCTCGGGCTCGACCAGGTGGTTGACGAGCCGAACCGCGAGCTTCCCGGCGGCCAGTCCGACCTGCTCCTCGCCGTAGCCGAAGATGACGTGGTAGCGGCCGGGCGAGCCCGCCGCTCGCGTCTTGCCCCGGTAGACGTGGGTGCCCGTCTCGCGCTGCAGCTCGATCGCCACATGCTCGGCGACGTGTCCCAGCCAGGTTCCCTCCCGCAGTCGCTCGACGAACCCGCCCGGGCGTCCGAGCGAACACGAGTGCTGGGCGAGCCCGGGCAGCGATCGGAGGAGGGCTTCGTTGAAACCCGGCAGCGTGTTCGAGGGCCAGTGCTCGAGCGAGCCGAGGTCAACGAGCAGCCTCACGGCCGGCTCGTACGACCAGTAGTTCGGCCCGCGGAAGACCTGCGATTCCAGGATGCGAAGCTCGGCCCGCGCGGGCGGCTTGTCGGCGGGCGTCTCTCGCTTGGCGGTCTGTCGCTGGGTCCGGGTCCCGGTGCGCGAGCGCCCGGCGCGCGAGCCGCGGCCGGCCGGCGAGGTCACTCCGATGCCTCTCGTTCCTCGTGCCGTCGCCGGCGCGATCGCTCCATCGCCAGACTGTCGGCCCCCTCTGCCGCGATCGTCCGCGCGAGCTTGGCCACCTGACGCTTTGCCTGCTCCGCACGCACCGTGGCACGGATCGGCTTCTGCACGTCGGGAAGGAGCATCCGGGCTCGGATGTCGAACCGGTAGCCGGAGGGGAGCGAGTGCAGGATCGCGCCCGAGACCATCATCGGCCGGTGACCCTTGGTCTGGAACGCGTCGGTCCGAACCTGTGTCCCATCGATGATCGTGACCGCCCCGCGGCCGAGCACCTCCAGGAGCTGATCGGCGTCCACGATGGCTGCCGTGTCCTCATCCAGCCCCACGCCGAGGAGCGACGGCGACTGCGCCACGACGGCCAGGAGCCGCCCCAGGCGCGTCCGCTGCTCGAAGTGTTGGTCGACGACGATGCCTTCTAGCAGCCCGAGCCCCGCGGAGATCTGCACCATGCGGTGCTTGGGCGTCGCTCCCGAGGCGCCGAACGCCACCATGTGGGTGCTCACGGCGCTCGCGCCCGCTGAGGTCCCCGCCACGACGACCCCGCGCCGGTTGGCCCGAAGGAGGGCATCGCCGAGCGCGGTGCCGCCAACCACCAACGACAGCTTTAGCTGGTTGCCGCCGGTCAGGAAGATCCCGGTCGCCTCGTCGATCAGGGCGGCGGCGGCGGCGTCGTCGGCCTCCTCCCTCGTCAACGGGCGAAGGCCCGACACACGCCCGACGCCGGCCTGCAGGAAGATCTCGCGGTAGAGGTTCGTCGCCTCTTCGCCCAGGCTGGAGGCGGTGCTGACCACGACGATATGACCGCCCGGACCCCCCGCCAGCGAGACGAACCGGCCGAGGATGACCCGATCCCTGAGCTTGTCCTCGGCTCCCCCGATGACCATCACGGGCCCTCGACGGTCCGCTTGCGAGACGGCACGAACCGTTGACCGGCGGGTCCCCATGCGAGCCAGTCTAACGAACGGCGATCGGACGCCGAAGCCGCGCGGCCAAGTTCGGACTCCGTCGTAGCCTGTACGCGTGCTCCTCATCCTCGCCGCGGTGGTTGGAGGCATTCTGGTCGGCCTCGCCCTCGGCGGGAGTCTGACCACGCTCTCCAACGTCCGGTTCCGGTGGTGGCCGCTCGCCCTGCTCGGGCTCTTCCTGCAGCTCACCCCCGTGCCCCATCTCGGGAGCCTGCACGCGCAGCACGTCGCGGCCGTCGGCCTCCTGCTCACCTCCTATGTAGTGCTGTTGACGTTCGTCGCCCTGAACTTCCGGCTGCCCGGCTTCGCGCTCATTGCGGCTGGGTTCGCTCTGAACCTCCTGGTCATCTCGGTGAACGGCGGCATGCCGGTGAACCAGCGGGCGCTCGAGATCGCGGGAGGCCCGCGCTACGTGGCGACGGTCACCGACCTCCTCGAGCATGGAGGCGCGAAGCACCATCTGGTGCGCGACGACGACGTGCTGCTTGGCCTGAGCGACGTCATCCCGGTGTCGTGGCCGACGCGGAACGTGTTCAGCGTTGGCGATCTGATCGCGATGCTGGGCATCGGCTGGGTCCTCGCCGCCGCGACCAAGGGTGCCGCCGGGCGGCATCGTCTCCGGTCGCGCACTACCAGGCAGGGATCTGACGTGTCTGATCGCCCGGAGGCGGTTTCCGGGTCCCGCTCCGCGTAGGCCGCCCGCCCTCCGACGGCTCCTTCGCCGGGGTGGCGATCGGACCGAGGTCATCCGTGCGCACGGGCTCGCCGTCCTTCGACGTGCCATGTCCGTTGCCCCATGGCGGAGGTTCCGGAGGCTCGACGGTCGGCGCCGCGGAAGTCGGTGCGCCCGGGCTCGACTCGAGAAGCTCTTCCTCGACCCACACGTGCGGGAACGCCGCGCGGATCGTCGTGCCTTGGCCTGGCTCGCTTTCGAGCGCGAACGTCCCGCCCGTCACCAGTGCTCGCTCCCGCATCATGATGGAGCCGAAGTGGCCCTCCGGCGGCGCCGCGGAGGTGTCGAAGCCCTTGCCATCGTCCTTGATCATGAGCTCCACCACGTCGTCGCGCTCCGCGAGCGACACCCAGATGTTCTCGGCCTCTGCGTGCTTGATGGCGTTCATGACCGCCTCGCGGGTGATCTGGTACACGAGGAGCTGGATGGCGGATGGAAGCGAGACCTCGCCGACGTCGACGGTGATCGTCAGGTCGATGCCGCGGCTTGCATCCTCCGCGTAGCTCGTGATCGCCTCCGCGAGCCCCCTGCGTCCGATGGGGGATCGGTGCAGGTCGCGGATGAGGGCGCGGATGGTCTGATCGGTGCCCTTGCGTGTGGTGTCGATCTCCTCGAGGTTGCGCAGCACGGTTTCGATCTCCCCCTTGCTGAGGCGCCGCTTGGCCATCTCGATCTGCAGCGAAAGGCGGTAGAGCATCTGGGCGGTGTCGTCGTGGAGGTAAGCGGCGATCTGATCGCGTTCTTCTTTCCGTTCGTCCGCGATGCGGTTGGACAGCGCGCGGAGGACCCGGGCCCGGTCCTTCAGCTCGACGTTCTTCCCTTGGAGCTCCTTGTGAGCCTCCTCGAGCTCCATGTTCCGGAAGAACATCATCCGCGCGAAGATGAGCGGAAGGATGAATGCCGCGACCGCGAGGGTGCCAACCTTCTCGTAGAACTCTGCCACGATGACTCCGACAGAGCCGAGGAGCAAGTAGCTAATAAGGAACTCGGACACAGCGCCGACTCGCAGCTGACCTAGAACGTCCCGGACTGAGACCTTGTAGAGGAGGCGCATTGCGAGGGTCACTAGAGAGACGTTTACTCCGTAGTTCACTACGGTTGCAGTCAGCGCGGCTGGAATGAGAATTCCCGGTACAAGCGTGACTGGTTGACTTGAGAACGCGTGAAGAACCCACCC
>VAYJ01000273.1 GCA_005888465.1 Actinomycetota bacterium
TATTCGAAGCCCACGCCCTTGAGCACGATGCCTCGGACGATCCGGAGGAAGTACGTCAGGGGGACGAGGGAAGCCAGGTACTGGGCGGCCAGGGGCATGCCCTCGATCGGGAACAGCATTCCCGAGAGGTAGATCGACGGCAAGAAGCTCAGGAAGGCGAGCTGCATCGCCTGCGGGACCGTGCGTGAGACCGCCGACACGAAGATGCCGATGCCGAGGGTGCCCAGCATGAAGGCGGCGGCCATCAGGTACAGCAGGGTCAGGCTGCCGCGGATCGGTACGTCGAAGACGAACCGGGCGACCACCAGGGCCATGGTCATCTGGCCGTAGGCGACCGCGAGGTTGGGAACGATCTTGCCCAGCAAGAGCTCCCAGCGCCGGATCGGACTCACGATCAAGGCCTCGAGCGTCCCCTTTTCCCTATCGCGCACCACCGACACGGCCATGGCGGAGATCGTCGTCTGCATGAGGAGGGCTCCGATCAGTCCCGGCACGATGAAGATGGCCGAGACGAGGTCCGGGTTATACCAGGCCCGGACACGGACGTTCACCGGGGGGTCGCTCTGGCGGCCGAGCGCGGTGCCTTCGAGGGTGCGCGCCATGACCCGCAGTGATCGCTGGAGCCCGAGGGAGGCGGCGGCATTGATCGCCGAGGTCGCCACCAGCGGATCGGAGGCGTCCACGATCAGCTGGATGTCGGCGGCCTGTCGCGAAAGTCGCCGGCTAAAGTCGGGGGGGATGACGACGCCGACCTTGGCGGCGCCCCCGTCGATGAGTCGCGTCAGCTCTCGGTGGCTCGAGACCCAGTAGCGCACCTCGAAGTACTGGCTATTGCCCAAGGCGTCGAGAAATTCGCGGGCCTCGGGGCTGCCCGACTGCTCGAAGACGGCGGTGGGCACGTGCTTGACGTCGGTGTTGATGGCCCACCCGAATAGGCCCAGCATGACCACGGGCACCACCAGGGCCAGAAAGAGGGCGAGGATATCGCGCCGCAGGTGGATGAACTCCTTGACGATGATACCGAGGAGGCGCGAACCCATCTCAGGTTTCGAGGGCCCGGAGCTGCTCGCGTAGCCGCGCCTTGCGCTCCTTGTCCACGAAAGAGACAAACAGGTCCTCGACGGAGGGCTCGACATCGCGTGTCCAGCGAACCTGGAGCCCCGCGCGTTCGAGGAAAGCCTGAACGTCCCCGGCGCCCGGGCCGTCGGACGAAAGCACGACCCGGAGCCGTGTGCCCACGCGCACGACCTCCTCCACCGCGTTCCAGTCGGCGAGAAGGTCAGCGGCACGCCGAAGCTCGTCGACGTCCAACTCGATCACCGATCGTCGGAACGTGCCCTGCTTGATCTCTGCCGGCGAACCCTGGGCGATCAACCTCCCCTGATAGATGAAACCCAGGGTGTCACAGAGCTCAGCCTCGTCCATGTAGTGCGTGGTAACGAGGATCGTGGTGCCCTCGTCGGCCAGGCGCCGGATGAGCCCCCAGAAGTTCCGCCGCGAGACCGGATCCACGCCAGCGGTGGGCTCGTCCAGGAAGACGAGCCGGGGAGAGTGCACGAGGGCGCAGGCCAGGGCGAGGCGCTGCCGGTAGCCGCCCGAGAGGGTCCCGGCCAGCTGGCTTTCGCGCCCAGTCAGATCCGCCATCTGGATCATCTGCATGATGCGCGGAACCCGCTGGGCCCGCGACACCTCGTACACGCGCGCGTAAAAGGTGAGATTCTCGCTCACGGTCAGATCGTCGTACAGCGAGAACCGTTGCGACATGTAGCCGATGATCGACTTGATTCGCTCCGGCGCCGCCACCAGGTCGATGCCCAGCACGGTGCCGCCACCCTCGGTTGGTTCGAGGATGCCGCAGAGCATCCGCAGGGTGGTGGACTTGCCGGCGCCGTTCGGGCCAAGGAAGCCGTAGAGCTCTCCCGCACGCACCCGAAGGTCCACGTGGTCCACGGCCACGCGCTTGCCGAAGCATCGCGTGAGCTCGCGCGTCTCGACCGCGTAGGTCTCAGTCGACATCGGCGTCCGCAGGCAGCCCGGGCTTGAGCAGGCCATCGGGATTGTTGATCTGGATCTTGATGCGAAAGACGAGGTTCACGCGCTCCTTCTTGGTCTGAACATTGCGCGGGGTGAACTCGGCCTCCGAGGCGATCTCGACCACACGACCGGTGAAGACCCGCTGGGAGAAGGCGTCGATGGTCAGGCGTGCCGGATCGCCCACCTTGAGACGGCCCACCTCGGATTCCGGCACGTAGGCCCGGAGCCAGATGTCCTTGGGATTGACGAGGGTCAGGATGGCCACGCCCGGATTGGCCGTCTCTCCCGCCTCGAGATTCTTGCGCAGCACCACCCCGTCGATCGGTGAGTACACGGCCGCCGCTCGGCCTGCCAGCTTGCCGCCTCGATCTGATCGGGCCGCGACCCTGCGAGGATGAGGGCCAGGCGCTCCCGGGCACCTTTCTCCTGAGCCTGGGCCACGTCATAGGCCTGGCGAGCCCTGTCCACGTCCTGGGCGGCGATGAGGTTTTGCTTGAAGAGCTTCTCGTTGCGCTGGTACTCGCGCCCCGTCATTACTCGTGTCGCCTCGGCGCTCGCCACCGCCGAGCGCGCGTCCTCGATCTCCTGAGGTCTCGCCCCTTTCTGAAGATCCCGCAGGGTGGCCTGGGCGGAGCGCAGGGCCGCTCGCTGTCGTTGGACATCAGCGGCCAGCTCAGAACTGTCGAGCCTGACCAGGAGCTGGCCCCGCTTGACCACGTCTCCCTCCCTGACCAGCCGTTCGACGATACGCCCGGTGATCTTGACGCTCACGTCCACCTGGGTCGCCTCGATGGTGCCCGTCACCGAGACGGGCCCCGGCGAGCGGGAGGTCGCCATCTGCCGATTGCCCCATTCCGCCGCCCTGGACACGGCAAGGCGCACGCGCTCCACCAGCTGTGGGTTGCTCCACACGGCGGCACCAGACACCGCGAGGGCGGCCGCGAGCACGGC
The DNA here is from genome assembly GCA_005888465.1 of Actinomycetota bacterium. Classification (GTDB taxonomy): domain Bacteria; phylum Actinomycetota; class UBA4738; order UBA4738; family UBA4738; genus AC-55. The sequence goes on from VAYJ01000273.1 coordinate 2,986, forward strand.
GGCAAGCTTGATCACGGGTGAGCCCGCCCCACTCATTTCGGAGCGGCCGGCGCCGCGTCGGGCAGAAGAACGCCCACGGTACGCCGCTCGATCTGGAAGTACGCGTTCGCCACGCGCTGGAGATCCTCGGCGGTGACTTGACGAATCAGAGGAACGAAGCGCTCGCTGTCGCGCCACGAGCGCGCAAGCTCGAAACGTGCCAGGGTCGAGGCACGCGAATGGATGGAGTCCTGCCGCCAGATGAACGCCGCCTCGACCTGGTTCTTGGCCCGCTCGAGCTCCTCCTCGGGCACGGGTTCGCTCTTGACGCGCTCGATCTCGTCCATGATTCCCTGCTCGAGCGCCTCGGGAGTCTGGCCGGGCAGCGGCGTCCCGGAGAACCAGAAGAGATTCGGATCAAGGGAGAGATAGGAGTAATCCCCGGCCACGTTCAGGGCCACGCGTCGTTCGTAGACCAGGCGGCGGTAGAGCCGCGAGGCGCGCCCGTCCTGAAGAATGCTCGACAGCAGCTCGAGGGCGGGGCCGTCGCCGCTCCGGTGGTTCGGGACGTGAAACCCGATGTACACGATGGGCGAGCGCGCGTCGGCCTTGCGGACGAGCACCCGGCGCTCGCCGGGCTGCGGCGGCTCCACCGCCCGCATGGGGGGCGGCGCAGGTGCGCGCAGGATCTTGCCGAAGACCTCGCGAACCCGGCCGACGATTCGTCGCGCATCCACGTCACCCACGATCACGAGGAGGGCATTGTTCGGCTGATAGTAGCGATCATAAAAGGCGCGGAGCTCCGCCGGTGTGATGCGCGCGATGTCCTCCATCCACCCGATCACGGGCCAGCCATACGGATGTGCCTTGTAGGCGGCGGCGAGAAACTCCTCGGAGAGATAGCCGTCCGGATCGTCTTCCGTACGCGTGCGCCGCTCTTCCATGACCACCTGGCGCTCCGAGTCAATCTCCTTGGGATCGAGAAGCAGATGCCGCATGCGGTCGGCCTCGAGGCCCAGGATCATGTCGACACGGTCGGAAGCGATGTTGACGTAGTAGGAGGTGACGTCGTGCGAGGTGAAGGCATTGTCCTGACCACCGTTCCGCTCGACGGTGTGGGCGAACTGGCCCTTGCCGTGAGTGGGCGTGCCCTTGAACATCAGGTGCTCGAGGAAATGGGCCAGCCCCGTCCTTCCCGGCACCTCGTTCCGCGAGCCAACGCGGTACCAGGTCTGCACGGTGACGATGGGATTCCGGTGATCCTCCAGCACGAGGACACGCAGGCCATTGTCCAGGGTGACGTCCGTGACGGATGACGACGCCGCGGCGGAGGCGCCAGAGGCGGCCGCCAAGGACCACGCGACGGCGAGAGCCTGCTGCAGGTGGCGAAGGCGCATGGCCGGCTATGCTACCACGCTCCGTGGGCGCCGACCTGAGCGGCCACCGCAGAACCGGTGAGACGCCTGGCCGTCACGAATATTCGCCGCAGCATCGGTCGGGTGAGTTTCCCCGTGAAGGTGTTCTGCTGGCTCGGATGGAAGCAGCCGATGAGCATTGTGCCGTCTGGCATGGCGGCCCGCGCGCCGTGGCCGAAGCGCGGAAGGGGGCGCGGCAGGGGCAGCCCGGCCGCGCGCCGCGCGCGCAGATAGGCATCCCAGCCGATCTTGCCGAGTGCGACCACCACCCGCACGCGCGCGAGAAGCCGCATCTCCTCGAGCAGGTAGGGCTGGCAGCGGCGTATCTCGGCGGGAGAAGGCTTGTTGGCCGGGGGCGCGCAGCGAATGGCCGCCGTGATGTACGCCCCCGTCAGCCGGAGGCCGTCGGCGGCGTCGCGCGAGTCGGGCTGGTTGGCGAAGCCCGCCTCGTGGAGCGCCCGGAACAGCCAATCCCCGCTCCGGTCGCCCGTGAACATGCGGCCCGTGCGATTGCCTCCGTGGGC
>VAYJ01000274.1 GCA_005888465.1 Actinomycetota bacterium
ATCGTGGCCAATATCGGCGTGGGCTACGACGAGGACCGCGACCGCATCATCGTGGACCTGGTCGAGCTGCTCGAGGAGGAGGAAGAAGGCCAGCGCCAGGGCGAAGAGCCCGCCTCGTCGCGGATTCGCATCAGCCGCGACCAGGCCCAGGCCTTTGCCGGGCGCGCGACCGAGCTGATGAAGGGTGGCCGCCCCCTCTGCCCCGTCTGCAGCGGCCCCATGGACCCCGACGGCCACATCTGCCCCCGCAGCAATGGCCATATCGTCCACTGAGGCGCTGGATCTTCTGACCCGCGGCACGATCACCGTCAAGGGCCGTATGCCGTGGAGTAGCAACGTGACGTTGCTGGCGGAGGTGGCGCTGGATGCCACCTGCGTGCGCGCCGTCTACAAGCCCGAGCGGGGCGAGCGCCCCCTGTGGGATTTTCCTTCCGGCCTCTACAAGCGCGAGCTGGCCGCCTATCTCTTCTCCGAAGCCCTCGGCTGGGGCCTCGTGCCCCCGACGATCATCCGCGAGGGCCCCCACGGCGAGGGGTCGCTGCAGCTCTTCGTGGAGGCCGAGTTCGAGCAGCACTGGTTCACGCTGCGCGAAGATGCGCGCCACCGCGCGCGCCTGCAGAAGATCTGCGTCTACGACTTCGTGGCCAACAACGCCGACCGCAAGAGCGGCCACTGCCTCCTCGGCCCCGATGGCGAGATCTACGCCATCGACAACGGCTTGACCTTTCACACGGATATGAAGCTCCGCACTGTCATCTGGGACTACGCGGGGGAGGCGATTCCGGCGGCGGTGCTGGAAGACTTGCGCCACTTCGTGGAGACGCCCGTGCCCGAGGGGTTGGCCGTCCTCCTGGACCCCGACGAGCAGCAAGCCCTGCGCGTGCGCGCCAAAGCTCTGGCCGACTACGCCCGTTTCCCCGAAGACCGAAGCGGTCGGCACTACCCCTGGCCGCTGGTGTGAAGTAAACCGTCGCGTCTTCACAGATGGCCCATCTCCAGATCGCTCGAACACAGATTGAAGGTAAGGACTTCACGTTGAACTTCGATTACGACCAACTCCGGGACGGCAATATATCCAAGCTTAGCGACGACGGAAGGATCGAGTGGTTTCGGCAGCGCACGCACTACATCTTCCTAGAGCCGATTAGCCGTCTGTTCAAAGGCAAATCACCCGCCTACCGTGAACTCAACTCATCCAAACAGACCGATCTTCCCGCCCGTTCATTCGTCATCGCTAGCTTCTCCGTGTTGCTCAACGGCATCGAAGCACTCGGCTCCTTCCTAACGCCGTCAGGCAAAAATGATGTTAGGTTCTGCACCTTCATCGCCAAGTACCTGAGCTCATGGGACGTAACGGTTCAGAACTCCCCCTATTCGACCAACGATCTAAAGAAGATCCTCTGGAAGCATTTCCGAAATGGCATAGCCCACGGCTTTTGTATCGAACACGGCGCTATCGATAACGAAGCAGACACGGCTAGAGGCGGGTGGCGGGTCGTTGCTGACGCCGGACCATCCGGCACATCGCAAAGCCATCTGGAAATTGGCCCAAATGCTTTCTTTCGGGACTTTCGCGGGGGTGTTGATCGCTTCTTCGAAGACGTGAAGACCGATCCCCATCACCGTGCGAATTTTCTTATTCGATTTCGAGAAATCTATCCGAATTAAACCCCACTTAGGGAAGTCTCGATACTGTCGCCGCTCCGTTAGACGTTTACCCGATACACCCGCGCCGCCACATCATGGAACATCGCGGCGCGCTCGGAGGCGGAGTAGCCCTTCGAGAGCCGCTTGAAGGCGTTGTACATCACGTTGTAGGAGAAGGAGACCTTGTCGACGGGGAAGTTGCTCTCGAACATGCAGCGGGCAGGGCTGAACTGCTCGATGCAGTAGTTCACCAAGGGGGCCATCGAGGCCGCCAGCTCTTCCGAACCGATGGGCGTGGCCCGAGTGTGCCAGTCAAAGCCGGTGCGGGGCATGCCGATGCCGCCGAGCTTCATGTAGACGTTGGGGCACGCGGCGACGGCGGCGATCCCGCGGCGCCAGGTGGCCAGCACCTCGTCGTCCTTGTTGGCGTAGGGGCCCTCGCGCAGCAGGCCGCCGATGTGGTTCAAGATGATGGGCAGGTCCGGGACGGCCTTGGCGAAGGCCGCCAGCTCGGGCATCTGCGGGAAGTACATCCACCCCTCGAGGGAGAAGCCCATCTTCGCCAGCACGCGCGCGCCGGCGCGGAACGGCTCGCTGCCGAGCTGCCCCTGGATCTTGTGCGCAGCTGTGTTCTCCACCTCGGGGTGGGGATCCCACGTCACGGAATGGCGGATGCCGCGGAAGCGGTTGGGGCTGGCCGCCTTCAAGGCCTCCAGCACGGGGGCCACGCGGTCGCCCAGGTTCAGGTTGGCGTGGCCCACGATGGCGGCGGCGGCCCGGCCGGGGCCGTAGAGGCCGCTGGCGCTGGCCGCCGCCAGCCCCTGGACGAATTCCACCTCGCCCACGGGGCGCATCTCCTCCGGACCGTCGGCGCGGTACATCGCGCGCGCCTCGATGAACACGGTGGAGCGTACGTTGTGGCCGCTCTGCATGTCGGCGGCCAGCTCGTGGAGCAGGTAGCGC
>VAYJ01000271.1 GCA_005888465.1 Actinomycetota bacterium
GCTCTTTCCCTGTGTGATAGAAGAACGCCTGCTCGCCCTTCTTCATGGCGCGCAGGTTGTTCTGGGCCGAGAAGTTGCGGATGCCTGTCCACTCCGCCCCGTCACGCCCTTTCGCGACCTGCTCGGCCCACGACCAATCGTCAGGCTCGGACTTCAGGAGCCAATGTGCCATGGCATTCTCTCCTCTTTCCCCCAGGCTGGCAGCCAGGGGATACGCGCCGCAGCTATCGGCCCAAGAGGAAGCGACGCGCCTCCTCGTTTTGCGGAGCCAGCTCGAGCACGCGGCGGAAAGCCGCGAGCGCCTCTGTGCGATCATTCGAGCTCCAGTAGGCCTTGCCGAGGTCGAGAAGGGCCGAGACATCACCGGGCTCTTGGCGGACGTACTCGCGCAGGAGACCCGCCGCCCCCTGGTACTCGCCGCGTGACAACGCCTGGCGTCCCCCGTCGAGCAGGCCCTGGACGAACTGTCCGCGGGTGGCGGAGTCGCCCGCGCGGGAGAGCCCGTCGACCAGCACCCTGCCCGCGTCGGTCCAATTCCCGAGACCCACGTAGGCGCGGCCTGCGTTGAGATATCCCTGGGCGTTGGTGGGCTGAAGCTTGATGTACTCGACGAAGTGCGAGACGGCCTCGCCAAAGGCGCGCCGCTGCAGGGCGTCGGTCCCTGCGCCGAACAATGACTGGGCGAGCGTCGTCAGCGTCTCGCTCTCCCGCGGGGCCAGCTCGACGGCCTTGCGCGCCTGGGTCAGGGCCTGGCCCCAGTCGGCCTTGCCGATATAGGCCTGAGCGCCGAAGAGATATGCGCGCCACTCCGTCGGCTCTCGGCGGATGACCTCGGCCACCTTCGTCAGGGCGGCGTCCCACTTCTGGGCCGTGAGCAGCTCCTTGATCTGCTTCAGGAGCGACTCGATGGTCTCGACCAGCCCCATGGTGGCGCAGCCCACGGACAGCGTGACGACCAGCAGGATCGCGCAGGCGATCGCTTTCCTCCAGCGTGACGTCATCGGCCACCCCCTCCTGCACGTGAAAGGTCATGACCCCGCGGGAGACGCGGTGGCCCACGGCAATCGTGGTTATCACCTCGTAGAGCTGCTGTCACCACGCGGAAAACGCGACAATGATCGGTCGAGAGTTTGCGGCTGCGTCCGCGGCATGTCAACAGAGACCGCAACCCGGGAAAATGCGCCTCGACGGCGCCTGCGGCGGGGCAAGTCCTTTTCGCGTGCGCCGGCGGACCAAGCGCCTGGCGAACGCGCTCGGCCGGCGAGGACACCACCCTCGAGCAACGGGCCAGCGTCGCTCGATCAGGGCCGCACCCACGCAAATCGGAGAGGCGCCGACTCTGCTAGACTCCCGCCAGTCAGTGAGGAGGGCTCCGGCGTGGACTCGGCCCTATCCCATCGCGCCAGACTGCGAGGGGATCCAATGATCGACCGCCGCACGTTTCTGGCAGGGACGGGTGCGGTAATCCTCGCCGCGCCGCTCGCCGCCGAAGGGCAGCCTGCGCGCCTCTATCGCGTGGGCGTCGTCCTGGAGGGCGGCCCGTACTTGAGAGCCGTCGACGGGCTCCGGAAGGGTCTCGCAGAGCTGGACCTCGAAGAGGGTAAACAGTTCGTTCTCCACCTGCGCGATACCAGGGGTGATCTGAAATCCGTGGAGGCCGACGCGAGGAGGCTCGAAGAGGAGAAGGTCGACATGATCTACGCGTTGGCCACGTCGGTCACTCTCGCGGCGAAGCGGGCAACGAAGAGGGTGCCGATCGTGTTCTACTCCGGGACAGATCCCGTGGCCGTTGGCCTCGTCGAGAGCATCCGGAAACCCGGAGGGCGACTCACGGGCATCTACACCCGGTTTACGGACCTCACGGCGAAGCGCCTCGAGCTGCTGAAGGAGATGGTTCCGAGGCTCCGCCGGGTCGTGACGTTCTACAGCCCTGACAACCCCGCCGCTCAGCAGTCCGTGAAGATCGCGCGCGATGCAGCCCGCCAGCTCAAGGTGGAGCTCGTCGAGCGGCCGGTCGCCTCGGTCGAGGAGCTGCGAGCGGGTTTGCGTGCGCTCCGGCCCGGGGAGGCGGATGCTTTCTTCTACGTGGGGGACGCGATGGTGGCCAGCCAGTCGGCGCTGATCGTCGAGGCCGCGAGGGCGAAGAAGCTGGCGACCATGTTCCACCAGCGCGAGACTGTCGCCACGGGGGCGCTTGCCAGCTATGGCGTGAGCTACCACGAACTGGGCCGACTGTCGGCCAAGCACGTCCAGCGCGTGCTGCTGGGGGCCAACCCCGGAGAACTACCCGTTGAGCAGGTTGACAGACTCTACTTCGTCATCAACCTCAACACCGCCAAGGCCCTCGGATTGACGATCCCTCAATCGCTCCTTCAGCGGGCGGATGAGATCATCCAGTGATGGATCGGCGCACTTTCCTCGCAGGCATGGGTGCGATGCTCCTCGCCGCGCCGCTCGCCGCCCAGGCGCAGCAGGGGAAGGTCGCTCGAATAGGTTTTCTGTCGCCGGCCTCCCCTTCTGACGCAGGTGGCAATCCCAGCGACTTGGCCGTCTTGTTCGAGGCCTTCCGGGAAGGCCTGCGCGAAC
>VAYJ01000272.1 GCA_005888465.1 Actinomycetota bacterium
GTTGGACCAGCGCGTCCTCCTCGTCGGTGGGATCCGGCTCCGGCAACTCATCGACGAGCACGAGCGGAGGCCGGCCGGCTCCCCGTTCGTGGCGCAGGCGGTCCACGGCCATGTTGTGGGCGATGGCCATCAGCCATGTGGAGAGGCGCCCGCGCTCGGCGTCGAACCGGGCAGCCTTCCGCCAGGCGGCCAAGAACACATCCTGGGTCAATTCCTCGGCCGACTCGGCGCTCCCCAGCAGCCGAAGCCCGACCGTGTACACCGAGCGGCCGAAGCGCGTGTAGAGCGCCCGGATGGCGTCCTCTTCCCCGGCGACGAGTTGGCGCATCAACTCCTGCTCCGATTCAGACGACAACGGACCTTCGCGGTCGAAGGTCATCCTTCCTCCATCCGGGTATACGGCAAGCCGAACCTCGCGAGTTTGGTGGAACCATTATGGCCGGGCTTTTCCCCCTCCGCTCCGCTCGGCCGAGTGGGATCATCTGAAGTATGAGCAAGGGACGGGCCCTGGGGGTCGTCCTGGTCTCGATGGCCTGGATCGGCGCGATCGCGCTCGCAGGGCCCCATGCCCAGGCCGCTGACACCCGTCCGACCATCCTGTCTCTCAAGCTGAGCGGTGTGGTCGATCCGTTCATGGCCTCGTATGTGGAGCGGGGCATCTCCAAGGCAAACGGCGATCACGACGCTGCCGTCCTGATCACGATCGACACCCCCGGCGGGCTGGATTCGTCGATGCGCCACATCATCAAGGCGATCCTGGCGTCGCAGATCCCGGTGATCTGCTACACGGCACCGTCTGGCGCGAGGGCGGCTTCGGCCGGGACGTTCATCATGCTGGCCTGCCCGATCAACGCCATGGCCACCGGCACGAACATCGGGGCTGCCCATCCCGTCGGCGTGACCGGAGTCATTGAGAACGAGAAGGTGACGAACGACGCCGCCGCGTTCATCCGATCGCTGGCGGATCGGTGGAACCGGAACGCGGACTGGGCGGAGAAGGCGGTGCGGGACGCCATCAGCGCTCCCGCCGAGCAGGCCGTCCAGCTCCGCGTTGTAGACGCTCTGTCGGCAAGCGATCGTGGGCTTCTCGGAAACGTGGGTGGCTGTCCTGACGGCATCGGACGGGCCACCTTCTCGACGGGCCTCCTGCGAACTGGAACGAGACTTTCCGCGGTGTGCTCCGCGAAGCTCGCTCCGTTCGGGATGTCGATCGCGGAGAACCTCTTCCACTCATTCGCCGACCCGAACATCGCGTTCCTGCTGCTCAACATCGGCTTCATCGCGCTCATCGTGTGGCTGATCCACCCTGCCTTCCACTTCGCGCTGGGCGTCGGCATCGTCACGATCGCCCTCGCCCTCGCCATCCTGGAAACGCTCCCCGTCCGACTGACGGGTGTGCTTCTGCTGTTGGTGGCGGCCGTGCTGTTCGTGTTCGACGTCAAGGCGAAGGCCCATGGGATCCTCACCGCGGCGGGGATCGCGGTGCTGATTCTGGGCGGGCTGCTCCTGTTCAACCCGACCGTTCCGAGCGCCCACGTCTCCCGCCCGCTGATCGTGCTCGTGGCGCTTGCGGCGGGAGCCTTCACGTTCTTCGCTTTGGGGGCGCTGGCCTCGGCCAGGCACCAGCCGGTCAAGACGGGCCTCGAGGTCCTGAAAGGGAGCGCCGGCGTCACCATCAGCGCGCTGGAACCGCAGGGGACGGTTCGGGCCCGTGGAGAGACCTGGACGGCCGAGTCGACGGCCGGCCCGATCCCGCCCGGCACACCCGTGCGAGTCGTCGACGTCAAAGGGGTCAAGCTACTCGTCGAACCCGACGTCACCCCCGTGGGAACCGCCCACGGGAACGAAAGCGAGGGGGGAGTTACATGAGACTGCCACTGGCAGACGCGGCGACCACGGGCATCATCGTCGCGATCGTCGTCGTCGTCCTGCTGTTCTTCTTGTCGCGGGCGATCAAGATCGTCCGCGAGTATCAGCGGGTCGTGCTGTTCCGCCTCGGGCGCGCGCTGGGGACCAGGGGACCGGGCCTCGTGTTCATCATCCCGGTCTTCGACCGGGTGACCTGGGTGGACCTGCGCGAGAAGTACCTGGAGATCCCCCATCAGACGGCCATCACTCAGGACAACGCGCCGATCTCGATCGACTTCATCATCTTCAACAAGGTGGTCGACGCCGTGATGAGCGTCCTGCAGGTCCAGAACTTCGCCGGCGCAGCCCAGAACATCGCGGCCACGATCCTTCGAAGCGTGGTCGGCGACATGATGTTGGACGACGTGCTGTCCAAGCGTGGCGAGATGAATCAGGTTCTCCAGGTGAAGCTGGACGAGGTCACGGAGCGATGGGGTGTGAAGGTGACGAACGTCGAGGTGCGGGAGATCATCCCGCCGCCGGCCGTTCAGGAAGCGATGACCCGGCAGATGTCGGCGGAGCGGACCCGGCGGGCCGTCGTGACCGAGGCTGAAGGGACGAAGCAGGCGGCGGTCACCGTGGCTGAGGGCAACAAGCAGGCCGCGATCCTGCAGGCGGAGGGCGACCGTCAGGCCGCCATCCTCCGGGCGGAGGGCTTCTCGCTGGCCCTGGACAAGATCTTCCAGATCGCCAAGACGCGCGAACACGATGAGCCTGCAGTACTTGGACGCGCTGAAGCAGATCGGATCGTCGCCTTCCACCAAGTTCGTGGTGCCGATGGAGCTGGCCAACATGCTCTCGAGCGTCACGGGCCTCACCGAGCGGTCGTTCGGACCGACCGGGGGCGACGGGGCGAAGGGATAGAGGCGAGGCGTCAACCCGCGCGGACGCGGCACAGGTTCCGTTCGACGAACGGCTTGAACTCCTTGACCGACAGGGACGGTTCGAGAGCGCCCAGCATCCCTTCGATCAGGCCTCGATGCAGCGTGCACACCAGTTCCCGGTACTCGTCCGCGAGGTCCCGAAAGGGACAGTCCCGCAGCGTGATCTCGATCGTCGTGGCCGATCCGCCGAGGCGCCGGAACCGAGGGTCGAACCCGGCCTCCGCCATGGCCTCCTGCAAGGCGGCCAGGCTGGGCCCGGTACGGGCCCGCAGGCTCGGCTTGGGACCCTCCCGGGCCCCCAGGTACGCGCCCCATTGCCGGGCCAACTCCTCCGCGTGGATCAGGGATCGCTTGCCGCGGACCAGCCCGATCAGCATCTCGGCGAGCAGACGGTAGTCGCGTTCGGCGCGATCCTCGACCTCCCTCACCCGGTAGAGCGTCTGTGGGCGGCCCACCGTGGCCGCCTTGCGGGTCTCCCGCGAGATGAGCCCGACCTCCTCGAGCCGCCGAAGGTGGGGACGAAGCGTGTTGGGGTGGAGCGAGAGCCGACGGGACATCTCCCGGACGGAGACCGGCCGTCCGGCCAGACCCACGTAGCGATACAGGCGATACCGGGTATCGTCGGCGAGCGCCTTGTGGACGTCCAGCGGACTGGTCTCAGCCACGGCGGCCATTCTCGCACTCGCCCTTTTCGGTCCGGGGCCGTCGCCGGGGCGATCGGTGTGGCTCCGGTATCCTTGATTCGACACAATGACGAATGTCCGACCTGCTGGGAGCAGCTGAATGCCAACGAAGGAAGAAGTGCGCCAGGCCCTCCGGAATGTCCTGGACCCTGAGATCGGCAAGCCGATCGAGGACGTCGGAATGCTCAAAGACATCGTCGTGGAGGGCGGGACCGTCCGTGTATACGTGCTGCTGACGATCGCGGGCTGCCCCCTGAAGGACCGGATCAATGACGACGTGACGCGGGCGCTCAAGCCACTTCCCGGCGTCGAGCGGATCGACGTGGTGCTCGGCGAGATGACGTCAGATCAGCGGCAGGAACTGGTCACACAGCTCCGAGGGAGCAAGCCCGAACAGCAGACGGCAAGTCCACGGTCACCGCCAACCTGGCCTCCGCCCTGGCCGCAGAAGGACACCGTGTCGGCGTCGTCGACGTCGACGTGTGGGGCTTCTCGATTCCCCGCATGATGGGGGTGTCCGGTCCTCCGGTCGGCTTCAACAACATGATCCTCCCGCTGGAATCCCACGGCGTGAAGATCATCTCGATGGGGTTCTTCGTGAACGAGGAGACCCCCGTGATCTGGCGCGGGCCGATGCTGCACAAGGCCGTGCAGCAGTTCCTTGGCGACGTGTACTGGGGAGATCTCGACTTCCTGCTGGCCGACCTGCCCCCCGGCACGGGCGACGTGTCGATCTCGGTGGCCGGGTTCCTCCCCGGGGCGCAGATGCTCGTGGTCACGACCCCGCAGGAAGCCGCGCGCAAGGTCGCCGAGCGCGCCGGCAAGATGGCCGAGCGCACCCGCCTCACCGTCTGCGGCGTGGTCGAGAACATGTCGTTCTTCGTGTGCCCGCACTGCGGCGAGCGCACGTCGATCTTCGGCGAGGGCGGCGGCCAGGAGGCGGCCGACACGCTCGGCGTGCCGCTGCTCGGGCAGATCCCGCTCCTTCCGGCGCTCCGCGAAGGAGGCGACGCCGGCGTGCCGATCGTGGTGTCCGACCCGGACTCGGCCGCGGGCGAAGCGCTCATCGAGGCCGGGCGGCAACTGGCCGCCGCGACTCGAACGAGGATCCGCAAGCCGCTCGGGCTCACGGTCGCGCGACGCTAGCTGTAGTTCCCACGGACGTTGGTGACATAAGCGAGGAGCCCCCACTCCGATCCGGGCGCTGAGGGCTAGCGCGCCACGCGGTAGCGCAGGTAGACGACTCTCGAGCTGAAGGTGCGGGTCTCGACGAGTTCGAGATCGACCCGGCGCTCGCGCTGGGGAAAGAACGGAATGCCACCGCCAACCAGCACCGGGTAGACCATGGGCCGGTACTCGTCGATCAGCCCCAACGCGGCCGCCTCGGCGGCGAGCGTCGCGCCGCCGATCGCGATCTCGCCCTCCCCCGGCTCGGCTCGCAACCGCTCGATCTCCTCCGCCAGGCCGCCGGAGGCCAGGCGGGCATTGCCCTGCACCGCCGGCAGCGTGGTGGAGAACACCACCTTTGGGAGCGGCTTCCAGAGCGCGGCCCACTCGAGCTCCGCGTCGTCGAGCGATGAATGCTGGTCGGCGGTCTCCCAGTACAGCATCGTCTCGTACAGCCGTCGTCCCAACAGGTGGACGCCGACCTCTCGGATCTCGTCGATCCAGAAGCGGAAGACCTCAGGGTCGGGCGGCGTCCAGTCGAACGTACCGTCCGGCCCGACGATGTAGCCGTCAAGTGACATGCCCATCGAATAGGTCACGCTGCGCATCAGAAGTCCTCCTTGAGTAATGGGTTCCACAGTACGAGCGCCGGACGGCCGCCCGCGGGATCCCCTGGCCCCGGCTAGCCGGGCGCGATCCTGTAGACGGTCCCCGCGAGCAACAGCACGTATAGCTCGCCGTTCAGGTCCTCGCCGAACGACGCGATCGATTGGAGCTTCGTCGCGAGCACCTTCTTGCCGACGATCCTCCCGCCCCGCTGCACCAAGGCGGTCATGACCCCGGTGCAGTAGTCGGCGAACAGGTAGGCGCCGTCGAGCGCGCGGATGTCGCTTCCCCGGTAGACGTACCCGCCCGTGACCACGCACCCGCCGGTCGAGTGGTTGTACTCGTAGATCGGCCCCACGGCGTTGTTTGGCCGCCCTTCGAGCCGCCGGGCTGGAAGTCGACCTCCTCCCACGTGTTCTGCCCGACGTCGCCGATCCAGAGGTCGCCGGTCAGCAGGTCGAACGAGAACCGCCAGGGGTTGCGCAGTCCGGACGCCCAGATCTCCGGCTTGATCCCGGACTTCCCGACGAACGGGTTGTCCGGCGGGATCGTGTACGCCTTGCCACCCGACGCGTGGGGATCGATGCGGAGCATCTTTCCGAGGAGCGTGCCCATGTCCTGTCCGGTGCCGAGCGGGTCACCCTCGCTCCCGCCGTCGCCCAGGCCGAGGTAAAGGTACCCGTCCGGCCCGAACAGGATGTTGCCGCCGTTGTGGTTTGCATAGGGCTGGGAGACGAAGAGCACGCGCCGGGCCGACGAAGCGTTCGCGCGGTCGCCGGTCATCGCGTACTCCACCACGTTCGTGTCGCCGTTCCCGTCCGTGTAGCTCGCGTACAGATGCGAGCCGTCGGGCGAGAAGGCGATGCCGAGCAAGCCCTGTTCGCCCCCGCCCGACGTCTTCGCCGACAGGTCCAGGACGGGCGTGAGATCGACCTTGCCGTTTCGGATGACGACCACCCTGCCGGTCTTCTGCGCGACGTAGAGCGCGTCGTCGCCGGTGCGCACGGCCATCGCGAGCGGCTCCGAGAGCTTGGCCACGTGCACCAGGCGGATCGACACGTGCGCGAGGTCGGGCGTCGGGGACGGGGCGGGCGTGCCGCTCGGGCTGCTCGTCGCGCTCGGCGATAGTGAGCTCGACGGCGACTGCAGCGCCGATGTGCCGTTCGTGCATCCGACGCCGACCAGCGCGAGCACGAGCAGCGAGACCGCGGTTCGTCTCACGCGGGCAGGATACGTCCGGTCCTCAGCGGACGGAGCGAGCGATCGCGAGCGCCTGGTCGAGCGACAGAGACGATTCGATCCTGAGCGTCACGTCGCCGCGCTGCCACAGGAGCACGTTCCCGGCCAGGCGCAGCGTGTTCGAGATCGGGACGCCGTTCGGGTCGAGGTAGATGATCTCGTGAACCCCGCCCGAGATCCAGTAGCCCGATGCGCCGTTCACCATCACGGCCTGGATATCGGTGCCGGCCGTGATGAACTTCTCGATGAACTGCTGGTCCGGCTCGCCGCGAAACTCTGTGAGGAGCATCCCCACGCCGGTGTTGCCCACGGCGGCGAGCGCCGGACCGGGTGGATAGACGAGCGAGACCTGGCCGTCGGGGAAGGAGAATCCCAGGTACGTCACAGGCACCCCCAGGCCGGGCGCGCTCGGGACGAGGATGGTGAACGGCACCCGCGCCTGCGCGTCGACGACGGTCGTCACCTCGCCGAGCTGGAGCGCCGTGCCCAGCGGCGCCGGTGATGGCGGCGGCGACGCCACGACTTTGATGTGCTCGCCGCGCAGCCCCAGGAAATCGGCGACGGCGTGCCGGGCCCCGGGGAAGAGAGCGACGACGCCGCTCGCGAGGAGGGCCACGGCGGCCGCAATGGCGATGGCCCGCTGCCATCGCGGGGGCCCCAGCACCGGGCGCAGCCCGCGGCGGCTGCCAACGACCCGAAGCGTCGGCCGCTCGCCGAGGCGGACGCTCACGCGTTCGGCAACGCCGGAGGAGTCGGGGGACTCGATCCGTTCCCCGATGGCCCGAAGGACGTCCTCGAGTGCCTCAGCCATCGACCGTCCCTTCCGGTAGTGCCTCACGCAAGCGCCCAAGCGCCCGCGAGAGCCTGGACTTCACCGTGCCCCGCGGACACCCAAGCGCCTCGGCCATCTCCGCCTCCGACAGGTCGAACCAGAACCGGTAGGCGATCACCAGTCGATCCTCCGGCCGGAGGACGTTGACCGCGGCCACCAGCTCCCGGTGCAGCTCCTGCGCGAGGGCCACCCCTTCGGGCGATGGGACCGCATCGTCTCCGGGG
>VAYJ01000010.1 GCA_005888465.1 Actinomycetota bacterium
TCTCCTTGGAGAGGTCCACCTTGGCCTGGGTGTTCTCGTTCGGGAACGCGGCCTTCTCGAGCACCACGCCGGTCGATCCTCCGAACACGTCCTGCCAGTCGACGTAGACGGTCTTGTAGTTCAGGACCGCGACCGACTCGTTGGAGCAGTCGATCTTGTCGATCGCGTCGTAGCCCGAGGTCGTATATGTCCCCGCCGTGTTGATGATCGCGTTGCGGGTGAACTCGAAGTCATCGCACGTGATCGGGGTCCCGTCCGCCCACTTCGCCGCCGGGTTGATCTTGAACTTGACGGTGAAGGGGTTCTGGGTCAGGTCGCCGTTCGCGAGCGTGGGGGCCTCCGTGAGCAGCGGGCTCTTGTCGAAGGTCCCTTGCAAGGTCAGCTGCATCGCACGTGGCATCACGTACTGCGTCGCCGACCAGTAGAGCCAGGACGCCGACGAGCACTGCGTGATCACGTTGATGCATTCCGGATACTGCTCGGCCCCGAGGACGATCTTCCCGCCCTGGTTCGGGCCGCCTGACGAGCTGGCCGGACTCTCCGGCGTGCCGCCGCTGCTACACGCCGCCGCCACCAGCCCGGCCACCGACACCGCGGCCACGCTTCGAACGAGCCATCGTAACCTCATCCCTTCCTCCTTCCAGAGGTGCTCCTTTGCCCGGTGTACGGAAGCAGGACCGGCTCCCGAGGCGTCGAATCCGGACACGATCGGGTCGTCCGGATTCGTCCGATCGCATCCCGCGCAGATCGGCGTAAACCGAAGTGGGATGTCTCGTTTCGCCGCGATCGCCACGACCGGGATCTACTGCCTTCCGACGTGCTCCGCCCGCCCGAAGCCGGAGAACGTCCGCCCCTACTCGCTGCAGGCGGCCGCCGAGGCGGACGGGTATCGGGCGTGTCTGCGCTGCCGTCCCTACCGTCAGCAGCAAGGTGTCGGGTGGACGGGGCTGGAGGTCGTGTGTCGCGCCGTCCGGCTCATCACCGACGGTGCGCTCGACGGCAGCACGGAGGAGGACCTTGCCGCGCGGCTGTTCATCTCCGCGCGGCACCTCCGTCGGCTCTTCCTCGACCACGTGGGGGCCACGCCTCAACAACTCGCCCGATCGAATCGGGCCCACTTCGCCCGACGCCTGCTGGACGACACGGACCTGACGATCTCGGAGATCGCCCTCGGAACTGGTTACGGAAGCGTGCGGCAGCTGAATCGCGCGATGCTGGAAGTGTTCCGCGCCCCACCGAGCGAGCTCAGGGCCCGACGGCGCATCGGTGACCGGCTGGTCGCCGACGGCGGGCTCTTGCTGCGGGTTCCGTTCGAACCTCCCCTCGAGTGGTCGGCGATGCTCGAGTATCTGGCCGAACGAGCCGTCGCTGGCATCGAATCGGTCACCGACGGCACGTACCGGCGAACGATCGAGGTCGACGGCGATCCGGGGGTGCTCGAGTTCTCGTCCGGCGGACCGGACCATCTCCTCCTGCGTGCTCATCTTCCCCACTGGGGTGGCCTGATCCACATCGTGCAGCGAGCGCGTCGCATCTTCGGATTGGACGCCGACGTGGCGGCGGCCAACCACGCGCTCGCGCTGGATCCGATCATCGGGCCGCTGGTTCGGGCGGCTCCCGGGCTTCGACCTCCCGGTACCTGGGATCCCTTCGAGGCGGGCGTCTGCCTCATCCTCGGTCAGCGAACAAGCGCCCCGACTGCCCGGGCATTCGCAGCCCGTATGGTCGAGGCCCACGGGAGGCGGGTCGGCGGCCTCCAACCGATGGGCCTTGGCTCCCTGTTCCCCACCCCGAGCGCGCTCGCCCGGGCCGACTTCTCAGGCATCGGCCTGCCGGAGTCACAGAGCGCCGCCGTCCGCGCCTTTGCGCGAGCGGTTGCGGACGACGTGGTCTCGCTCGATGGTGCCGCCAGCCTGGAGGAGCTCCTCACGTCGCTCGCCGCCATTTCCGGTGTGAGCCGGTCGACGGCGCACGCACTGGCGCTTCGGATGGGAGAGCGAGACGCCTTCCAAGCGAGTGAGCCGGGACTCCGCCGGTCGATCGCGACGGCGACGGGGAACGGCGCAGGCGCGCGAGAGATCGCCGCCATCGCCGAACGGTGGCGACCCTGGCGAGCGCACGCCGCGTTCTACCTCATGACGAGCCAGCGGATCGCGTCAGCCCAAGGCCATGCCCCCCGCACGTCGGATCCACAAGGGCAGGTGGCGGCGACCAGTCGGTAGCTCGAAGTCTAAGGACGACGAGGGGCGCCTACTTGGGCACAAATATTGACGCAATCACGACCCAGTGCCATAGTGCCCTTCTCTTGTTGGTTCGTCCCGGAGGTGAGTCCCAATCGCAGACCTAGAGGTCGGGGCGGTCATCGATGCGACCGTCCAGCGCATCACGCCTTACGGCGCGTTCCTGCAGCTCGAAGACGGCAAGATCGGGCTCGTGCACATCTCCGAGATCGACCGAAACTACGTCCGCTCCGTCGAGGAGCATCTCCGGCTCGGCGATAAGGTCCAGGCCAAGGTCGTCGCCATCAAGGAAGACGGCAAGATCGACCTGTCCATCAAGGCCCTGCAGGACCCAGCGCCGCGCATCGACCGTCGCTCGGGCCGGGACCCCGAGTTCGAGCAGAAGCTGAAGCGGTTCATGCGTCAGTCCGAAGAGCGTCAGGTCGACTTCAAGCGCTCCGTCGAGAACAAGCGCAAATAGCCAGCCGATCCGATCTTCAAGCCGTTGCCGCCCAGCTGGGGCGGGACCCGTCCATCCCCTTCTCCGTCGTCGCGCGTTGCGGCCTGGGCCATCCATTGGTGATTCGGAATGCCGCGGTCGATGCCGCGGGGAACCCCTTCCCGACGCTCTACTGGCTGACCTGCCCCGAGGCCGTGAAGGCCGTTGCACGCTTGGAGTCGGTCGGGTGGATCAAGCGGCTCGAGGAGCAGGCCGAAGTGGACCCGGAGGTGCGGACGGGGTTGCGGCGCGCGCACGAGGAGTACGCGCGCGAGCGGGGGCGACTGCATCGCGGCGCCGAGGCGTGGGGCGGCGTCGGAGGAGCGACGCGGGGCGTGAAGTGCCTGCACGCCCACTACGCGTATCACCTCGCGGGGGGTCTCGACCCGATCGGCGAGTGGGTCGCGAAGCAGCTCGGCGATGATTCGCTTCACTACGAGAAGCCGGGACGCCGGCTCGCGGGGATCGACCTCGGCACGAACTCGATCCGTCTGCTCGTTTCGCGCGTGGCGGAGGCCGACGGCTCCCTCCGGGAGCTGGCTCGGGACATGGTGATCACGCGGATCGGTGAGGGCGTCGACCGCACCGGGAAGATCTCGCCGGAGGCGCTCCGCCGGACGCTCCCGGTACTCGAGCGGTACGGCCGCCGCGCCCGCGCGCTCGGGGCCGAGCGCGTCCACCTGGTGGCGACGAGCGCGGTTCGCGACGCGTCGAATCGCGACGAGCTGGCCGGGGCGGTGCTCCGCGCGACCGGTGAGCCGATGGAGATCGCGAGCGGTGAGGAGGAGGCGGCGCTGTCGTTCCTGGGCGCCACCCTCGGACTGGATGGCAAGCCGCCGTATCTCGTGCTGGACATCGGTGGCGGCAGCACGGAGTTCGTGCTGGGAACGAAGGAACCATCGGCGTCGGTATCGGCCCAGATCGGAAGCGTGCGGCTGACCGAGCGGTACGTACACACGGACCCGCCTTCGTACGACGAGCTGGACAAGCTCGAGCTCACGGTCACCTCCGTCCTGCATCAGGTCGAGGACCGCATCCCCGTGCACGACGCCAACACGATGATCCCGGTCGGAGGGACGGCGACGACGATCCAGGCGATCGCGCAGGGCCTGCCCGAGTACGACCCCGAGGTCCTGCACCGCTCGGTGCTGCCGCGGTCGGAGGCGGAGCGCGTGTTTCGGCTGCTCGCCGACATGACCACGGCCGAGCGCCGGGCCATCCCGGTCATGGCGCCGGGCCGCGAGGACGTGATCCCGGCCGGCGCGGCGATCCTCGTGGGCGTCATGCAGCGGTGGGGCTTCACCGAGGCGCTCGTCTCGGAGACCGATATCCTGGACGGGATCGTCGCCCGCATGGCCGTGGCCGATCCCGGTTCCGGCCGGTAGGCTGGTCCGTCCGAACATGCCGAACCGCAAGACACGCGACCGTCAGCTGTCCAAGCTCGCCGCCCGGCGGGCTGCCGAGCGTCGGAAGAAGCGGCGTCAGCGCGGCATCGTCTTTGGCGTCGCGGGCCTGGTCGCCGCGATCGGGTTCGCGGTGCTGCTGGTGGCGCTCCTGCACGGGCCCAAGAAGGCGACCTCTGCGACCTCCAGCCCCTCACCGTCGCCGTCGCCGGCCGAGGTGGCCTGCGGGGGCTCGGTGCCGTCCTCGGCCCTGGTGAAGAAGCCGACGTTCAAACAGGCGCCGAAGATGACCATCGACCCCAAGAAGACGTACACGGCGACCATGGTCACCTCGTGCGGCACGATCCAGATCAAGCTGCTCGCGAAGGACGCGCCGATCGCGGTGAACAGCTTTGCGTTCCTGTCCAAACAGCACTTCTACGACGGCCTGATCTTCCACCGCATCGCCAAGGACCCTCCGGTGATCCAGGGTGGCGACCCGCTGGGGACGGGGAGCGGCGGTCCCGGCTACTCGTTCAAGGACGAGAACAACAACGACCTTACCTACGTCAAGGGCGTCATGGCGATGGCGAACTCCGGGCCGAACACGAACGGCAGCCAGTTCTTCATCATGACGGCCGACTCAACGACGCTCCCGCACGACTACACGATCTTCGGGAAAGTCATCATGGGTCAGGATGTGGTCGACGCGATCTCGCGGGTCCCGACGCAGAGCGAGAAGCCGGTCAACACGGTCTACATTCTGAAGGTCACGATCTCGACGAGCTGACGCTTACCAGGAGACGGTCGAGGCGCTCCCGGTGACCGCGTCGCCGACCGGTCGTGCGGCGCTCCCGTCGGCGGAGACGATCCAGAGCTGCAAGGTGTTCGGTTCGCTTCCCTCGCGCACGAGCGCGATCCGGGTCCCGTCGGGGGACCAGTCGGCGGCGAGCACGTCGGTCGCGCTCGTCAGCAAGCGCACCCCGGTCCCGTCCGCCTTCACGACCCACAGCTCGCTGCGTGCCACCTTGGACCCCGGGTAGCGCCGGATGAAGAGCAGGCTCGAGTGGTCGGGGGACCACTTCGGGCTCCGCGCGCCACCGATCCGCGTGAGCCGGTGCAGGCCCGTGCCGTCCGGGCGGATCGTCCAGATGTCGCTCCGGTCGGTCGAGGTGCAGCCCGCCCCGTGCTCGCAGTCGAGCTGCAGGCCCTCGAAGGCGATGATCGAGCCCGGCGCCCAGTCCATGTCGAACGGGGCGAGGGTTGCCGGGAGGCGCAGGGAGGCCGGACGCGTCGAGCCGAGCACCGACACGTAGAGCGCGGTCCCGTCCCCGTAGGCGAGCTGGGTCCCGTCGCCGTTCCACGCCGGCATGGAGAACGACGGCCCGACCGCGCCGACCCGGCGCTCATCCGTCCGCGGGTCGAGCACCACGATCCCGCCCTCCCCGAACGCGAGGAGGCGATGGCCGGGCGACCAGGCGGCGTACCCGGCCTGAAAGTTCTGGAAGCCGGAGGCGACCTGCTGGGAGGCGCCGGTCGAAGGGTCGACCAGATAGACGGCGTCCGAGAGCACCGACAGGGCGACGGCGGTGGCCGGATCGGGGCTGCTGCGGGCCGGAGATGGTTCGGCCAGACCGAGCCGCGCGCACCCCGTTGCCATGAAGCAGAGGGTCGCGAGGGCCGTGATGAGATGCCTCCCTCGCCGCAAGGTGACCTCCTTCGAGGCGGCAGTGTAACCCGGCGATCCACGATGTCCGGGAAGCGAGGGTGTGTTTCCGGACACGGGAACCTAAAAGCCCGGCGGTAGACTCGGCCGGTCGAGCCCGGGTGTCGGAATTGGCAGACGATGTGGCCTTAAAAGCCACGGTCCCTCTGGGACGTGTGGGTTCGAATCCCACCCCGGGCACGGGACCGACGTACCTGACGAGTGTTCCGAAACGTCGGAGATGAGGCGGCGACGTGATCGAGCCACTACCCTCGGGGGTTGGTTGGGCCTCGAGAGCGGGCCTGGGTTCTCTTGCACATGAACCCAGACCACTGATCTACGCGGCAACGCTGTTTGTGCCGGGCCAACCCCGTCTGGCATCATTCCACTCGCGGGCAGCCCGGGTGGGAGAGCGAGGGGAATGGCCGTGCCGCCGCCGGATCGTCGATGCGGGGTCTGGGCGGGAATCCTCTGTCCGACCCTCTGTGCCTTGCTCTTGGTGGCCGGACCCGGCGCAGAGGCCTCGACCCCTGGGTCCCAGTTGTGGGTGCGCTCGTACAACGGCCTGGCCAACCGCGAGGACAAGGCCTACTCCGTGCAGGTGAGCCCGGACGGCTCCAAGGTCTTCGTGGCCGGTTGGAGCACTGGGACCACCAGCGGCCTCGACTACGCCACGCTGGCCTACAGCGCCACCACCGGGGCCCAGCTGTGGGTGAGCCGGTACAACGGTCCGGGAAACGGCGTGGACCAGATCTACTCCGTGAAGGTGAGCCCGGACGGCTCCAAGGTCTTCGTGACGGGTTGGAGCAGAGGGACCACCAGCGGCCTCGACTACGCCACGCTGGCCTACGACGCCACCACGGGGGCCCAGCTGTGGGAGAGCCGGTACAACGGCCCCGGCAACCGCGCGGACCAAGCTTTTTCGCTGGCGGTCAGCCCGGACGGTTACCAGGTGTTCGTGACCGGTCACAGCTGGGCGACCCCCGCCGTCGGCTTCAGCGGCTACGACTACGCCACGCTGGCCTACGACGCCACCACGGGAGCCCAACTGTGGGTGAGCCGCTACGACCCCGCCGGTCGTCAAGATGACGCCCATACCGTGAAGGTGAGCCCGGACGGGACCAAGGTGTTCGTGACCGGCCTGAGCGTCGGGACGAGCGGCCACAACGACTACGCCACGCTCGCCTACGACGCCACCACGGGGGCCCAGCTGTGGGAGAGCCGGTACGAGGGCCTTGGCATCGGCGCCGACGCGCGCACCATGGACGTGAGCCCCGACGGGACCGAGGTGTTCGTCACGGGTACGTTCACCGTCGTCCCAAAAGAGGGGAACAGCACGAGCTGCCACGTCACGAGCGGCGACTACAACTGGGCCACGGTGGCCTACGCCGCCGCCACCGGGACGCAGCTGTGGGTAAGCACGTACGACGGCCCGGCCCAGAGCGCGGATACCCCTACCTCCTTGGCGGTCAGCCGGGACGGGACGAAGGTGGTGGTGACCGGTGGGAGCAGGGGGACCACGAGCAACTGGGACTATGCGACGGTCGCCATCGCTGCGTAGATCTTGACAGCGGCGAGGAATCCCCCATAGCCTGCACGGTGGCTCACCAACGACCGAGGAGGCGGTGCTGAATGCAAGCCTCGCGTCTGCTCTTCCGCTCGTATCGCAGGCTCACCCTTGGGATCAGTGTGGTCGCCGTGGTGGCGTTCATCACCGTCTCGGCGGCGCCGGCCCAGGCCGCGCCGGGCGATCTGGATCCCTCCTTCGGAGGTGACGGAACGGTCGTCACGACGTTCCCCAATCATGGCTGGGGGATGGCCATCGCGATGGAGGGATGCTGCCAGATCGTCGCCGTCGGCTACGACGGAACCGTTGACACGACGCGCGATATCGCGGTCCTCCGCTACCGGCTCGATGGCACGCCCGACCCCTCCTTCGGGGACGCGGGACAGGTGTTCACCGACCTGGGAGGCGAGGACTTCGCGCGAGACGTGGCCATCCAGCGCGACAGAAAGATCCTGGCTGCCGGGGATGGGGGCCCCAATCAGGACCTCGCTGTGGTCCGGTACAACACCGACGGGTCCCTGGACACGTCGTTCGGCACGGGCGGGTACGTCCTCACGGACTTCGGGGGGAACGACGTGGCGCGCGGCGTAGCCGTCCAGAAGGACGGCAAGATCGTGGCCGCCGGGTTCACCCTG
Organism: Actinomycetota bacterium; assembly: GCA_005888465.1. Classification (GTDB taxonomy): domain Bacteria; phylum Actinomycetota; class UBA4738; order UBA4738; family UBA4738; genus AC-55. The sequence goes on from VAYJ01000010.1 coordinate 8,008, forward strand.
CTCCCGAAGGCGGACTTCATCATCGCGCGATACAACGCCGACGGGTCGCTGGACACCTCGTTCGGCACCGGAGGAAAGGTGATCACCGAACTCGGCGGCAACGATCTTGGTCGAGGCCTGGTCATCCAGCGCGACGGCAAGATCGTCGTCGTCGGCTACTCCAACTACAACTTCGCGCTGGTCCGGTACAACACCGACGGGTCCCTCGACGCCTCCTTCGGTACGGGAGGGGTCGTGATCACCGATTTTGGTTACCTGGACGTCTGCCGGGCGGTCGCCCTCCAGCGGGACGGCAAGATCATCTGCGCGGGGTACTCCGGGACTGGCGGCGGCGGTTTGTTCGGCGAGGAGCCGGAGCTTGGCGACAAGGCCGACTTCGCCATGGCCAGGTACCTGCCGAACGGCTCGCTCGATCCCACGTTCGGAAGCGGTGGGCTCGTGACGACGGACTACACCGGGGGCACCGACGGAGAGCACGCCCGCACGATCGTGTTGCAGCGCGATGGCAAGATCATCCTGGCCGGCCACGTCGGCGAGGCCGGGGGGGGCTCGGACGGGGACTTCGCCACGGTTCGGTACAACACAGACGGCTCGTTGGACACCACCTTCGGGGTGGGGGGCTGGGTCGTCACGGACTTCGGCGGGACCGACGGGGCCCGGGATGCAGCCATTCAGTCCGATGGCAAGATCGTCGAGGTGGGGATCACCGGAGGTTTCGGTGGATTCCAGTTCGCCCTGGCCCGTTACCTGACGACCTAGGGGTTCTTGCGGACGGACCGTCCGGGCTGTTGCCCGGACGGTCCGCCGATCATCAATGAGAGCCTCACACGATCAACCACGTGTAGGCCGTGACACCGATGTTCCCGACAAAGTCGGTTGCCGTGATCGACAGGGTATGACTTCCAGTGGACAGGTTGGTGACCTTGAAGGTGTCGCTCGAGCAG
>VAYJ01000011.1 GCA_005888465.1 Actinomycetota bacterium
GAGCTGCTCGTCCTCGAACACGTCGACCCGGCCCGATCCGAGGGCATAGAACGCGTTCCCCACGTCTCCCTGTTCAACGATGACCTCGCCCGGCTCGTAGGTGACCCATTCGCCTTCCCGCAGAAGCTCGCCCAGCTCGTCGGGCTCCAGGTGCGCGAAGCTTGGCAGCGACTTCAGCTCCGCAGCAGCCTGCAGGGACGGCGCGAACTCCGGGACGTGGACCATGTCGGCGAGCAGCTGGTCGAACGCGCTCTTGCCGATCTCGAAGACCTCCGACTCCTCGAGCGCGCGGACCGTGGCGGACCGTGGCGCGGCCTGCGCGAGCGCGAGCTCTCCGAACGCCTCGCCCGGGCCAAGGAGCCGGATCGGTCGTTCGTTGCCGAGCTCGGTGTCCTCCTCGACGACCTGCAGGGTCCCGGCGCGCACCACGTAGAAGGCCTCGGCCCGCTCGCCCTGGCGCACGACCGTCTGGCCGGCGCCGATCTGTCGAAGGCGCACGCGACCCGCGAGGTCGCTCAGCACCTCCTCCGGCACGTCGTCGAAGAGGGGTAGGGCGTCGATGAGCTCGGCGGCCTCGACCCGCCAGCTGGTCTCCAGGCGGAAGCGGATGGCGCGCCACACGCCCCGCACCCGACGGGCGATGACCCGCGTGAGGTTGATCCCGCCCCTGACGACCGGACCGATGATGACGATCACCAGGACGGCCAGCAGGACTCGTGTTGCCGTGCCGCCGTTCCAGAGCCGAAGCAGGAGCGCGCCGAAGACCTGGCGCCACGTGATGAACCCGACCAGCACGGCGAGGAGGGTGAAGGCGACGCCCAGGATCCCGTAGAGGCCGAGCCCGACCTCCTGCTTCGACAAGCCCTGCCGATGGCGGAGTTTGTGCCAGAGGTCGTGGCGGACGAAGGCGAGCGAGCGCGGCCGCAAGTCCGGGACCTGGATGACGTCGGAGAGGATCCAGTAGCCGTCCAGCTCCAGGAGCGGAATGAGGTTCAGCCAGATGACCAGGTAGTTGACGACCGAGAAGCGAAACAGGATCGCGGCGATCCCGTTCGTCGGGAAGGCCCACAGGATGATCGCGACGGCACCCGCGACCACCATCTCGCCGTACGCGCCGGCGAAGGACTGCACGATCCGCTGCTGGCGGTCCATCATCAGGCCGTCGGCGGATTCGATGAAGAAGGCGGGCGACCCGAAGTACAGCATGAACCCGGCGCTCTTCACCCGCCGGCCGTAATGCACGAGCATGAGCGCGTGGCCCATCTCGTCCACGCACACGATGAAGTAGTTCAGGAACAAGAGCAGCAGGAACCCGAGCGCGAGCGAGCTGCCGGACAGGGTGTAGTGGCGGGTCCGGACGACGGCGATGAAGGCGGCGAACCCGCCGAGGACGATCGGCAGGCTCACCAGCAGCGCGGGCACGTTGAGCAGCCAGCGGAGCCCGTGGTCGTGCAGCCAGCGGACGAACCGGTCCGCGCCGTGCCAGTCCACCCGGAACTCCTTCACGAAGGTCCGCGCGGCTTCCTGGCGGCGCGAGAGGGGATGCAGCGCCTTCTTGAGCGCTTTGTCGGTGTCGAGGTAGAGCTCGGCGAGGAAGTTCCCGACGTACAGGCCCTGGACCAGCTCCGTCACGCCGGAGAGCTCCAGGTCGCCCGAGTCGTGGAACCGCTCCAGGACGATCTCCTTGATCGTCCGTTTGCCGTCCATGAGCCGGAGCAGCTCGACCTCACCCGGCTTCAGCTCGAAGTGCATCATCTCGCGGGGGTTCGCGATCATCGCGTAGTCGTTCCCCCAGCGGAGCTTGAACTCCTTCAGTTCGATGTCGTCCGCGAGCTTCGGCCGGTACTCGCCCGGGTCGACGCGCGCGGCGAGCACGGGCCAGACCTCAGGGCCCCAGATGCCCGGAAGAGCCTCGGTCGCGCTCACGCCGGCGCTCCGGTCCGTTCCTGTTCGATGCGCTGGCGGATCACGTCGTAGATGGACGCCCGCGGGCGATTGAGGCGCCGGGATGCGAACAGGCTCCCGACGAAGCCGCCGAGCAGGAACACGGCGAGCACCAGGGTGAGGACGAACCCCCACGAGAAGCCCGTCGGGGGCTGGGGGACCGAGGCGTCCGCGGTGAACGAGCCGGAGGCGCCCAGGCTGTCGGAGGCGGAGAACCCGAACTGCGTGCCCGCCGGGAGGTCCTGGATCAGGTGCAGCCGGATCGCGAGGTCGAGCCGATCGCCCACGATCGTCTCGGTCACGTCCCGGCCGCTCGTGTGGAAGAAGCTCGACGACAGGACCTGGGGCGAGCCGAGGTGAACGAACGCGCCGCCGACGACGGTGATCGCCCGAAAGGTGGGCGAGTAGCCGACGACGACGATCGGGATGTTCCGAAGGAGCAGGGTCGCGCGGATCTCCTGAAGGCGCTCCAGCCCCTGCGGATCGGTGACGTGGATCCGCAGCGTCGCCGTCGAGCCCTTCGTCAGGTCGCCCTCGACGGCACCCTTGACCGTGAGTCCCTTCGTCGCAGCCAGGAGCATGACGGTGCTCGCCACCAGAAGGATCGTCGCGGCGGGGCGGCGCATGGGCGTCAGCCGGCTGGGGCCCTGCCCCGGTAGCCGTTCGTGATCGGCAGGCGCCGGTCCCGGCCGAAGGCCTTCGGCGTGATCTTCACGCCCGGCGGTGCCTGGCGTCGTTTGTACTCGGCACGGTCGACGAGCGCGACGACGCGGCGGACCAGTTCCGCGTCGATGCCGTCAACGACGAGCTCCTCGGGCGAACGGTCACGCTCCACGTACGCCTCCAGGACGGGGTCGAGCTCCTCGTACGGTGGCAGGCTGTCCGAGTCCTTCTGGTGCTCGCGAAGCTCGGCGGTCGGGGCCTTCGTGAGAATGCGGTCGGGGATCGGCGGCGGGTCGGATCGCGTGTTCCGCCACCGCGCCAGCTCGTACACGAGCGTCTTCGGCACGTCCTTGATCGGCGCGAAGCCGCCCGCCAGGTCGCCGTACAGGGTGGAGTAGCCGGTCGCCATCTCGCTCTTGTTGCCGGTCGCGAGCACGAGGGACCCGAACTTGTTCGAGAGCGCCATCAGCAGGTTGCCCCGGATGCGCGCCTGCAGGTTCTCCTCGGCGACGTTGGGCTCGGTGCCGGCGAAGAGCGGGTCCAGCGAGGCGAGGTCCGCCTTGAAGACGTCGTCGATCGGGATCTCGTCCAGCCGGATGCCCAGCCGGCGCGAGACCTCGTCGGCGTCCTCGCGGCTCTCGAGCGAGGTGAACGGCGAGGGCATCGCGACGGCGCGGACGGCGGCCGGTCCGAGCGCGTCGGCCGCCAGCGTCGCGACGAGCGCCGAGTCGATCCCACCGGACAGGCCGATCACCACCTCGCGGAACCCGTTCTTGCGCACGTAGTCGCCCAGTCCCAGGACCAGTGCCCGGTAGACCTCCTCCGGTCCCTCGGGCCACGGCGCGCGATGGGGGTCGGGAAGCGGCGGGCGCTTCCGCGCCGCGCCTTCGACGATCAAGCCGGGGAACGCGGGGTCCGCCTCGGGCACGTCGAGGTCGACGACCAGCAGGTCCTCGTCGAACATCGCCGCGTGCCACACGAGGTCGCCCTGGGGGGAGACCACCATGGAGCCGCCGTCGAAGACCAGCTCATCCTGGCCGCCGACGGCGTTCACGTACACGATCCACGCACCAGTCTCTCGCGCGCGATCGCGACAGACCTCGAGGCGCTCCGCGATCTTGTGTCGGTGGTACGGCGAGGCGTTGATGTTCGGGATGACAGCGACATGCTCGGCCGCGTAGGCGTCGAAGGGCGGTCCGGAGCGCCAGGCGTCCTCGCATACGGAGATGCCGAGCGCGGATGACCCCAGCCTGACCGGGCAGTCGGCGGTCCCGGGGACGAACGTGCGCGCCTCGTCGAACACGCCGTAGTTCGGCAAGCGCACCTTGTGGTAGCGGGCGACGACCTCGCCCCCGGCCAGCAGGCCCGCCGCGTTGTGCAGCCCGGCATCGGAGCGGTCGACGAAGCCCGCGAGCACGGGGCAGCCGTCACGCGTCGCCGACGCGAGCGACTCGAGCGCCGCCAGGTTGTCCCGGACGAACTGAGGCCGGAGCACCAGGTCCTCCGGCGGGTACCCCGTGACCGCGAGCTCGGGAAAGCAGACGAGGTCGGCGCCGGCCTCGGTGGCTCGGGCGGCGAACGTGGCCATCGTGGCCACGTTCGCCTCCAGCGCGCCGACCGTCGTATTGATCTGACCGAGCGCGATCCTCACCACGCCGGCTAGCGTAGCGCCTCAGCCCTCGCGTACCTTGGGTCCCTACAGGAGCGGCAGGTATCGCTCCAACTCGTAGGGGGTCACGTACGCCTTGTACTCATTCCATTCTTCCCGCTTGTTGCGGATCAGGTATTCGAAGACGTGGTCGCCGAGCGCCGAACGCACCAGGTCCGATCGCTCCGCCACCTCGATCGCCTCGTAAAGGTCCTCGGGGAGGGATTCGATCCCGGCCGAGCGCCGCTCCTCCTCGGTCATCTCGTAGATGTTGTTCGAGGCTTCCGCCGGTAGGTCGTATTCGTGCTCGATCCCGTCCAGCCCCGCTGCCAGCATCACCGCGAACGCGAGGTAGGGGTTGCACGCCGGGTCCGGCGAGCGAAACTCGATGCGCGTAGCCTCCTCCTTCCCCGGCTTGTACATCGGGACCCTGACGAGCGCGCTCCGGTTCCGGCGGGCCCAGCAGATGTAGACCGGCGCCTCGTAGCCGGGGACCAACCGCTTGTACGAGTTGACCCACTGGTTCGTCACGAGCGTGAGCTCGCGCGCGTGCCGCAGGATCCCGGCGATGTAGGCGCGCCCCGTCTTCGACAGGTGGGCGTCGTCGGTCGCGTCGAAGAAAGCGTTCCGGTCGCCCTCGAAGAGCGACTGGTGAGTGTGCATGCCGCTCCCGTTCACGCCGGCCACGGGCTTGGGCATGAACGTGGCGTAGACGCTGAACTCCTGCGCCGCCTCCTTCACCGTGAGCCGGTACGTCATGACGTTGTCAGCCATCGAGAGCGCGTCGGCGTACCGCAGGTCGATCTCGTGCTGCGAGGGCGCGACCTCGTGGTGGACGTACTCGACCGGGATCCCCATCGCCTCCAGGTAGCCGACCGTTCGCTTGCGGTAGTCGGTCGCGACGTCGAGCGGCGTGAGATCGAAGTACCCGCCCTTGTCCAGGAACTCCGTCCCCTGCGCGTTCCGGAAGTAGAAGTACTCGAGCTCCGGCCCCACGTAGAACGTGTAGCCGAGCTCCGACGCGCGCGCGAGCTGACGCTTCAGCACGTACCGCGGGTCGCCGTCGAAGGGCGTCCCGTCCGGCTCGTGGATGTCGCAGAACATGCGGGCGACCTGCGTCTCGGACTGCCACGGGATGATCTGGAAGGTGCCCGGGTCGGGCACGGCGACCATGTCGGACTCCTGGATGCGGCTGAACCCCTCGATCGAGGAGCCGTCGAAGCCCATCCCCTCGGTGAACGCGCCCTCGAGCTCCTGCGGCGTGATCGCGAAGGACTTGAGGGTGCCGAGGACGTCGGTGAACCACAACCGGACGAACTTGATCCCGCGCTCTTCGACGGTGCGAAGGACGTACTCGGCCTCGTTGGACAGCGACATGCGATGACTCCTTCCGCGTGTGGACGCGAGCCTAGCGGCCGATCGCGAGTGTGCGGTTACGCCCTTGTTAATTCCGGAACACCCCTTCGCGCGTACCATCGCTCGGATGGGATCCCGGCTTGGTGCGGTGCTTCGCGTCGTCACAGCGGGGGCGTGCTGGGCGCTCGCGGCGATCATCGCGAAGGGTGCGTTCGATCGGGGCGTCTCGCCCGGACGCATGGCCGAGGCCCGGGTCGTCGTGGCGCTCTTCCTTTTGGCGGCGATCCTCGCGGTCGCGCGCCGGGACCTGTTCCGTCCGCCGCGGGGGAGCCTCGGGGCTCTGGCCGCGTTCGGCCTGTGCGTGGCGCTCGTGAACGGCGCGTAGCGGCGTTCGGTGGATCGCATCCCGGTCGGGGAGCCTGGGTGGCGGCGGGCATCACGTTGCTGGGGGCCGTGCTCGTGAGCCAGGCGTACCACGGCTTCGGGTCGCTGAACGGGTTCGGCGTCGCGGCGGGGGTTGCCTCGGCCTTCTTCTTCGCCGGGTATCTCCTGACGGCGGAGGCGGCGGGCCGGCGGGGCGCGGACCCGGCCACGGTGCTCGTGTGGGGGTTCGTCTTCGCCGCGATCGCGTGGGGCGTGGTCGAGCCGTGGTGGTCCTGGCCGGTAGCGTCGCTCGGCGACGTGCACGTGACCCTGGCCGTGCTTGGAGTGGGGGTCCTAGGCACGCTGATCCCGTTCTTCCTGGCGGTCGGCGCGGTGCGCGTGTTGACACCGGCGGCGGCGGGGATCGCGGCGACGGTCGAGCCGCCGTTCGCTGCGGCGTTCGCGTGGATCTTCCTCGGACAGCACCTGTCGGNNNCGGGGTGGTCGTCGCGCACCGGCTGCACGCCGGCACAAAGGAAGCCGCGCCGCTCGAGGTCGCGCCTTAGCTCAGATGTCGTAGTAGAGGTGGAACTCCCACGGGTGCGGCCGCAGCCGCACTTGGTCCAGCTCCCGCTTGCGCTTGTAGTCGAGCCACGTCTCGATCACGTCGGGCGTGAACACGCCGCCCTCCAGCAGGAACTCGTGGTCGGCCTCGAGCGCGTTCAGCACTTCCTCGAGCGAACCCGGTACCTGCTTGACCAGCGCCGCCTCCTCGGGCGGGAGGTCGTACAGGTCCTTGTCGATCGGCTCCGGCGGCTCGATCTTGTGCTTCACGCCGTCCAGGCCCGCCATCAGCATCGCGGCGAACGACAGGTACGGGTTGCACGACGGGTCGGGCGAGCGGAACTCGAGCCGCTTCGCCGCCGGGTGCTTGTAGTAGACCGGGATCCGCACGCACGCGCTTCGGTTTCGCTGCGAGTACACCAGGTTGATCGGCGCCTCGTAGCCCGGCACCAGGCGCCGGTACGAGTTCGTCGTCGGCGCGGCGAAGGCGAGGAGCGCCGGCGCGTGCGCGAGCAGGCCCCCGATGTAATAGCGCGCCAAGTCCGAAATCTGGGCGTAGCTCCCCATCTCGTCGTACATGAGGTTCTCGCCCTCGGACCAGAGGCTCTGGTGCGTGTGCATCCCCGAGCCGTTGTCCTGGAAGATCGGCTTGGGCATGAACGTCACGGTCTTGCCGTGCTGGCGCGCCGTGTTCTTGACCACGTACTTGTACTTCATGACGTTGTCGGCGGTCTGCAGCAGCGTCCCGTAGCGGATGTCGATCTCGCTCTGGCCCGCGGTGCCGACCTCGTGGTGGTGCACCTCGACCTGGATCCCGACCTTCTGCAGGTTCAGGACCATCTCGGTACGCAGGTCCTGGTAGTGGTCCATGGGGGGAAGGGGGAAGTAGGCCTCCTTGTACCGCGGCTTGTAGCCGAGGTTGTGCCCGCCCTCCTCGGCGCCGGAGTTCCAGATGCCGGCGACCGAATCGATGTGGTAGTAGCCCTCGTGCGAGTTCTGGTCGAACCGGATCGAGTCGAAGATGTAGAACTCGCACTCCGGCCCCCAGAAGCTCGTGTCGGCGACGCCCGTCGACAGGAGGTGGGCCTCGGCCTTGCGCGCGATGCCACGCGGGTCGCGCGAGTAGTCCTCGCCGGTCACCGGGTCGCGCACGAAGCACTGCAGCACGAGCGTCGGCACCTCGAGGAACGGATCGATGAACGCGCCCGCCGGGTCGGGGATCAGGAGCATGTCGGACTCCTGGATCTCCTGGAATCCACGGATCGAGGAGCCGTCGAACCCGAAGCCATCGACGAAGCCGTCCTCGCTCAGCTCGCCGATCGGCACGGAGAAGTGCTGCATCAACCCGGGGAGGTCGCAGAACCGAAAGTCGACGATCTGGGCGCCGGCCTCGTTGGCCAACGCCAGGACGTGCTGTGGTGTGGTGGTGTCCGTCACGCGAGCGGCCTCCTGTCGATTCCCCGTGGGGAAGGTCGCTTGCGAATGTACGAGGTGCCCGTTACGTCTCGAGGTTCGGGCGGTTAATTCCTTGTAACGGCTAGCCGGTGGCTTCGCGGACGGCCAGTTCGTCGTGGGCGTCGACGTAGCCGGGGGGCGGTTGCTCGCCGTACGCGGGCTCGTGCATCAGGCCTACGCCGTCGTCGTGCTCGGTGGGCTCGAGCTGGCCGGTCGAGAGCAGCGACAGCATGTCCAGGTCGAAGTCGCGCGGGTCGAGGCTTCGTTCCACCGAACGCGGGTGGCGACCGTCGGCGGCCCGTTCGCTGAGGTCGATCTCCCGCTGTTCCCCGGCGTCGAGGGGGTCGCCCCTCGGATCCAGGACCATGCGGACGACGGGACGGGCGGGCTTCGTCTCGTGGTTGCGGACGACGAGGCCGACCTCGCCCGAGGTGAGGCGGACGAGCGAGCCGACCGGGAAGAGGCCGAGCAGCCGGACGAACGTGCGGACGATGCGCGGGTCGTATCCGCGCCCGGCCGCCGCCTGGAGGATGGCCAGGGCCTGCCGGCGCTCCTCGGCCTTCCGGTACTGGCGGCGGCTCGTGAGCGCGTCGAAGCAGTCGGCGACCGCGACGATGCGGGCCGGGAGTGAGGGCATCCGCTGGCCGGAGAGGGGCGGGTACCCGGTGCGGTCGTAGGCGGCATGGTGTTCGAGCACCATCGAGAGCGCCGGGTGGTAGAGGTCCCGCGTCGTCGAGCGGGCCGGGCTGTTGGAGGATCTCCTTGGGGACCTTCACCTTCCCGAGGTCGTGGAGCAGCCCGCCAGCACCCAGCACGACCACCTGGTCGCGACGAAGGCCGATCGCCTGGCCGATCGCGATCGAGAGGATGCAGACGTTGACCATGTGGTAGTAGGTGTACTCGTCGTAAGACTTGACGGTCGTGAGCAGGAGCGCCTGCGCCGGGTCGGCCACGACCTGCTCCGCGAGTCGGGCGGTGATGCGCTCCGCCTGTTCCATCGTGGTGGGCCTGCCGGCCGCGACGCGTTGCGCGGTCTCCTGCAGGAACTGCACGCCGGAGGCGTAGCTCCGCAGGAGTTCCTTCATGGGACCCGACTCCTCGTCGGCGTCGCGGATCGGCCGCACGGAGTTGATCCGGATGCCGGAGAGGTGCCCGTTCGCGTCGGCCTCGCGGCAGAGGATCGAGACGAAGACCGACAGCTCCTCCGCGTCGGCGGCCGGGAGCAGCTCCACGGCCTCGATGCCGGCTTCCTCGAACGCCTCCAGCAGCCCGTGGTAGGTGAGCGAGGCGCGCGGTAGGAGGGTGGGCCCGAGATAGAAGCCCTTGCGCCCGATGAACAGGACGACCGACCCGCGGACCAGCTGGTCCAGGCGCCGGACCGAGGCGAGGAGGTCGATCACGGCCTCCTCCCGCTTGGGGTGTCCCGCCTGGTAGAGGGCGAAGACCTGCCGGGCGACGGAAAGTTCGCGGAGCATGCCGGCGGCTTCGTCCAACGCCGGAGCGGATGCGCGGTCGAGGCTCATGGCTTGCCCGATCGCTGGGCGGCGAGCGCGCGTGCCTCCTTGCGGAGCGCGCGCGGGAGCCGGGGACGGTGCCGCCGGGAGCCGAGCAGGTCGAGGGCCTTCCCGGCCTCGTCGCCCGCCCGGCCGGCGATCTCAGCGAGGGCTGTGTCCTGGAGGCGGCGGTTCGGCGACGATCGCGCGATCCCGACGAGCTCCTCCAGGGCCGAAGGAGCGGCGAGCCCGCCCAGCGCGTTCATCGCCGACGTGCGGACCTCGTGGTCGAGCTCGCCCTCGGCGATCTGACGAAGGAGGGACGGGACCGTCGGGTCGGTGCTCGAGGCGGCGAGGCCTCGGACGGCCTCCCGGCGCACCGTGGGCATGGGGTGCTTCGCGGCCGCGGCCATCAACCGCGGCATGTCGGGGCCGCCGACGCGCGCCAGGATGTGCACGGCGTTGCGCACGACCCACCAGCGCGGGTCCGAGAGCCGTCGCACGATGCGGTCGAGGCTCGCGGGGGCGAGGGTGCGAAGCATCCCGAGGAGCCGCGCCCGCGCGGCCCGGTCGGGCTCCTCGGCCAGGACGTCGAAGAGGGCATCCACCGCCGTCGGCCCGAGGTGCGCGAGCAGGGCGGCGGATGCGCCCGGCTCCTCGTCCGGCCGGCCGATCGAGGCGAGGAACGACGGCGACAGCAGGCGCAGCAGCGCCGCGTCGAAATAGGTGGCTCGGCGAGGATCCGCGCCCGCGGCGCCGTCCGGGCGCAGGGACGTCGTGAGCGCGACCAGCAACGGTTCGTCTCGTCGGCGGATCGCCTCGCCCACCTCGTGGGCCCACAGGTCAACGATCTGGTCCAGGAGGTTCTCGTCGGCCTCGAGCTTCAGATAGTCGTCCAGTACCGCGACCGCGGCCGGCGGATCGACGGGAGCGAGCTCCGGAAACGCGCCGCGGATCGAGCCGATGTCCTCGGTCTCCGACGCTCGCAGGTCGCGGGCGAGAAGTTCCGACACGGTCTCCAGGACCGACGCCGATCGCTCCCAGACCCGGTCGTCGATTTCGGTTCCGACGTTCTCGAGTCCGACCATGATGGTGCCCGCGTCCTCGTGGCCCCTCGCGAGCGCCGTCGTGAGCTCCACCAGGTGCGCGCGGCTGCCGGGGGCGGCCGCGAGGCGCTCGGCGAGCTTGATCGGGTCCTGGCCGTTCTCGCGGAGGTCGACGAGCGTGCGGGCAAGCTCCGCGTTGCTCATCGTTCCGATGACGCGCTGCGCGACGGGGTCATACCGATGCCGCTCGAGGAGGCTCGCCATCACCCGGCGGCGAAGCGTGGTGGGGAGCTGCAGAATGACCTCCTGCAGGCGGTAGTAGACGTCAACGTGCTCCGGGAGACCCTCGGGGAACGTGGAGACCATCGCCTCCAGCCGCTCGAGCACAGGGGTGGGGTCCGAGTCCTCGAGGTCCCCGCCGATCCCCGTGAGGAGGCTCGCCGCGAGCGCGACGGGGTCGCGGAGCTGGCTCCAGAGCTCGAGCTGGTCGCGCGGAAGCTCCTCGGGGCGCCGGTCCGGGCCGGCCGAGGCAAGGGGGCCGAGCTCGCCGATCGCGATGGCCGCACCGTCCGCGAGGGGCAGGAGCGCGGGGACGCCGCCCGCCTCGCGGACCGCGTGCACGGGCATGCCGAGCGTCCGGTACAGGTGCATCAGCTCGTCGGGGTCGGGCGGGCGCCGGATCTGCATCCGCTCGACCCCGCGCTCGTAGCAACAGAGGGCGAGGCGGCGGAGCAGCTCGCTGTCCGGCAGGGGACCGCTCACGGTCCGGAAGCGGTGCCCCTGGATCTCCACGTCGACCGGGCCGCCGGTGAGGGCCCGCCGTGCGGCCTCCGCGATGCGCTCGGCCGCGGCGACGAACGCGGGCCGCTCGGGTTCGTCGGGGTAGAGCCGATAGGCGCCCAGCCCGACCGAGAGCTGTCGAAGGAGCGGAACCACCGCGTCCTGCTGCGTGTGTTCGGCTGGTCCTGCCATCCCCACCCCGCCACGTCGAATGGGACGCGCGCGCATCCCCCGGGGACGGTTGGGACGAAGGCGCCTCCCGCTGGTGGTATCGACGAGATACCGGAGGCGATTGACAGCTAGCCGGGCGGGGCGGCGGCTCGGTAGCCCACGCCTCGAACGGTCTGGATCAGGCCCTCGTGCTCGACCCCGAGCTTGGCCCGCAGCCGGCGAACGTGCACGTCAACAGTTCGCGTGCCTCCATAGAAGTCGTAGCCCCAGACCTGCTGGAGGAGGTCGCTCCGCGTGAAGACGCGCCCGGGGCGCTGGATGAGGAAGCGCAGAAGCTCGAATTCCTTGTACGTGAGGTCGAGGAGCGTCCCGGCGACCACGACCTGGTAGGTCTCGGTGTTGAGCGTGAGCGCCCCGAGCCGCACCGCGCCCTCACCGGCCCCGCCCGTTCGCCGTGCGAGCATCGCGAGCTTCGCCCGGAGCTCCGGCTCGGTCGCACCCGAGTACGCGAAGTCGTCGGCCACCTCGTGCCACGGGTACCGATCGAGGTCGGCACGGCCGACGAGCGCCACCGTGGGGAACGTGTGGCGCTCCCGCGCCATCACCGCCAGCAGCCGGAACGCGTGCTCGGGGTTCTCCTCGCCGTCGACGACCACGATCGCGGGTGAGAGATCACGGAGGTGGGCGAGCGAGTCGGGCGCGAGCGGCTCGGTCTTGCAGTCGGCGCCCAGCGCACGGATGGCGGGAAGCGCCTCGGAGAGGGGACGATCCGTGAGGAACACGATCCGTCCCACCATCGTCCGAGCCTAGCAGAGACCTTCCGGAGCTAGGCTTGGACGAACGTGGTTCGCGTGCTCCTGTTCGCTGCGCTTCGCGAGGCGGCCGGCACCTCCCGGCTCGAGGTCGACGCGCCAACCGTCGGCGCGCTCCTGGACGAGCTCGCCGGCCGGTACGGAGCGGAGTTCGCCCGTGTCCTCGCGATCGGCTCGGTGGTGGTGGACGGCGAGCCGTCAGGTCGCGAACGGGCGCTCACGCCGGGCCAGGAGGTGGCGCTGCTGCCGCCGGTCTCGGGCGGCTAGGTCGCCGTCTCGGACGGCGGGCAGTCGGCGTCGTCGTCCGTCTCGTCCTGGACGCGCGCCTCACGGACGTGGATGCCGCACTCGGTCTTGAGGAGCCCCGACCAGCGGCCGGCCCGCTCGTCCTCGCCCGCGAACACCATGCGCGTGCAGGGGGCGCACCCGATCGACGCGTAGCCGAGGTCGTACAGCGGGTTGTGCGGCAGGTCGTGCTCCTTCAGATAGGCCCACGCGTCGCGGTGGGTCCAGTTCGCCACCGGGTTGATCTTCACGAGCGTCTTGCCCGGCTCGAGCTCCGTCTGGGACACGATCGGCGTGTGCTTGCGCGTCCAGGCCGAGTCCCGCCGCATCGAGGTCATCCATGCGTCGAAGTCGCGCAGGGCCCGGGCGAACGGCACCACCTTGTTCAGCTCGCAGCAGGCGTTGGGATCGCGCTCGTACAGGCGCGAACCGAACGCGTCGGCCTGGCTCTCGACGGTGTAGTCGCCGGTGAGGTCGACGACGTTCAGGCCGAGCTGGTCGGCGAGCCGTTCCTTGAAAACGAGCGTCTCCGCGAAGTGGTAGCCCGTCTCGAGGAACAGGATCGGGACGTCCGGCTGGATGCGGGAGGCCATGTGGATCAGGGCCGTGCCCTCAGTCTGGAACGCCGAGGCGATCGCGATCCGGTCCAGGCCCGAGTCGAGGATCGCCCAGCGGACGATCTCCTCTGGCGTGCTCGTCTCGAAGCGTGCGTTGAGGTCGCTCACCACGTCTTCGGCGATCAGGGTCTGCACGGGGGACGCTCCTGGTCACGAGCGGAGCCGGCTGGGAGGAAGAGCAGGAGTATACCCCGGTCCGTTTCTTGTCGAACCAGCATGGTGGGGGCCGCGACCGAGCCGCTATGCTAGCCGGTCCCGGCCGCAGGCGGGCTCGCGATTCTCCGCCCGCCGTCACCCGAACGAACGAGGAGCCACCCGCCATGAGCACGATCGATACCGCCGCGACCCCGACCATTCCACCGCACGGAGGCGTGCTGGTCGACCTGCTGCTTGCCCGGCCGGAGGCCGAGCGCGCGGCGGAGGAGACCGAGCATCTCCCCAAGGTGGCGATCGGGCAGCGCGAGCTGTCCGACCTCGAGATGATGGCCGTCGGCGCGCTGTCGCCGCTCACGGGGTTCATGGCCGAGAAGGACTACCGCTCGGTCATCGAGCAGATGCATCTCACCAACGGACTTCCCTGGACGATCCCCGTGACGCTCTCGGTGGACGAGGAGGAGGCCAAGCGGATCGGCGGCGCGTCGCGGATCGCGCTCATCTCCCACGGGAGCCCGATCGCGCTCCTCGACGTCGAGGCGATCTACCGCAGGGACCGCGAGGCCGAGGCGCAATCCGTGTTTCGGACGACCGACACCGCGCACCCCGGCGTCAAGGCGCTGCATGCGGCGGGCGAGTACGTGGTGGCGGGCCCCGCGCACGTGTTGCACCTGCCCGCCCACTCCACGTTCACGACGTACCGGCTGACGCCGTCGCAGACGCGCGCCGCCTTCGCCGAGCGCGGGTGGCGCTCCGTGGTGGGGTTCCAGACGCGCAACCCGGTTCACCGCGCACACGAGTACCTGCAGAAGTGCGCGATGGAGATCGTGGACGGGCTCCTGCTGCACCCGCTCGTCGGGGAGACCAAGGAGGACGACGTCCCCGCCGACGTCCGGATGCGCTGCTACGAGATCCTGTTCGAGAACTACTACCCGAAGGACCGCGCCATGATGAGCGTCTTCCCGGCGGCCATGCGGTACGCCGGCCCGAAGGAAGCGATCTGGCACGCGATCGCGCGCAAGAACTACGGGTGCACGCACTTCATCGTTGGGCGCGACCACGCGGGCGTGGGCAGCTACTACGGCACCTACGACGCGCAGAAGATCTTCCTCGACTTCGACGCCGACGAGCTCGGCATCACGCCGCTGTTCTTCGAGCACTCCTTCTTCTGCAAGAAGTGCGACGCGATGGCCTCGCCGAAGACCTGCCCCCACGGCGACGACGATCGCGTGATCCTCTCCGGCACGAAGGTCCGCGAGATGCTCCGGGCGGGGAAGAAGCCGCCCAAGGAGTTCTCCCGGCCGGAGGTCGCGCAGATCCTGATCGAGGCGATGGCCGAGCGCACCCGGTAGCGGCACGCTGCGCCGCTAGTCCGTGAATTCCTCCGCGAGGAGCCCCATGGAGATCAGGTCCACGTAGCGACCGTCGTCGAAGTGCGCACGTCGACGCCTGCCCTCTTCGACGAACCCGACCTTTCGGTACGTGCGGATCGCTCGAGGGTTGTCCTCGTACACGCCGAGACCGATCCGCTGGAGGTTCATTTCATGGAACCCGAACCGGCAGAGAATGCGGACGGCGTCGGTGCCGTAGCCCCGATCCCAGTGGGGCCGCGCGATCCAGATGCCGAGGCTCGCGGATCGCGTGTCGCCGTGCAGGTCCTCGAGCGAGCACACGCCGACGAGCGCTTCCCCATGCGGTTCGATGACGAAGGCCTGCGCGCCTTGCTCCCTCGAGCGGGTCCACCAGTGCCTGGTTCCGGCCAAGGGCTGCGGCCAATTCGCCGCCAGGTTCCGGCTCACCTCCGGATCCCAGATGCCCTCGTTGATCGCCGGCAGGTCGTCCTCCTCGACAGCTCGGAGCCGAACGAGCGCGCCTTCGAACGGTGAGCGCACGCGGGTGAAGTCGGGATGGACCTCGGGCGCCATCGGCCCAGGATACGTCGTCCCTCGAGGGCTCCGATACACTCTGGCGAAGGCGACCCCGAAGGGAGCGAACGAGCGATGGCGACGACACCGCCGGTGAGTGGTTCGCCCCGCACGGCCAGGGTCCTCGATCCGTCGTTCGTCGAGCACCTGGACGAGAGCTCGCTCGCCGAGGTTCGCCGGCGCCGTGACGAGGCGCTCGCCGAGCGCGAGTTCCAGTCCTATCTCCGACGGCTCGTCCAGGTGCGCCAGGACATCCTGCGATCAGAGCGGGAGCGGCGCGCGGCGGGCGGAGTCTCGGCGCCGCTCGTGGAGCGGCTGACGAGCGTGCTCTCGACGGGCCCGACCGGGACGGGGCGAGGCGAGGCGCTCCGCGTCACGCTCACCGACCAGGACATCGTGGAAGCGGAGCGCCGCGTGGACGGGTTCCTGGAGGACGTCGACCTCTTCCATCCCGAAGGCCTGGACGACGACCGGCTCGCCGATACCATGGCGCAGCTCGAGCACGAGGAGCGGGCCATCTCCGACGCGCGTACCGCCGTCATCAAGGTGCACGATCGGCTGCAAAGCGAGCTGATGCGACGCTACCGCGAGGACCCCTCGCTCATCACCAACGAAGTCTGACGCCACAGGGTGTCGATCCCCCTCGTCCGCGTCGTTCGCTCGGGCCTCGAGGAATCGGTTCACCGGGGGGACGTGGCCGTCGTCGATCCCGAGGGCCGGGTTTTGGCCCACGCGGGGGACCCCGGCCGGGTGCTCTTCGCGCGTTCGTGCATGAAGCCGCTGCAGGCGGTCGTGTCGCTCTCGCTCGCCGGCGTCGAGTTCCGCGATCCCGAGGTGGCGGTCATGTGCGCGTCCCACAACGCGGAGCCGGTCCACGTGGCGACGGTTCGATCCCTCCTCGCGCAGGCCGGAGTCCCCGAGGATGCGCTGCGGTGCCCGGCCGTGCGTCCCTGGGACGAAGCGACGGCCGAGGCCGAGCCGGAGCGACGGGCGATCAACTCGGACTGCTCCGGCAAGCACGGCGGCATGCTCGCCGCGTGCCTCGCGCGGGGGTGGCCGATGGAGTCCTACCGTGAGCCCACGCACCCGCTGCAGCGTGCGGTCCTGGACGCCGTGACGGCCGTGAGCGGCTCGGCGCCCCTCACCGTCGGGACCGACGGCTGCGGCGTCCCGGTGCACGCGCTGCCGCTCGCCTCGATGGCAGCGATCTACGCGCGCCTGGGGACGCCCGACCGCTGGGGTCATCTGGCCGGCTGCGCCGTGCGCGCGGCGCCGGCGATGCGGGCCCATCCGTATCTCGTCGCCGGCCGCAACCGGCCGGAGACGGCCGTCATGAGCGAGGTGCCCGGCGTGGTCATGAAGGGGGGCGCCGAAGGGCTCATGTGCGCCGCGCTGCCTGACCGTGGGTTGGGCGTCGCGGTTCGGATCAGTGACGGCTCCGCCCGGGCGGCGGGCCCCGCCATGATCCATGCGCTTCGGCTCCTCGGCGCCATCGACGACGCGGGTCTGGCCGCGCTCGCGCCGTTCGCCAGGCCTCCCGTGCTTGGCGGCGGCGAGCCGGTCGGCGAGCTGGAGGCGGCGTTCGCGCTGGAGGGCGCTTTGCGAACGTTGTAGGAACTTTTGCAACTGTTATAAACGGCTGGTACGCTCGCTGCGTCATGAACGTTCGAGAGGTCGGCTCCTACATCCGCAACCAACGGCTCAGCTCTCGCCTCTCCCTGAAGAGCGTCTCCGGCCTCGCGGGCGTGTCCATCCCGTACCTGTCCCAGATCGAGCGCGGGCTGCGCAAACCCAGCGCCGACATCCTGCAGGCCATCGCGAAGGCCCTGCGGATCTCTGCGGAGAGCCTCTACGTGCGCGCCGGCATCCTTGAAGAGCGACCGGTGGCGGACGTGGTGACGTCGATCGCCGCAGATCCCAGCATCAGCGAGCGCCAGCGGCAGGCGCTGATCGAGATCTATCGAGCGTTCCGCGACGAGGCCGGCACCCCGGCCGCTTCGCGAACGAGCACGACGAAGCGACGAAAGGAGGTGTGATCACCATGCCAACCAAGAAGTCGACCACCGACGGCGTCCGGAGCGCCCTCGCCGACTACGCCGTTCACGTGCCCCTCGGGGCAGGCCAACTCCTGATCGAGAAGGGGAAGGAGCTCACGGTCAAGGTCGGGAGCTTCGCCCAGGACCCGCGTACGCGGGTGCGGCGCACCTACGCCGACCTCGCCAAGCGCGGCGAAAGGGTCGCGCGAGACCTGCGCCACTCGAAGCTCGGACGGCGCGCCCTCCGCCAGACCAAGGCCGCGACGGAGACCGTCCGAAAGGCCGTCACCGGCACGAAGGGAAGCACGACGCGCCCCTCGACGCGCAAGGCCAGCTAGCAGGGATCGGAAGGCCCGCCCTCCCACGAGAGGGGGCGGGCCTTCCCCTCAATGGCCCGACCCCCCGTACGATGGAATGTCGACGGACCTTCCCCGGTTGCACCAGAGCGTGAGTTCACGCACCCCACGGGAACCGCAGCCTCGGGTTGCGGTGATTACTCTGCACACGTCGCCGCTCGATCAGCCGGGCACCGGCGACTCAGGTGGCATGAACGTCTACATCGCCGAGGTCGCGGAGCGGCTGGCGGAGCAGGGCATCGCCGCCGACATCTACACGCGGCGCCACGATCCGGTGGCCCCACACGTGGAGTCCATCGGGCCGACCACGAAGCTCATCCGCGTTGAGGCCGGTCCGGCCGAGCCGGTCGCCAAGGAGGAACTGCCGTCGCACCTTCCCCAGTTCCTCGACGGCGTCATCGCGCACGCGAGCGCCGACGCCGGTCCGGAGCCGCACCGCCACGCCCCCTACGACGTCGTGCACAGCCACTACTGGCTCTCGGGGTGGGTCGGGAGCCGCGCGAAGGAGATCTGGGGCGCGCCGCACGTGGCCTCCTTCCACACGCTCGGCAAGGTCAAGAATGACGTACTGGCGGACGGCGACCCGCCCGAGCCGCCGGTCCGGTTGGCCGGCGAACAGAGCGTCGTGCGTGGCGCAGACCGCATCATCGCCCCGACGCCGGTCGA
>VAYJ01000270.1 GCA_005888465.1 Actinomycetota bacterium
GCCGCCAGGACAGGAGCTCCAGCAGCATGTCGTCACTACCGCGGGCGGCGAGCGCAGCGTCATGTTCCACGGCCACGGTGCCGGACTGCTCGACCAGCGAAAAGAAGCGATCCGCCAGTTCTTTCACCAGCTCGACCGTGGCCTGCCCTCACGGTTGCCGGATCGGCGCCCCCCCCTTGTGCTCGCTGGCGTCGAGTATCTTCTGTCGATTTATCGCGAGACCAACTCGCATCCCGGCGTGCTGCCCGAGGGGATCCTCGGCAATCCCGAGCTGGAGTCCGCGCAGACGCTCGGCTCGCGCGGGTGGGAGATCGTGAGCCGGCATCTCGAGGCTGCCGAGGCCGGGGCCGTGGCGCGCTATGAAGAGCGAGTCGGCCACGGGCGGGTCTCGGCCGATCTGGTCACGGTGGTACGCGCGACCTACGAGGGCCGAGTGGAGGAGCTCTTCGTCGCTGATGGAGCCGAGCGGTGGGGCACCTTCGAGCCGGGATCGGGCGCGGTGACCGTGCGTGACAAGCCCGGTTCGGTGGGCGAGGACCTGATCAATCTGGCCGCCATCCAGGCCTTCCAGCGCGGTGGGGCGATTCATGTCCTGGAGCGGTCACAGGTCCCGGACGCCGCCGACGTCGCCGCTATCTTCCGGTATTGATTCCCAAAGATGGAGTCGGAACGATTGAGTTGGGCAAGCGGAGAGCGTTGACGCCCTGACTGCGCTTTTGCGCAAGCTCAGCGCACCTTGATCGTCCTGGACGACGCAGATTCCCGAGGAGGACTGGCGCTGTTGCTCGGCCTTGACTATTCTGTCGAGATGGCCGAGAGCGGCAAAGAGGTCCTAGATTGTCTCGCCCATCGCACATACGACGTGATTCTGAGTGATCTGCGGATGCCGGGAATGAGCGGCGAAGACCTCTATCGTCGGGTCGCCCGGGACTGGCCGCATCTGGTGTCGCGGTTCGTAGCCGCATGGGAGTCATTGACCTCGATCTGCAACGGTCGGTAACGCTCCTCGAGCATGCGTTTCAAGGTCCGCGATCCCTTCTGCCACTCGGATGCATGAGCCATCGGGTCGTCCGGTCAGGATGATGCCGAGGACAGACGCTATAAACTGACTCGCACCGTCCCCCTTCAAGTCGCCCATCAGTTCGTACGAGAGACAGGTGGCGCTGCTCGCCGTACTTCCCTGCCGAACGGCTATCACGAGCGCGCTGCCCGTGCCTTCGCGCGCGGGGTGAGAAATCCGTCAGCGGCGCAGGATCGCACGCAGCGTCTCTTTGAGCTCGGGATGCCGGAAGCGAAAGCCGGCGGCGAGAAGGCGCGCCGGGACCGCGCGCTGCCCGGAGAGGAGGAGTTCCTGCGCCATCTCGCCGAAGACGAGGTGTGCGGCGAAGGCGGGCATCCTCAGGACGGTCGGACGGGAGAGCACGCTGCCGAGCGTCTTGGTGAACTCGAGATTCGTCACAGGTGCGGGCGCGACCGTGTTCACTGGTCCCGCGAGCTCTATCGTCCTGAGCGCGTGTTGGATTGCCTCGACGACATCGTCGAGGGCGATCCAGCTCATGTACTGCTCGCCGGAGCCGACCTTTCCGGCCACGCCGAACTTGAAGGGAGTGAGCATCTTCGCGAGCGCGCCGCCCTTCTCCGACAGGATGACGCCGAAGCGCGCGTGGACGACGCGGATGCCGGCGGCGCGCGCGGGGTCGGCAGCCTTCTCCCATGCGCGACAGACCTCCGCGAGGAAGCCCGTGCCGGACGCGGCCGTCTCGTCGAGAGGTTCCGAACCGCGCGGCCCGTAGACGCCGACCGCCGAGGCGCAAACGAGGACCGAGGGTCTCGTTGCGAGCCGCGCGACGCTCTCCGCGACGAGGCGCGTGCCCTTCTCCCGGCTCTCCCGGATCCGGCGCTTGCGCTCGGCGGTCCAGCGCGACGCGATCGACTCTCCGGCGAGATGGACGACGGCGTCCACGCCCTCAAGCGCCGCGAGATCGAGGGAGCCCGCCTGCGGATCCCACGCGATCGACCCCGGCGCGCGCCTCCCGTCCGGACGGACCATCGGCCGGACCTCGTGTCCGGCGGAGGTGAGCACAGGCGTCAGCGCCGATCCGACGAGTCCCGACGCCCCGGAAATCGCGACGCGCATGGATCGCTCCTCCTCTTCGTCGGCGAAGTCCGCCGCCGACACCGACATGCCTGTTTCACGGCAGCGCGAGCTCGATTAGTACCGGCTGGACCCAGACTCGTCAACCAGTCAGATCTTCTCCAGTCCATCTCTCCGTCGATCGCTCTCCAGAAGTACGATGCCAGGTTGGGGGTTGCTGCCGGATCCGCCCTCAGTCAACTTGCACGCGCGCGTGCCCCGCCTCCGCCGAAGCCCGCAAACGCCGTGTGATCGGTTGGGGCCTGCCCGCAGGGCCCCATCTTGGCTGTGCGTGGCTTCAATGAGGGAGACGAAAGCGCGATGAAGAGGGTCCACTGAACCGGGTCATCGTGTTCCACTTGGACTTTGGCGCCCTGCCTTCGTCGGTCTGCCGGCCCAGGTTTCATGAGCAGATACCGCGGTTTAGGACTCATGAGACCGGGGCACCATGATTGCAATCATATGGAGAGGGAGGGGTGCGGGTCTTTGCCAAGGCCGGCGACGCTCCCTGTACTAGAGACGGGGCCAGCCCCGTTTTCCTGGCGGCCGCGCGTGGCGCGGAGGGTCGGTCGCATGGAGGCTTTCGCGGACAAGCGGCGGCGCATGGTCAAGGACCAGATCGCCGCTCGTGGAATCATCGATCAGGCTGTCCTGCAGGCCATGCGAGCAGTCCCGCGCGAGCTCTTTGTCCCGGACGCGGCTGTCGAGTTCGCCTACGAGGACACGCCCCTTCCCATCGAGGAAGGGCAAACGATCTCCCAGCCCTATGTGGTGGCGCTCATGGTCGCCGCGCTCACGCTCACCCCTCGTGATCGTGTCCTTGAGGTTGGCGCCGGCTCCGGTTACGCGGCCGCCGTGCTCTCCCGCATCGCCGCGGAGGTCTACGCGATCGAGCGGCACGAGGCGCTCGCCGAGTTGGTGAAACGGCGAATGAGAGAGCTGGGCTTCGACAATGTCCATGTCCTGCATGGTGCATGCTCCCTATGACGCCATTGTGGTCGCGGCAGGTGGGCCGGTCGTTCCAGAAGCGCTCCGAGCGCAGCTTGCCATCGGCGGCCGGCTGGTGATCCCTGTTGGAACGACACCACGAACGCAGGAACTCATGCGCGTGACGCGAACAGGGCAGACCCAGTACCGGGAGGAAGAGCTGGGCGGGGTGCAGTTCGTACCTCTCATCGGCGCCCAGGGTTGGGAGGAGCCCGGGGCGGTGAGAGAGATTGTGCGTCCCGCACGCGGCCAGGGGTCAATCCCCGACCTGCTCCGGGAGACGGTCGAGCCCATCGATGGCATCGAGTCGGTCAAGCTCGACGCGCTGCTGGATCGCATCGGCGACGCCAAGGTCGTGCTACTCGGCGAGGCCACCCACGGCACCTCAGAGTTCTATCAGATGCGGGCCCGTGTCACGCGGGAACTCATCGTCCACCGAGGCTTCCGCGCGGTGGCGGTCGAGGCCGACTGGCCGGACGCCGCCCGCATCGACCGTTACGTGCGCCACCTCGCTCCCACGGGGACGACGCAGGAGCCCCCCTTCAGCCGCTTTCCGACGTGGATGTGGCGGAACCAGGAGGTTCACGAGTTCGTCGAGTGGCTCCGCTACCACAACGCAGAAGCTGCCGATCCCGCACGGCGTGTCAGTTTTCACGGACTCGACCTCTATAGCTTGTACGCATCCGCAGCAGCGGTGGTCGGCTATCTGGAGCGAGTGGATCCCGCGGCCGCGTCTCTGGCCCGGAAGCGCTACGGCTGTCTGACCCCGTGGGAACGGGATCCCGCGACCTATGGGCGCGCCGCCCTGACCGGACAGTACCGGACGTGCGAAGGTGACGTGGTGGCAGCGCTCCGTGATCTGCTCACCCGGCGACTTGACTACAGCCAGCGCGACGGAGAGCTATTCCTCGATGCCGCGCAGAACGCCCGGCTCGTTGCCAATGCTGAGCAATACTATCGCACGCTCTACTACGGCTCTACGGCTTCCTGGAATCTGCGCGATCAGCACATGTTCGAGACGCTGGACTCGCTGCTCGCCTTCCACGGCCCTGAGGCCAGAATCGTGGTCTGGGAACATAACTCGCACATCGGTGACTCGGCGGCCACCGAGATGGCCGCTCGTGGAGAGCACAACGTCGGCCGTCTTTGCCGCGCGGCGTACCGAGAAAACACCTATCTTGTCGGCTTCGGGACCGACCATGGGACGGTGGCGGCCGCGTCCGACTGGGATGCTCCTGTCGAGATCATGGACGTTCGGCCTGCCCACCGCGAGAGCTACGAACGCTTGTGCCACGACGCGGCGGTGCCGGCCTTCCTGCTTCCATTGCGCGACCCCATTCGAGAGGCCGTACGCGAGGAGCTCCGGGCCCCGCGCCTCGAGCGCGCGATCGGGGTCATCTATCGGCCGGAGAGCGAGCTGGCCAGCCACTATTTCCAGGCCAGCCTCTCGGGGCAGTTCGACGAGTATGTCTGGTTCGATCGGACGGCCGCCGTCATGCCTTTGGGTCAGATGCAGACGGCGCGGATGCCCGAGACCTACCCATTCGGATTGTAAGCGCCGTGACTCGTACCCCCCGCGGGCACGGCAATATTCCGATCGCCCTCACACGACTTCGGTGGATGCGCGAGCGGCGCATCTGGCCGAACGGCTTGCGCTACTTATGGACGGACGCGTTCGGGGTGGTCCTGCTCGTACCAGGCAGAATGGGTAGTCCGGGAGGTCGACCGCGTCCTCGGCCGGCCGGTCGGGATCCGCATCGGCGAAGCGCCCGACCGTGACGGACAGTACTTCCACTATCTCGCCATGTGGCTGTTCGCGCTCGGCCGCCTCGGCGTCATCCGCGAACACCATCGTGAGCGCGCGGTCGCCCTGGCGCGTGCGATTCACCCGCGGTTCGTGGTGCGCGGGACGGGGGTCATCTGGAAGATGCTCGAGGACTTGAGCGGTCCCTACCCGGGGTACGGCCTCGGAGCCATCGATGCCTTCCATGGTTACGTCGTATACCGGCTGCTCGCTCCCGACGGGCTCGCCGGAGAGATCCGCGAGATGCAGGAGCTCGTGGAGCAGAGCTCGCCATCTCTCCGCATTACCCAGGACCTGGGTCTCGGCATGATGCTCTGGCTATCGCACTTCTTCCCTCGCGAGCCATGGGCGCTTGCGCAGCGTGCTCGAGCACTCGCGACTCTCGAGTCGATGTGGGTGGATCCGCCAGGTTACTTCTGCCGCGAGCCCA
>VAYJ01000012.1:0-13612 GCA_005888465.1 Actinomycetota bacterium
CAGCATGAGAATCCGGCAGGGCAGAAGTTCTGCGGTGAGTGCGGCGGGCGGCTGGTCGCCTCGTCAGCGGCCCCGCCGGTCGGCGACGCTGCGGCGCCGACCCACCCCGCTCCGTCAGAGCGGTTCGCTTCCCCGGCCGCCTACACGCCCAAGCACCTCGCCGAGAAGATCCTCACCTCGAAGGGCGCCCTCGAGGGCGAGCGCAAGCAGGTGACCGTCATGTTCACTGACGTCACTGGCTTCACGGCGCTGTCCGAGCGCCTGGATCCGGAAGAAGTCCACGCGATCATGGACCGCGCCTTCGAGGTTATCCTGAACGCCGTCCACCGCTACGAAGGCACGATCAACCAGTTCCTCGGCGACGGAGTGATGGCGCTCTTCGGAGCGCCGATCGCGCACGAGGATCATGCCTCCCGCGCGCTCTCGGCGGCCCTCACCATCAGCCGGGATCTCCGGCCCCTGGGCGAAGAGGTGAAGAGACTGCACGGGCGGGACTTCCTCATGCGCATCGGGATCAACACCGGGCCCGTCGTGGTCGGCGCGATCGGCCGGGACCTGCGCATGGACTACACCGCGGTCGGCGATACGACCAATCTCGCGGCGCGCCTGCTCAATATCGCGAAGCCGGGACAGATCGTGGTCAGCCGCTACACGCAGCATCTCCGGGACGGGTTCTTCCTCTTCGAGGACCTCGGGGAGTTCGAGGTCAAGGGCAAGACGCACCCGATCCGCGCCTACGCGCTCACGGGTGAAAGCCGGGGGCGGACGCGTCTGGAGGTCTCGAAAGATCGCGGGCTGACGCCGCTCGTCGGCCGCGCGGCCGAGCTCGCCCGCCTGCACGCCGCGCAACGCCGGGTGACCGGGGGGCAGGGCCTCGTGCTGCTCGTGACCGGGGAGCCCGGGCAGGGGAAGTCACGCCTGCTCTACGAGTTTCTCCAGGGGCTCGAGGCGGTCGAGATCATCGAGGCCGCATGTCTGTCCTATGGCGGCTCGATGCCGTATCACCCGATCCTCGAGGCGCTCCGCCGATACTTCGGCCTCGCCGAGGGCCTGGCGGATGACGAGATCCGCCAGCGTCTCGTCGACGGGCTCGCCTCGCTTCGCCTCGACGACGCGAATGCCGTCGACGTGCTGGGGCACTTCATCGGCGTCTCCGTGGCGCCCGGGTTCCTCGCGCAGCTCCAGGGCGCGCAGCTCAAAGAGCAGACGCTCGGCCTGCTCCGGTCGGTCTTTCTCAGGGTGAGCGAGCACCAGCCCGTCGTTTTCGTCGTGGAGAACGTGCACTGGATCGACGCGAGCTCGGCGGCCTTTCTCCAGTCGTTGGCCGACGCGGTGCCCGCCCACCGGGTGCTGCTCCTGCTGACCGCGCGCCCCGGTCCGGCCGCGTCCGCCGTGCCGCCCATCGCCGAGACCATCGCGCTCGGCGGACTCGACGACGGCGAGCGCCGACGCATGATGCTGGCGCTTCTGGGCGCCCGATCGACCTCCGACGAGCTCTTCCAGACCGTGCTGGCGAAAGCGGAGGGCAACCCCCTCTACCTGGAGGAGATCGTTCGCCAGCTTCGCGAGACGGGCGGTGTCGTCGTCGAGAGCGGTCACGCCACTCTTCGGACCAGCGACCTCAAGGTGCCGGCGACCATCCACGACATCATTGCGGCCCGCGTGGATCGACTCGCTGAGCATCTCAAGGCTACCCTGCAACCGGCGGCGGTGATCGGCCGACAATTCGCCGTCCCTGTGCTGGCCGGCGTACTCGAAACGAACGGTGAACTGTCCGGGCGCCTTGACGATTTGTACGCGCTCGACCTCGTCTTCCCGAGCGACCCAGCGCCCGAGCCCGTCTACACCTTCAAGCACGCGCTGACCCAGGATGTCGTCTACGAGAGCCTTCTCATCCGTAAGCGGCGGCAATACCACGCGGCGGTCGGAGCGGTGATCGAGGAGCGCTTCGCCGACCGACTCCAGGATTTTGTCGAGCTGCTCGCGTATCACTTCGCCCACAGCGAGAATGTCGAAAAGGCGGTCGACTATGGCATCCGCGCCGGGGAAAAGGCGCAACGGCGCTGGGCGAACCCGGAAGCCCTCGCTCACTTCGAGGCCGCCGTGGCGTCGCTCGCATCGCTGCCGGACACGGAGCAGAATCGCCTGCGACGGATCGACGCCATCGTGAAGCAGGCCGAGGTCAAGTTCGCCCTGGGGCGACACGCGGAGCACATCGCGGCGCTCGAGGGGATTCGCGATCTCGTGGAGACGATCGAGGACCCGCCGCGCCGGGCTGCGTGGTACGGCTGGGCGGGCTTCCTCCACAGCCTCACCGGGAGCCCGCCGGAAGTGCCCATGTCCTATTGCCGCCGCGCGCTGGAGATCGCCGAGGCCAGCGGCCTCGAGGAATACAGCGCGTTCGCGCAGTGCTCGCTCACTCACGTGAGCGTGGTGGCGGGCGACCTGCGAGGCGCGGTGGAAGCCGGCACGCAGGCGCTCCCCCTGTTCGAACGGCAGGGCAATCTGTGGTGGGCGAGCCGGACGTTGTGGGGGCTCAGCATGGCCTTCAACGCCATCGGAGAGTGGCGCCACAGCATTGAGTGCTGTGGCAAGGGCCTGGAGTATGGGCAAACGATGAATGACCTGCGGCTCAAGGTCGTGGGCTTGTTCCGGACGGGATCCACGCACATCCTGCGGGGCGACCCCCAGACGGGCCTGAGATACTGCGAAGAGGCGCTTGCGCTTTCTTCTCCAGTTCCGTTCGACACGGCGATGATCAAAGCGGTGAGAGCGCTCGGGCTGGCAAAGGCGGGAGACGCCGCCGCGGGGATCGCCGACATGCGGGAGGCGGTCGCGTGGTTTGAGCGATCAAAACTCCGCTACACACGCTCGGTGGTGGCGCTGTGGCTGGCCGAGACTTACCTCCGCCAAGGTAATCGGGCCGAGGCGCGCTCCCTCATCGATGACGTGCTCGCGACCAGCCGTGAGATCGGCTACCGGTATCTGGCGGGAGTGGCGGTACGGCTGCTAGGCGAATCCCTCGTGGCGACCGAGCCCGAGGCGGCTCGCCGGCACTTGGATGCGGCACGGCAGATGCTCGAGGACGTCGATGCGCGCAACGATCTGGCTAAGGCCGTCGCCGCGCGCGGCACCCTTCACCGGACGATGGGCGAGCACTCCGCGGCGCGGCAGCTGCTCGAGGAAGCACTGGCCATCTTTGAAGCGCTCGGTACGGTGGACGAAACGGTGCGAGTGCGAGGCATGCTGGAGTCCACGCAGTCCGCCCAAGACGGGTAAACCGGCCTTCCAAACGACGTATGTCAGCCGGGTGACGCTCTCGGAGACGAGCGCGCCCCCGACCGGACTCGTATCAGCGAGCCGGGGGCAGAACGGAGGTGGGCGGGGGCGGAATGAAGGCGGGCGGAACGGAGGTGGGCGGCGGCAAGCGTGGGGCTCTCCGAATCGATTCCTCGATCTCTGGCGTGATGCGCTTCATCTGCTCCGTCACCCGGTTGGCATCCACGGCAGTGCCGACCACGCGCGGCGTGACGAGAAGCAGGAGCTCGGTCTTCTCGATCTTCTCCTCGGTGGACCCGAAGAGATAGCCGAGCACGGGGATGCGGTTGAGCAGCGGGATGCCCGTGCGGATGAAGGTGCGCTTGTTCTGGATGAGGCCGCCCAGGACGAGGGTCTGGTTGTTGAGGAGCACCACCGAGGTCTCGGCCTCGCGCTTGGTGAATCGCGGGGAATTGATGGGCGGGGGCTCCGGGGCGCCCACCTCATTGACCTCTTGCTTGATGTCGAGCGCTACCGTGCCCTGTTCACCGATGCGCGGAGTCACCGTGAGGATGATGCCCGCATCTTTGTACTCGACCGCCTGGGTGATGGAGTTGCCCGTGCTGCCGCCCGCCGCCACCGGCACCTGCTGCGAGGTGACGATGGGCACCGAGGTCGAGACGTTGATGATGGCCTTCTTGTTCTCGCTCGTCATGATGGACGGGCTCGATAGCACATTGACCTTGTTCTCGCTGGCGAGCGCGTTCAGCGCCGCGATGAACTCCTTGGCCACGAACGTGAACATGTTGAAGCCAACCGGCAGGACCGTCCCGCCACCGAGGCTTCCTGCGCCCGGGATGATGCTCGTCGGCGGAAGGCTCGGCAAGGCCCCGGCCGGATTCTGGGTGTTCGTGAAGGTGAACTTGCCGCTGCGCAGGGCCATGCGGTCGAGCTTCTTGATGGTGTCCTCGATGTCGCGCCAGAGACGCGGATAGGTGGTCACGATGATGGCATTGGTGACCTCGTCCGCGATGAAGCGGAGATCGGTGATGACGGCGGCGGTTTCGCCTAGCGGTACGGGCCCAAATGGGAATGGCGCGGGCCCGGGCCCGATCGGGGGCAGCGGCGGTGGAGTGGTGAGCCCGCCGGTGGGGAGCCCACCCGGCGTCTGCGACGGTACGCGGGGCTGCGTGGTCTGGACCCCCGTGCGACCGGGCCGCCCGTAGATGGCATCGAGGGTGGCGGCGAGATCTTTGGCCTTGGTGTTCTCGACGAAGTAGATGAAGACGCGCTGGCCCCCATAGATGTCAACGTCGAGCTTCTCGATCAGCTTTCGAATGGTGTCCATCTCCGCCTTGCGGGCGTGGATGACGAGCGAGTTCGACCGGCGCTCGGCCACGATGAGCGGGCGGTCGGCGGTCGGGGTGGTGGGCGACGGTGGTATCGCGGGCGGTACGGGTGCCCCGGGAAGAGGGGGCGGCGGCGTGGGCGCTCCCGGCGCTACCGCGCCCACGCCCGTCCGCAGCCGCCCGGTGGAGAACATCTGGTTGAGAAGCTGCGCCAGCTCCTGGGCATCGGAATGGCGGAGGGGGATGATCTGGAGCTCGTCCACCGCCACTTCCACGTCCACCAGCTTGACGATGTCGAGCACGCGGCGGATGTTGGCGGCCGTGTCCGTGATGATGAGGAGGTTCGTCTCGCGATGGGCGGAGATGCCGCCCTGCTGGGGCACGAAGGGGCGCAGGAGATTCACGGCATCCGCCGCGCTGATGTACTGCAGCGGAATGAGCTGGGTCAGGACCTCGTCCCCGCTGCGAGAGGGATCTGCCTCGCGTCCGACGACCGTTCTGATCGAGGACTGGGGCGCGCCTTCCTTCGGGATGATGCGATAGAGGTTGCCCGACTTGACGGCGGCCAGGCCGTTGACGTCGAGGATGGTCAGCAGCACATTGAAGACGTCGTTGTTGGCGATCTTGCCGATGGTCTGGACCGTCACCTTTCGACCGCGTGCCGCCGGGGCCAGCACGTAGTTGAAGCCGACGATCTCGGCGGCGGCCTGGATGACCACCTCCACGTCGGCATTGTCGAAGTTGAACACGATGTTGCGCGAGGGTGCGGTTGACGGCGGCGGCGTGGGGGCTGCCGGGACGGCGACTCCGGGTTGGGGCGGTGTCGGCTCGGGCGGGCGCGTGGGGCCCACGGACAGCGACGGCGAGCGGGCAGGAGCCGAGGAGGGTGGCGGGGACGTGGGGGACGGGAGCGGCGCGACGGCCGGAGGCGGGACCGGCTCGGTGCGCACGTCGACGCGGGTGGAAGAGGGAGCGGCGGCGCCGGCGGGCCGCCGCGTCCCCGTCGACGTGCAGGCCGCGAGCGCAACGACGACCAGCAGTAGCCAGGCGATGGGTCGGAAGCTAGTCATTGCCTGGCTGGGGCAGGCGGCGCCTGAGTGGAGGAGCGGTGGGACCAGACGGCGGCGCACCGATCACCGGGCCCTGTGGGGGTGCGGCCTGCCCCGCCGGCGGCGCCTGGCCTACGGTGGGCACTTGCGGCCCCTGAGGGGCCTGGACCCCGGGGGCCGTCTGTGGCGATGGCAGTGTCGGTGACCCCGGGGCCCCGCTTGTCGGGGCGGGCCGCGGCTTGCCCGGATCCTGGAGCAGGACCTCCAGGAGCCCTTCCGGGCGCGCGATCACGACCCGGTCATCGCTGATCCGCTGGATCCGTCCACCGCTAATCGTGTCGCCCACAGAGTAGCCGGCCACACGCTTGGCGCCGGGATCCTCGAGGAAGGCGCGGCTCTTGGCGCCGTCCAGCACCACGCCGTGGAGGATGGGCTTGCTCACGGACGCCGCCGCGCTCCCCAACGTCTCGCTTCGTGCCGGGTTGAAGAGATTCCGGGACGCAATCACCGCATAGCTCGACACGCCGGGGTCCGCCCTCGTCGATGCGACGGCCGGCGGTGGGGCGCTGGCCACGCGCGCCGCCGCCGGCACGGGCAGCGACCGTTTCACGACGAGGGTACGCACAATGCCCGTGGCGAGGGCAACGCTCACGATGCCGAGCAGCACGTTGATGATCAGGAGCCGTCGCGACATGGCTAGTGGACTCCGCCCCCGCTCGGCGGGAGGACGTACCCCGCAACGGTGAGGGTGGTCAGCAGCTCACGCGGCTGGCCCACCGCGACCACCCGGATCTTCACGTCCTTGATCGTGAGGAGTCGGGGTGTCCGCTCGATCTGGTAGAGCAGGGTCGTGGTCTCTCGCACATTGCCCGCGACCGTCAGCTCGAGCGGCACTTCCTGCACTCCGGCCAGGTCCGCGGGCGGCAAGACGCGCTCGCTGCGCACCTCGACGTTGGCGGAGGACGCCACCTCTTTCACGAGTTTCTGGAGCTGCGAGGCGGCCAGGGGCGGAGTGGGCCCGGGCAAGAGCCGGGCGGCCTGCGCCTCGAAACCCTGCTGGGCGGATGCCAGCTCCTGGGTCAGGCGTGGGCGCTGGGCGATCAGCCGCCGGCGCGCGTCGAGCGTGGCCTCGCGCACGGGCGCCAGCTCGGCGAGCTCGCGATTCCTGGCCACGAGCGGCTCGACCGCGTAGAGGTACACGGCCGCCACGAGCAGGCCACCCACGGCCAGACCGACGAGGCCACGCTCGCGCCGAGAGAGCGTGGCCATGCTACCGGCGCTCCCAGCTCGCGCGCATTCTGAACTGCTCCTTGCCCTGCGTCCGGGTCACGGGCGAGGTGAACTCCACGCGCTCGAGCCAGGGTGAATTCTCGAGCGGCTGGATGAGCTGGCTTGCCGCGCCGGCCTGGCCGATGAGCTCCACGCCCTGCGGCTCCATGGTGAGCGCCTGCAGCCAGGCGTCCTGGGGCAGGAGCTCGGTCAGATCGCGCAGGAAGGGCAGGGCGCGCAGGCTATTGACCTCCACGCGCTCGAGCGCGGCGACGAGCTTCTTCTTCTGGGCCACCTCAGTGGCGAGGCGCTCCACGGCCTTCACGTCGGGATCGAGCCGCCGGATTTCTTGCGAGAGGTTTTGCACGTAGCGGTTGCGTTGATACACCTGCGCGCCCAGGAGTCCCATGCCGAGAAGCAGGGTGAGACCGACCATCGCGGCCGTGACGAGCTGGCCGTGCGAGGCCTCGCGTGGTCTGAGCGCGCGCGGCAGGAGGTTGATGCGCGGGTGGGAGGACCCGAGCGCGACGGCCAGGGCCAGGAGGGCCGTCCCGCGCTCGGCCTCGGGCACGTTCTCGATGATAGCCTGGATGTCGGGCGCGTAGGGAGGCTCCGCGACGGCGAAGCCGAGGTCGAAGAGCGCGGGGGCGGAGAGGAACCGCGCGGTCTCGTCGCCGGAGATCCACAGCGCCTGACAGTCGCGCCACTGCAGGAGCAAGAGTGTGCGCTGGATCTCGCGAGCCAGCTCCTGCGGCGTCTCGGCCGGCACGGATCGACTCGAGCGCACGAGCCCGCGACCCAGGAACACCAGGTCGGTGCGCCCGTCGTGGCGATGCGCCCACACGGCGCGCTTGGGCGCAACCTTGCGGGGCAGGAGCGTGCGCAGGTCGTGGCACGCGACGGACACCGCGCGCGGGCGACGCTGCGCCTCGCTCAGCAGCCGCAGGACCTGCTCCAGGGTGCGCGACTCACAGGCCCCGACCAGCACCCGGAGCGGTCCCGTGGCCTTTCCGGGAGTGATGCTCCAGTCGCTGGCCATGTGTTCGGGCTCGAAGGGGACATAGAGCTCGAGCTCGAAGCGCACCATCTCGCCGAAGCTGGCCCCGCCGACGCGCGGCATTTCGAGCTCCTTGACCACCACCAGGTTCCGGTCAAGGCCCACGCGAAGCCGGCCTCGCTTGAAGCCGCGACGGTCGAGCTCGCCCGCCAGCTGTGCCCCCGGGTTGTCGGCTCGATCGAGCGCGAGACACTCGAGGTTGCCGCCCGACGAGACCACGGCCAGCGTGAGCCGACCCTCCTCCATCAAGAGACCCGCGCGCGGCGTCATCGCTCGGCCGGGCGCCAGGATAGGACGGCCACGCGCATCCCAGGCGGTGCGTTGCCGGAGGGCTGTCCGGCGCGCCGCTGGACGATGGCGACGATGCGGGCCCGCGGCTCGCCGCCCATGAGCCCCTCGGCTTCGATCCGGAAGGTGGTGCTGCCGACGGCAAGACCTCGTCCGCCGTACCGTCCGGGGACGGCGGTATAGGGATTGCTGGCGCGGCCGCCCGTGATGTCCGAGACCTCCGCATCCAGAAAGCCGAGGCCCCGGAGCACGGCCTCGGGGGCCGTGTTCATGTTCACCGTCCCGCCCCCCGTGACGGTGACGAGATCGGCCAGTCCGGCATGGCCCTGCGCGCCCGCGTAGATCTCGCGCGTCACCCCGCGAATCTGCAGGAGCTCGGCCGCGTCCTGGAGCGGCCCGTTGCGCGCCCGGTACGGGACGGGGAGCTTGAGATAAAAGTCTTCGCTCTCGGCGCCATTGGTCCGGTGGAGATCGTCGGTGTCCTTCCAGTCCTGCAGCGAGTCGTTGATGATGTCCCGCGCCTGCTTGTCGACGCCGACCGCGGTGAGCAGGCGATCCACCCGGTCCGCCGGCGCGGTATTCAGATTGATCCGCGCCTCCTCGTCGGTGATCCGATACGAGAATTCACCCGCGCCGAAGGCCACTCGGGTGCGTGGAAGTTTCGGGAGCTTCACGGGCAGGGACGCACCCGTCATGCCCCGCAGGAAGACGAGGGTGCCCCCTTCCTCCAGTGCCTGGATGGTGCCCGGGCCCACGATTTCGCGTATGGCCTGCTGGATGGCCGCTTCGGCCAGATGGCTGGCGAGCACGCTCTCCTTGTAGGAGCGGACCATGGAGGCCTCGAGGCGCATGGACACGGACAGCTCGGTGACGACCACGCCCAGGAGGGCCAGCACCAGCATGACGGCCAGGAGGGCGAAGCCGCGCTGATTGGTCATGGCGTCGTCACCGGGAGCGCGATGACGAGCGGTGGCTGCTCGACGCCGTGCCCGCCCCGCATCACGGTCAGCGTCACCTCGACGGCGGCCGGAAGCGATTTCTCGACCGCCGCATCCCAGCGGTCGGCCCAGGTGCGATCGGAATCGCGAAGATAACGGAATCGCACCGCGCCGACACTGGCATCCACGGCGGCGGCGGGTAGGTGTTCGAAGGCATCATCATTCGGCAGCGGCTTCTGGCGTATGGCAAGCCCCGCGCCCGGCTCGAGCGAGAAGGTCACCGCCGTGAAGGCGATGGGCGCGGCCGTGGGAAAGGGCGCGGCGGCCGTCACGAAGGCCACGCGCTCGGCCTCGCCCTCGAAGAGCAGTCGCGCCGGCTCCCGCACCGTCGCCGGTCGCTGATACGGGTAGGCCGCGTTGAGCGTGGGCGTGAGGATCTGCGCCAGGCTTCGCGTGCGATCGAGGATTTCCGCACGCGCCTCCCCTCGCTGCCAGGCGGCCAGCCCGACACGAAGCCCCGCAAACATCACGACGAGAAGCGTGGCCACGATGGTGAGCGCGATGACCACCTCGATCAAGGTGAAGCCCCGCCGGCTCGCTCGCGTCATGGGGTGGCCGCCGTGCCTTGAATCGTGCGAAGCGTGGCCACCTCGACCGTGCGCCCGTTGCCCCAGCGGACAGCGACCGAGAGGGCAAGCAGCTGTGGCGACGGGCCGCCGGTTGGCGACAGCTCGTCCGGCACGGCCACGACCCGCACGCGACGCTCCCAACTGAACTGGCCCTCCTGCCCCGCGTCCATGCCCTCGACAGGGCTGTCCACGGCCCGCACGAGGCGATCCCCCAGCGCAACGGCCTCCTGGTGGTCGCTGGAGACCTTGAGCAGCCGGAGGCCCTGCGATGCGGTCTGGATGAGGCCGACCACGGCCACGCTCAGGATGACCATGGCGATCAGCACTTCCAGGAGCGTGAAGCCCGGGCTGGTCCGTCGGCTCATAGCTCGAGGCGCTGGGTAGAGACGCGCCCAGTCAGCGCATCAAGAGTGATCAGATAGCCTCGCCGCCCTGGCATCTCGACGCGCAGCCGCCCGCCGCTCGTTACGCCCTTGGGCAGGAAGGTGACGACAGGGGCCGACGGTGGATCGGCAGCAATGTGCACCCCGCTCGCCATTCGGCGCGTCGAGCGTACCGCGTCACCCGTCCGCAGCTCAATGACGCCTTCTTCTGCCTTCACCCGTACCTCATAGCTCCGGCTGTGAGTAATGGCCTGTTCTCGGGCGGCTCGCAAGAAAGTCGCGACCCCCGCCGCCTCGGCCCGCGTGCGCAGGGCGTCGAGGCCACGGGCGATGGAGGGCGCGGAGATGCCGACCGCCACGGAGATGACCAGGAGCGTCACCGCCAGCTCGATGAGCGTGAAGCCGCGCTTCACTTGACCGACCAGGACGT
This sequence comes from Actinomycetota bacterium, assembly GCA_005888465.1. Taxonomy (GTDB): domain Bacteria; phylum Actinomycetota; class UBA4738; order UBA4738; family UBA4738; genus AC-55. The sequence goes on from VAYJ01000012.1 coordinate 10,651, forward strand.
CACGTCGGCGTTCTCACCATCGCCACCGGGCGCGCCGTCGGCGCCCAGGCTCCAGATGTCGAAATCGCCATGGTCCCCGGGGCAACACTTGTACTGATAGGGCTTGCCCCAGGGATCTTGCGGCACCACATTCTTCTTCAGATAGGGACCGCTCCAGTCGGAGACATTCGGATTGCGGACGAGGGCCTCGAGCCCCGCCGCGGATGCCGGGTAGGCGCCGACGTCGAGCCGGTACTGGTCAAGGGCCGCGCTGAAGAGCTCGATCTGCGCACGTGCCGCCGCCTGCTTGGACTGGCCGACGCGGCTGAAGAGGCGCGGCCCGACGAGGCCGGCCAGCAGCCCCAGGATGATGATGACCACGAGGAGCTCGATCAGTGAGAAGCCGCGATTGCCTGCGAGGGCGTCAAGGCTCGTCCGCAAGGTTCGGCGGACGGCGTGAGGCAGGATCATTGAGCAGGAAGTATTGCGTCTTAACGAGGGCGCGTCAACACGCAACGCGTAGCGAACAGCGCTCTGAGGATGCTCATTTTGCCGGTTGCCTCGCCTGGGCGTCTCGGCTATGGTGCTCGCCACATGCGTCCAGGCCGCCCCCTCGTCATGATCGCGCGCGCCGCTTTCACTCTCGTGATCTTGGTGACCGCCCCCCCAGGGATTCCCTCGACGTCGGCGGAGGCGCTTCGGCTCATTGACGGAGAAGGGGTCGTTCACTTCACCAATGTTCCCGGGGATCCGAGGTATAGAGGCTTGCCTGGCGCCTCGGCGACGACCTCCGGGTGGGGTCCGAGCTCTGATCGCCCCTGGGTCCTCTACGCCACTGAGATTCACGAAATCTCTCGTCAGCATGACGTGGACCCGGTCCTGGTCCAGGCCGTTATCCGAGTCGAATCGGCGTTCAACCCCTCTGCCGTGTCCCGGAAGGGCGCCGGAGGCCTCATGCAACTGATGCCGAGGACCGCCTCGGCGCTCGGCGTCTTCGACCGTTTCGACCCCCGGGAGAACATCAGGGGCGGTGTTCGGCACCTCCGATATCTGCTCGACCGTTATCGCGGGAACGTCACCATGGCGATCGCGGCATACAATGCGGGTGAGGGCGCCGTCGATTTCCACCGCGGCATTCCGCCGTATCCTGAGACGGAGCAGTATGTGCAGCGGGTGCTTCGACAGGCTGACGTCTCCGAGGCTCGCGGCGGGAGTCGGCAGGGGATCTACCGATATCCGGGTCCCGACGATACCCTGATCTACAGCAACCTCCCGCCCGGCATCCGTCGACCGGTTACCAATAGCAACCGCGGGCACTAGCCCGTTCCCCTCGCCCCGCCTGCGGGGCCCTGCGACTTTCAGCACCCGGCTTAGGATCAAAATGGAATATCTGTGATGGAGAGGATAGCCATGAGCATGGCCACCACGATGAAGCCCACCACGAGCCCCATCGCGAGAATGATGCACGGCTCCACGAGCGCGACGAGGCGCTTGACCAGCTTGCGCGTGTCGCTCTCGAAGGTCGCGCCGACCTTGAGCAGCATCTCCTCGATTCGCCCGGTTTCTTCGCCCACCCGCACCATGTGGATGGCGAGCGGAGGAAAGGCGCGCGTATCCTCCATGGGCTTGGCAAGACCGGCCCCGCGCCTCGCCCCTTCCGCCAGGCTCTCGACGGCTCGCGCGATGACCTGGTTGCCCATCATGTCCTTGACGACACCCAGCGCCGAGAGCATGGGCACTCCGCTCCGGAGGAGGGTGCCCGTGATCCGAGCGAAGCGCGCCACCTCCGTCTGCACGATGACGAGGCCGACCACAGGAAGCTTAATCAGGAGCCCGTCGGCCTGGAGCCGGCCAGCCGCGGTGGCCAGCCAGATCCGGAGGGCGAGTGCGATGGCGAGTCCCGCCCCCGCCAGCGCCCACCAGTACTGCCTGAGCCAGGCGCTCAGCGAGAGGAGGACCTGGGTGGGCCAGGGGATGGTGCTGCCGAGATCGCGGAAGATGTCGGCAAAGCGTGGGATGACGAAGGTCATCAGAAAGACGACTGCCGCGCCGCCGACACAGGCCAGGAGGCTCGGATAGATCAGGGCTGAGACAAGGGTGTCGCGGAACTCCTGGGCTTCCTCGAGAAATTCCGCCAGCCGCCGGAGCGTGGCCTCGAGCACCCCGCCCTTCTCCCCCGCGCGGACCATATTGATGTAGAGCCGGGAGAAGGGGCGCGGGTGGTGCTCGGCGAGCGCCTCGCCCAGCGAAGAGCCGGCGCGCACGCTACGCAGGACATGGCCCGTGATGGCGCGCAGCCGTGGGTTGGGCGTCAGCTCTTCCTGGATGGCGAGCGCGCGGTCGAGGGGGAGGCCCGCCTCGAGGAGCGTGGCCAGCTGCTGGGTGAAGGCGACGAGTTCGCGGCCCGCGACACGGCGCGACCGCAGGACGGGCCAGGTCAAGCCGGCCAGGCCCGCCCGCTCCTCCTGGGGCCTGACCTGGATGGGGAAATACGCGTCGTGCTGGAGCCGCTCGACGACCCCGCGGGCGTCGGCGGCCTCCATCACGCCATCGATCGTCTGCCCCCGCTGATCCGCCGCCTTATAGACGAAGACCGGCACGCCGGCGCCTCTCTCGGGGACCCATCCGCTGGACAGAAGGAACCACGCGGCATGTCTCTCCAGTCCTGCTGCCCCCGAAGGGAGAGGGTGGGGCCACGGACCTAAGTATCTTCCTGCGTGACGCGGAGGATCTCTTCGACCGTCGTGATGCCCGCCCGGGCCTTGGCCCAGCCATCGTCGCGTAGGCTCACCATGCCGTGCTCGATGGCATGCCGCCGAATGACCCCCGTGGGTTTCTTCCCCAGGATGAGCCCGCGCGCCTCCTCGCTGATGACGAAGAGCTCGTAGACACCGGTCCGGCCGCGATAGCCGGTACCCCGGCAGTCGTCGCAGCCCTTGCCTCTCGAGAGCTCGAGGCCCGTCGCGTCGGTGACCCCGAGGGC
>VAYJ01000012.1:13671-18713 GCA_005888465.1 Actinomycetota bacterium
CCTCGGCGCCCATGTCCTGCAGCCGGGTGACGGCGCCGGGGGCGTCATTGGTGTGCAGGGTGGAGAAGACCAGATGCCCGGTCAAGGCGGCCTGGATGGCGATCTCGGCCGTCTCGAGGTCACGGATCTCGCCGACCATGATGACGTCGGGATCCTGGCGCACAATGTGGCGGAGCCCGGTGGCGAAGGACAGCCCGATCTTGGGCCGCACGGGGATCTGGTTTACGCCGGCCAGCTGGTACTCGACCGGGTCTTCGATCGTGATGATCTTCTTCTCCGGCGAGTTGATCTTGTCGAGCCCGGCGTAGAGCGTGGTGGTCTTGCCGGATCCCGTGGGTCCCGTCACCAGCAGGATGCCGTGGGGGCGCCGGATGAGGCCGTCGAAGATCTCGGCCACCCGCGGGGAGAAGCCCAGGCGATTGAAGGGCAGGAAGACCGAGGACCGGTCCAGGAGCCGCATCACCAGGGACTCGCCGTGGATGGTGGGCACCGTGGACACCCGGATATCCACCCGCCGGTCGCCCGCCGTGACCCGGATGCGCCCGTCCTGGGGCAGGCGGCGCTCGGCGATGTTCATCTCCGCCATGAGCTTGATGCGGGACGTCAAGGCCGCCTGGAGCCGTCGGGGCGGCGACTCGCGATCGTGCAAGATGCCGTCCAGCCGGTAGCGGATCCGGAGGCGGTCCTCGTAGGGCTCGACGTGGATGTCCGAGGCCTCCGCGGCCACGGCCTCGTCGATCAGCAGGCTGACCAGCCGGACGACGGGCGCCTCGAAGGCCATGTCACGGAGCTGGTTGACGTCCGCCTCCGCGTCACCCTCGGCGCCCGCCTCCGGGGACCCCATGCCCTCGACGATCTTCTGCAGCGGGGTCGAGGCTCCATAGGCGCGCTCGATCGCCTCCAGGATGGCGGCCGGAGGCGCCACGCAGAGGGCGACGCGCAGGCCGAGCATCTGACGCAGCTCGTCCAGGAGCAGCGGGTTGGTCGGATCGGCCGTGGCCACCGTGATGGTGGAGGTATCGACCTTGATCGGGCAGGCGGTGTACTGGCGGAGGTATTTCGGGGAGAGGTTTTTGATCACCGGGGGCGTGCTGGGCAGGTCATCCGCGGCCAGGAAGGGGAGGCTTTGCTGGGTGGCCAGGGCCCGGAGCACGTCGTCTTGCGAGACGGCGTTCATGGTGGTCAGGGCGTCGCCGAGCCGGCGCCGCTCGCTCTTGGCGCGTGTCAGCCCCTCCTGGAGGACCTCGGGGGTGATGAGGCGTGCCCCGACGAGAATCTGGCCCAGGCGACGGAATACGGACACGTTCTCGCCGGTGCCAGCCATATGCGCGAATTATGAAGCGTGCGGGGCGAGGCAGTCAATGGAAATGCTTGAACCCGTTCGTTTCACGTTGGCGGTCCTCTCCCTCTCTGGACTCCGCCGGTTTGACCATGCACTGATCTGCCCGCCTGTACCCCGTCTTCCGCGTGACACTGTCCGTTGACACTGCTGACAGAGTTGACACTTCGAAAGCGGTGTCCCTCTTTCTGCACGCTCGAGGAAGGCATCAACGGGCAGCGTGCCGAGGCTTTGCTCGGCAGCCCCCGCGACAGCCGAGCGTCGAGAACAAGCCTACAGCGAGCGGAGGAAGTTCAGGAGATCCTGCTTCTTGCTCTCATTGAGCTTGTTGAAGCTATCGATGACTGCGTTCGCCTCCGACGGTCCGAACGTCGAGTTCCCCGCGCTCTTGTGCGCCTGGATGGCCTGGGGGAGGTCCGTGGTCCGCCCGTCGTGAAGGAAGAATATGCGCTGCCCCAGACCCCACAGGGGTGCCGTCCGGAACTCATCGCCCTGTGCCCCTCCCTGGAGAATATTGTCGGCCAGGCCCGGTCCCATGGCGTGCAGCAAGACGTCCGAGAAGAGGTTGACGGGCTGGTTCCTCAACGCTGCCACCGTAGAATAGCCCGTCATCAGCGTCGGCGTGTGGCAGAGGGCGCAACCCGTGCTCACGAACAGGGATCGACCATTGCTGATCGAGGACGCGCCACCGGGCGTGTCCGGCGAGGGGGTGGGCGGCGCCAGGAATCGCTGAAAGAAGGCGAACTTCTCGATCGCGTTCAAGCCGGAAGGAGTGGTTGCGACCTCGGTGTCGGTGACGTCGTTGGGGACCATGACGAACTGGCAGGCCGGGTTCTGCTCGCGCTCCTGCTGGAACAGCTCGTTCGAGATGCCCATCTCGACGTTGTACGCCTCGCCAGAGAAGAGCAGCAGGGTTTGGTTCTGCGCCTTCCACCCGAACCTGGCAATCGTCCCGTCGTTGCCGTTGTTGTTCGTGCTCCCCGTGACCGTCCGCCCCGACACGGTGAGGTTGGGGTGGCCCTTGATGCCGAACTGCTTCTTGGTGGCGGCGTTGGCAGCCTGGTTGGCCAGGATCACGCTGTCAGGAATCTGCTCGATGAGGCCGACGCCAAAGACCGGTGTCGGAATTCTGAAAATCAGGTTGTTGTTGGCCGCTTGCGTGCCGAAGTCGGGCTGGGCCAGGGAGCAGCCGCCCGCTCCCGTCCGCCCCGTGATAGTGGCGGTGTTGTGCACACCCCCATCCCGGGTCCCGTCGGGGTTGAATCTGAACCGGGCTTCGCGCACCGGTCCGTTCGACGTGATGAAGAATGGGACCGTGTCGGTGCCGCCGTCTTTCTTGGCGAACCCCACTTGCGGGTTCACGAAGGGGCTGGTGCCGCCCGTGGCGGGCTGGGCGTGACAGCCGGCACAGCTATCGAGGTTCATCCGCGGGCCGAGGCCGTCTGCGACGCCCTCCACCTCCTCGAAGTCCGCCTTGCCAGCCGCAAAGAACTCGTTTTCCCTGGCGGTCAATCCGGCGATCGGTCCGCCCCCGCCCGCCGGCCCACCGCGCACGCCCGGATCAACGGCGGGGGTACTTGGGCTGGTAACTGTGCTCGTTGTCGAAGGCGCCTGGGCCTGAAGCAGCGCGGCGATGCCCAACACCATCGGGAGTACGAGAAGGAAGACCATGAGTCGGACGTGTTTAAAAGCGTTCATGCTGGAGCCTCCTGTCCGGGGCTACTTCCAAGCTCCTCGCCCGAAGATGGACGAACATACGGGCTTCGTGCGGAACGCAAGCGGAATGCCAGAGCGCGGATTTCGAGCAAGATAAGGAAAACGTGCGCGTGGACGGCGCGCGCCGTTCCCCGTTTTCCTCTTGTGTCCATACAGGAAGGCCGCTATTGTGGCGCCGGCCGGCCAGCGATTGTGCGGACTACAACAGGGAGAAATGCGCACACGCACCTCACGGTTCCGCACGATTTCACATCAGGTCGATTTTCGGAGTCGCTTGCGCTCTCGTCAGGAGACCGGATCATGACCGCATCGATTCTTGTCGTGGACGACGTTCCGGGCATGCAGGAGATCCTGAACCACTCGTTGTCGGGCGAGGGATATCGCGTGGCCACCGCCAGCAGTGGCGAGGAGGCCCTGACCCGCATCGAGGAGCACGAGTTCGATGTCATCGTGTCCGATATCGTGATGCCCGGAGTGGGCGGTCTGGAAATCCTGGAGAAGGCGCGCTTGCTCGACCCGCGGGTGGCTGTCATCTTGATGATAGGCTATGCGACCATCGACACCGCCATCGCCGCTCTCCGCAGCGGGGCCTGCGACTACCTGGAGAAGCCGTTCCCGCTCGACGAGCTCAAGGTGCGCGTGCGGCGTCTGATCCAGCTCCGCAATGAGCTCTGGAAGGGGCGGCTCCAGCAGCGCGCGCTCCAGCCCCGTCCGGACGGCCCCATCCTCATCGGGGAGAGTGCGCCCATGCGGCTCGTACGCGACCAGATCGCGAAGAGTGCGCGCGCGCGGAGCAACGTGTTGATCACCGGCGAGAGTGGCACCGGCAAGGAGCTAGTCGCCCGCGAGCTGCACGCCGGCAGCGCACGGCGGGCGCAGGCCTTCGTTGCCGTCAACTGCGGCGCCATCCCGGAGGCGCTGCTCGAGAGCCAGCTCTTCGGGCACGTCCGCGGGGCCTTCACGACGGCGGTGCACGCCAATCCCGGGCTCTTCGCCGTCGCCAGCGGGGGCACGCTGTTCCTGGATGAGATCGGTGAGCTCCCGTTCGCGCTCCAGGTCAAGCTGCTCCGGGTGATCGAGGAGCGGCATGTGTGGCCGGTCGGCGCCACGCGACCGGTGCCCGTGGACGTCCGCCTCATCGCCAGCACCAATCGCGATCTCGGCCAGGAGGTGACCGCCGGACGGTTCCGCGAGGACCTCTTCTACCGGCTGAACGTCGTGCGGCTCGAGCTGCCGCTCCTTCGGGAGCGGCGCGGTGACATTCCCCTCCTCGTCGATCACCTCGTGCAGCGGCTCAACGCCAAGCTCGGCACCGTCGTGCTCGGCGTGGAGCGGGAGGCGCTCCGCGCGCTCATCAGCCACCCGTGGCGCGGCAACGTGCGCGAGCTCGAGAACGTCCTCGAGCGGGCCATGGTGCTCGGCGACGGCGAGCTGATCTCGCTCCAGGATCTTCCGGGGAGCCTGACGGCCTCGGAAGGTGGGCACCTCACCGACCTCCGGGAGGCCGTCCGCCAGTTCGAGCGCCAGCATCTGATGAACGTGCTCGCGGAAACGGGATGCGACAAGCGCGAGGCCGCCCAGCTGCTGGGAATCAGCCTCGCCTCGCTCTACCGAAAGCTCAACGCCATCGACAACTAGCCCTGGCCGGTCAGGGCTCGGTGAGGTCGGCGAGCTGACCTTCCTGTTGCAGATCGCCCTGAGACGGTCCGGCGCGGGCGCTCGAGCGGGCGGCGTGGAGCGACCAATGCGCGGACGGGATGAGGCGGCTGGTCCCCCACGCCACGCGAAATCAGTGGTAAGCTTCATGCCGCGAGGCAAGAAGAGAGCCGCCGTGAGGAGGTGAGCCCGGCGACGCCTAGCGAGCCCACGGTGCGATGTCCATCCTGTCAGGCGGAAAACGCCGCCACGCAGAAGTTCTGCGGGGAGTGTGGCGTTCGCCTACCCGCTGCCTGCCCCGCCTGCGGCCATCTGAATTCCCCCACGCAGA
>VAYJ01000013.1 GCA_005888465.1 Actinomycetota bacterium
GACATCGTGCGGCTTCGCGAGGACGGCGACTACGACTTCCTGGGCCGCCGGGACCATCAGATCAAGAGCCGGGGGTACCGCATCGAGCTCGGGGAGATCGAGGCGGCGCTGAACGCCCACCCGGCCGTCCTGGTGGGGGTGGCCGTGGCGGTGCCGCACCCGGAATGGGGAAGTGCCGTGATCGCCTTCGTCGTACCGCGCGACGGACAGTCGCTCTCGGAGAGGGAGCTCCGCCGGCACGTAGTGGCCCGACTGCCTCGCTACATGATCCCGGCTCGCATGGAGATCATCCGCGAGCTCCCCCGGACCTCCACCGGGAAGATCGACCGCCGGCGACTCGCCCAGGAAGCGGCCTCGGGCTCGCTCGGCTGACCGGATGCGCCTAGGATACGTCCGCTCGCATGAGCTCCGACAGCGTGACACTGCGAAGCCCACGCTCGTGTAGCCCCGCCAGGATTGCCGGAAGGGCCGCAAGCGTGTGCTCAGGCGCTCCGGGGTCCCCATCGGAGTCATGGAGCAGCAGGATGGCCCCCGGGGCCGCCCCCGCGAGGATGCGCTCGGCAATCAGCTCGGGCGTTGCCTCCGCCTCCCAGTCCCGCGCACCGGCCGTCCAAAGCGTGCGCCGCATGCCCAGCCGCGGTGTCTCGAGCCACGACGCCAGGTTGAAGCGACCGTACGGAGGGCGGTAGAAGCGCGGCGTCTCGCCCGTCGCCTCGACGATCGTTCGGTGCGCCCGCCGGAGCTCCCGGAGCGTGCCGCGTGGCGGCACACGGGTCATGGTGCGGTGGCTGTCGCCGTGGCTCGCGAGCTCGTGCCCGGCTTCGGCCATGGCGCGGGCGAGGTGCGGCCACCGGCGCACGTTCATCCCCAGGACGAAGAACGTGGCGCGCGCGTCCCCGAGTGCTGAGAGGAACCGCTCGGTCGTCTCCGGATCCGGCCCGTCGTCGAAGGTGAGCGAGACGAGCGGAAGGCGGGTCGTGACCCGGGACAGCAGGAGCCGACCGAGGCGATTGCGCACGAAGGATATGGAGGCGAACCGCACCCCCCAGTAGGCGCCGACGACGAGCGCCACCAGGACCCCAACCACGATGAGGGCGTCGATCAACGAACGACCTTCCGACCGAGGGAACCCGAGGATGATAGTCGGGATCATCCCGAGCGACGACGACAGTCTGTTATCCTGCGGGGCCCCGTGAACGAACCGTCGCCCGCTGAGAGGCGCGCCCGATCCGATCTCTCCAGGCTCGCCCGCGGCGGGACCCTCACGCTCATCGGGAGTGTTGCGAGCAGCGTGCTCGGCTTCGCGCTCACGTTGCTCATCACGCATGGCCTGCGTGCGACGGGCGCCGGGGTAGTGTTCGAGGCGATCGCCCTGTTCGCGATCGTGTCGAACATCGCCGAGCTCGGCGCCGATACCGGCCTCGTGCGGCTCGTCGCGAGCTTCCGGGCGACAGGGCGGGTCCGCGACATCCGTCCACTGCTCCGGATCGCCCTGTGGCCGGTTGCGGTGAGCGGGGCCGCGTTCGCGGCGGCCGGGGTGGTCTGGGCCCCACAGCTCGCTCGCGCGTTCATCCACGGCGCGAGTCGCGGGGATGCGGTGGGCGACATCCGAGTGTTCTCGCTCTTCCTGCCGGCGGCGGTGCTCACCACGGTCGCCCTCTCGGGCACGCGAGGGTTCGGCACCATGCGGCCCTACGTGGCCGTGCAGAGCTTCGTCGTCCCGGCCCTCCGGCCGATCCTCGTCTCGATCGTGCTCCTCGCGGGGATGGGAGCGGTCGCGGTCGGCGTGGCATGGGCGGTCCCGCTCGGCGTCGGGTGTACGCTCGCGCTCTCGACGCTGTTCCTCCTGTTGCGCCAAGCAGAGCAGCGAGACCGATCGCCCGCACACGCCCCCGGTCCGGTAGGAGCGCTCGCGGCGGAGTTCTGGCGGTTCTGCATCCCACGCGGGATCTCGGTCGTGTTCACCGTGGCGCTCGCATCGATCGATGTGCTCATGGTCGGAGCGCTGCGGACGACGCAGGAGGCTGGCGTGTACGCGACCGCCATGCGGTTCCTGGGCGTGGGGCAATTCAGCCTGCAGGCGGCGAGCCTGGCGATCGCGCCGCAGCTCTCCGCCCTCATCGTGCGCGGCGATCGTGCGCGGGCTCGCTCCATCTTCCAGACGGCGACGTCGTGGCTGGTGCTGCCCGCGTGGCCGACCTATCTGATCCTCGGGATCTACGCGCCCCTCCTGCTGCGCGTCTTTGGCCCGCAGTTCGCGCAAGGAAGCACGGCCCTCCTGATCATGGTCCCGGCGTTCATGATCTTCGTCGGCACCGGCAACAACAAGGTCGCGCTGTTGATGGGCGGAAAAAGCAGCTGGGCGCTCGCGAGCATCGGGATCTCGGTCGCGCTCAACGTGGTGCTGAACTTGATCCTGATCCCCCACCTTGGGATCGAAGGGGCGGCGATCGCGTATGCCGTAAGCCTCACCCTCGACACCCTGGTCATCGCCGTTGCGGTTTGGGCGTTCCTGGGGCTGCATCCGTTCGGGCGGGCCTATCCCGTGCTCCTCGCGGCGTCCCTCCTCACCTTCGGGGCGATCGGGTTGTTCTGCCGCGTGACGCTCGGAGCCACGATCGGCTCGTTCGCCCTGTTCCTCGTGCTGTCATGTGGGGCCTTCCTCGCGATCGTGCGGCGCGCGCGGGGCCTGCTGGACCTCGGGGTGTTCGGGCAGACGATGCGCTCCCTCGGACGCCCGACGGCGGGGGACGGAGGGAGTTGGCAGATCCCCTTGTGACACCCCCCGGGCTCGCCGATAGCATGTGCGTGCACGCTCTGGGGAGAATTCGCCAATGCCCGTAGACGAAGACCTACTGCTCCGGCACCGTTCCTTCGAAGATGCATCCACTGGGATCACTGAGGCGTTCCTTCAGCCGACCATCGGCTCGCGCAGGACCGTCGCCGTGCTCAGCCGCCCGCTAGGCTCTTCGTTCCCGGTGGGGTGGGTCATCTTGCACTCCTTCGGACTGGAGCAGATGCACCTGTCCCGGCTGGACGTTGTGGTGGCCCGGGCGCTCGCGGCGGCCGGGTTCCCGGTGCTGCGGTTCCACGGCCAGGGCTATGGGGACAGCGAGGCGACGGACGAGCCCATCGGGCTCGCATCCCATCTCGCGGACGCCACGGATGCGATCCGGCTGTTGTCCCGTCAACCGGGGATTGAACGGGTCGGCGTGCTCGGTGCGCGATTCGGAGGAACGGTGGCGGCGCTCGTCGCCGAGCGTGAGGGCCTCGAGTTGATGGGCCTTTGGGAGCCGATGGAGCGCGGCTCGCAGTACCTTCGGGACCTCCTCCGTGCGCGCGTATTCGCAGAGATGGTGGGCCAGTCGGACGACCGCGGCGCCGCCGGCATGGAGCAGCTGCGTGCCGAGCTCGCGTCACAAGGGTGGTCAGGCATCAAGGGGATACGGCTGTCACGGGAGGCGAGCGAGGACATCGGTGCCGTGGACCTGACGAGGGACCTGACGCGATTCTCCGGCCACGCGCTCCTCATCGGCGTGTCCCGGTCCGGGAGACCCAGCGCTGGTCTGCGCCGGTTGGAGGAGCGGCTCACGGTCCTGGGGGCGCGCTGTACGGTGCGTTCGCTCGATGATCATCTCGCGGCGCAGTTCGGCCAGTTCCACTTCCAGACGACCGACGGGGGCCGCGGGAAGATCGACACCCAGTACGACCTCAACCAGCGGATCGCCGCGGCCACGGCAGCGTGGGCACTCGCCGTCCACAAGGGCGGGCCGCTTCCGGAGAGCGGCTCGTGAAGGAGTTCCCGGTCTTCGTCCCGGACGGGGCGGATCACTTCGGCGCGGTGATCACGGTGCCCGATTCCGAGCCGAAGGGACTCGTCCTGCTGCTCACCGGGACGGGGGCGGCGCGAAGCCACCGCTTCCAGCTCTGGACCCGAGTGGCGCGGGCGCTCTCCGAACAGGGGCTGGCGGTGGCCCGCTTGGACTACGAGGGCGTTGGCGACTCGACCGGGGGGATCCGGGAGATCGGCCTCACCCTGACCCAGCGGGAGGCGATGGCGGTGCTCGCGTTCGCGCGACGGGCCATCCCTGTGGACCAGGTGGCAGTGGTCGGAAACTGCTCGGGAGCCATCGCCGCGCTCGGTGTCGCGGCGCAGACTCCCGACTGCATCGGCTCCGTCTGCATCCTCACCCGATTGCTGATGCCATCGACGGTGAATCGCATCGTGATCAGCCGCCGCGGGAGCCGGCTTGCCTCGTTCGTTCGGTCGAACCCGCTGCTGCACCGGGTGAGCCAGCCGTTCCGGGGCCGCCGGGGCAAGCCCAGCGAGAACGTCACGATCTCGTTCCACCGGGCTCTCGGTCACAGCCGGCTGTTCTTCCTCTACGGTGAGGAGGACACCGACGCCTACAACCCCAAGGTCAAGGACTCGCTGAACCGGCTCCTCGGGCACCACTCGGCCGAGGAACGGGCTCGCTTCGAGCTCCAGGTGTTGCCCGGCGGGTCGCTGTCTGGATTCGAGTCCCTTGAGACCCAGCGCCTCACGATCGACACGGTCGTCGGGTGGCTGACCTCTTGCTTCGGGATCACCCCGGACGGCACGCGCGAGCCTTCCCGGGCCGCACAGACCTGACGCCTCAGGCGTCCCATCCCAGGTTGTGTCCCAGCAGGTCGGCGAGCCGGGCGTTGTGCGGCCGGAAATGCTCAACCAGCCACGCCCTCGTCGCCGGGTTCATGCTCCCCGAGCTGAACGCGTTGAAGGTCTCGTACTCGCGAAGCTCCCATGGCGGAGCTCCCAGGAACTCGAGGACTTGCCGATAGACCGCGGGCGGATCCACGAAGAGGTCCTCCGAGCGCAGGATCAAGAACTGCTCACGGGGGAACAGATCGAACCAGGTCAGCAGCTGATCCACGTACACGCCCCGCGAGAGGTAGGAGTGGTGGTGGCGCTCGTAGCTCACGTACAGCTCGTCCTGAAGCATCCGCTCGAGCTCCCCGGCCAGGCGCTCGGGCTCCCGCTCGATCGCCTCCTCGAACCCCAGCGGCTCGAACCCCCGCGCCGCCTGGTGCCAATAGTGCGAGTAGGCGCGGTCCACGGGATTGCGGAGCAGGACTACGAGCTTCACGTCGGGGAGCGCCCGGGCGATCCTCCCCGGCGCGAAGGGATGGAACAAGTAGTCCGGGCTGGACTCGCCGACGATCATCGACAGGTCCTTGGCACGGCGGAGCCGTTCCCGATGGCGGACGGAGGGGAAGCGCGAGCGGTACCAACCAAACCCTCGCTCGTAGTGAAGGTCGAAGAAGCGGAGCTCCTTGGTCAGGGCGTGTGCGATGGCCGGGTGCTTGACCAGGTATTTGTAGAGCGACGTGGTGCCCGCGCGTTGCGTGCCGATGATGATGTAGTCGGGAAGGAGCCGGGAAGCGCTCGTCAGGCGCGCATAGCCGGCCCAGGCTGATTTGGCGCCGTCCTTGACCGGACGCGGGAGCCCCTCCCAGGCCCGATCCACCAGCTGGGCGATGCCCATCAGGCGATCGCCACCTGCTCACCGCGGTCGCGCCCCCGCATCCGGACCGCGTCGCGAAGCACCGACAGGTGCAGGCGCTCGCGGAAGCGCCACAGGATCGCGGCGTAGACGACCGACGCTCCGGCCGCGTAGAGGGCGAACGTCTTGATGCTCATGCCGAGCGCGAACCGCACCGCGAGACCTCCGCCGGCGAAGCAGGCGACGCTCGCGAGCGCAACGACCAGGTACCCCCTGCCGAACGGCTGCAGGTGAAGCGCGAACAGCACGACCAGCGTCGTCGCGACATTGTCGAGCACGATGCTCGCCGTGAACGACCACGCCGCGCCGTTCACCCCGAGGTGGGGGATCAGCAGGATGTTCAGCACCAAGTTGGTGACGAGCACGGTCGCCGAGATCGCCAGGTTCCACCCACTCTTCCCGCCCATGAGGAGCACGATCTTGTTGTTGCCCGTGCCGATGTAGACGAGCATCCCGAATGCAAGGATCAGGAGCGCGGTGTCGCCTGAGACGAACTCCCTTCCGAAGACGCGCAGCAGCAGCGGCGCGAAGACGGCGAGCGCCAGATAGAGCGGCCACGAGATGGCCATCAGCCACCAGGTCGCCGTCTGGAACACCGACTCGGCCCGGTCGTGGCTGTTTCGCGCCATGAGATCGCTGATCTGGGGCCCGATGGCGAGGCCGACGGCCGCGATCGCGAACGTGCCCACCATGACGTACCGCGTCACCGCGGCGAAGATGCCGGCGTCGCGTGTGGTCCCGAGCGCGCCGACCATCAGGATCCCGACCCACACCATGGTGATCTGGAAGAAGCCGGCCAGCCCTCGGGGCGCGGAGAACCGCCAGAACTCCGACGCGAGCGCGCCGGCGGAACGGGGTGGTGCCAAGTCGCGGAATCCAGCGGACCGTTCCATCCGGCGCACCATGAACCCCAGGATCACGATCGACGCGAGGAATCCCGCGGCGAGCGGGGCCGCCCATGCGACCGCGACCGCGGCGGTCCCGAGGCCGGCGAGCAGGGCCAAACCAACCAAGACCGGGCGCAGGACCGGGACGGCGAGGTTGTAGACGGTCACATAGGGCACCATCGTGCCGAACCCGCGCGTGCCGGCAAGCACGACCGTGATGGCGGTGCCGGCCGGAAGGAACGGCGCGAGGAGCCGGATGTCCTGTTCCCCGAGCTCACGGTTCGCCCCGTGGATGAACACGCGGGCGAGCTGCGGAGCGAAGACGAACACTGCGGCCGCGATCGCGGTGCTCGCGAGCAGGACCGGCCAGATCGCGACGGAGAGGGTCCGCGGGACGTCCTGAGAACGATCCGTGGCCCTGTGTCGAGGGATCATGCGCACGAGCCCGGTGTCGGCCCCGAGCTCCGCGGTGTTGGAAAGGATCGTGAAGAGCGCGATCGCCTCGAACAGGATGCCGGCACCCCTCGCCCCCTGTCCCCGGGTGATCACGACGACGACGACGAAGCCGAGCAGGGAGTTCACGATCGTGCCGACCAGGCTGAGGGAGCCGCCCCGCGCCAAGGTCCGCAGATCCGAGCGCCGGCCGCTCCTGGCCCGGCCGTCGCCCCGTGGTGCCCTTGGCGGCGCCCCCGGGACGGGGCTGCTCCAGATCCTGGACAGGTCGGTCGAGGAGCCCACCGGTTCAGCCGGCTTCGGCCGCGTCGGGCGTGGCTTCTCGCCACGCCATGGCCGTCGCGGCCATCATGATGAACAACCCCCAGGGGATCAGCTCGTAGTACGCCATCTGGATGATCCCGGCGAGGATCGCCACGTGTCCCCAGAATCGGGCATTCGTATCTCGACCGGCCGCGGTCGGCAGTCGCCTCCCGGTCTTGAACAGCGCCACCAGCCACCAGCACATGAACAGCGTCACGCCCGGGATGCCGTGTGCCACGATGATGGTCCAGAACTGGCCATGCGTGCCGACCGAGGGCCCGACGAGCGGCGCGGTGGGGTTGACCAACGAGACCGAGACCGGCGTCCCGTACCCGAGGATCGGCGACTGGGCGACGGCCTGGATGGACGATTCGTACAACAGGGCACGCGTGCGGTCACCGTACCCGTGTCCGAGCCGGAGCTGGATCAGGGCCCAGAGGGGACTGAGCAACACGATCGCGCCGACGACGATCCCCCCGACGATCAGGCCGCGGGCGATCCGGGCCATCCGGCGATTGCGTCCCCCCGCCAGGCGCAGGGTCGCGTAGGCCATGCTCACCCCGGTGCTGAACCACGACCCGCGGTCGAGGGAGAAGATCAGGGGGGCGATGGAGAACACGAGGAGCAACACGAGGGCGACGCGCCAGAGGCGCGATCGGATGACGCCACCCATGAGGGCGGCGAGCGCGAACGGGAGCGAGAGGGCGAACGCGGACCCCCACTGGTTCGTATAGATGAACGGCGACTTGGGACGGTGGATCGCCGTACCGCTGAAGGCGTTCAACGACGCCGTCGAGGCATGCACCAGGTCGAACACGAAGCGGTTCCCCGCGACGGCGCTCGCCGGCAGCACCTTCTCGAACGGGGTGGAAAAGCTGATCTTGGGAAGCATCATCCCGATGACCCCGCCGATCACCGTGAGCACCCAGAACGCCGCGAGTGTCTTCACCACGACGCTCGATGGCAGGCGACTTCGGGGCATGTTGAACACGTACAGGAAGAGCAGCCCGGCCGCGATGTAGAGCGATCCGCGCCAGCCAAACGAGATCGTGTGAGAGAGCCCCTTCACCTGGACGTAGGTCACGAGCATCCACACGAGGAAGAAGACCCAGAGCAGGAACGAGCGCGGAGCGCGGAGCTTCCCTCGCATGACGAGCGCGAGGACGATCGGCACGGCCAGGATCACCTGGACGAAGCCGCTCACGCCCAGGGCCCACCACACGAACAGGCCCAGAAACATGAGGTTCAGGAGCCAGGCAGGGCGAAGGTGGGGCGTGCCCCCACGGAGCGCAGGTGCGCGGGCGCCGGGCGCCGGCGCCGGCCGAACGTCGAGCATCGCTAGACCCCCCGCCCGGCCGCGTGGGCGAGGCGCACGATGAGCTGGGCCCGAAGGATGCGGTAGGAGACCAGATAGGCGAGGTAGCCGCGGAGCTCACGCCAGTCGGCCTGGAGGCATCGCTTCGCCCAGCGCCGGCCCTCCGCTCGGTCGCCCGCGGCCGCGTAGGCGAACGCGATCCGCCCATAGATCCGGGCCAGGTTCCGCGGGTGCTGGCTGATCTCAGGGCGGTGGTCGAGCTGGTATTGGAGGCCCTTGATGATGGTGTGCCAGCGGTCGACGAAGTACGAGTACTGCCAGCGCACACGAACGAGCGGCCGCCGCACGGCGACGAGCGGCGCGAGCCGGGCCGCACGCAGGTGCCAGTCGTAGTCCTCGCCGTAGCTTCCCGGGATCGCTTCGTCGATCAGGCCAATCTCGCCGACGTAGCTCGATCGTTTCACCATCACGCTGCTCGAGTGCACCTCGATCCGCCGCCCGCGAAGGAGGTGCTCGAGGGTCATGAGCTCCTGCCCGGGGATGCGGGCTGAGCGCCACCCGGTCCCGAGGAAGATGCCCGTGACGACGACGGCAGAGTCGGGGTGCGCCTGCAGCGCGCGCACCTGCAGCCGGACCTTCGCCGGGAGCCACTCGTCGTCGTCGTCGAGGAACGCGACCAGCTCTCCGGTCGCGGCGATCACGCCCGCGTTGTACGCGCCGGCCGGGCCGGGCGTCCGGTCGTTCGTCATGATGCGGACGGTCCGTCCGTCGGGCACGACGACCGGCGGCTGGAAGGGCTCCTCGCGATCGAACACGACGATGCACTCGATGGGTCCGGCGTAGTCCTGGGCCAACACGCTTCGCACGGCCGCCGCCATCAGCTCGTGGCGGTTGTGCGTGGGGATGATGACCGAGACGGCCGGCCACGTGGACGCCGGAGCGACCGCCGACCGATCGGCGGTCGCGCCAGCTTCGTCGGGGATCCTGCGGGCGGTCATGGCTGATACCCGTACCTTCGCAAGAGGGGCCTGGTGAGCAGCGAGACTATCCTACGCTGGCGCGGGCTCATCGCCGATCTCCATTCGTCGTCCAGGCGGAGCTGCAAGGAGCCCTGGTGCATCCGCACGGGGTTGCCCATGACCGTGTGATTGACGCCCAGCCGGACGCGGCCGTCGGCGATGAACGCGAAGGCCTCGGGGTCGATGCGCTCATCGAGCATCTCGACGATGCGCTCGAGCTCGAGGCGAGGCGCGGTGACGGCGTGCTCGTAGCGAACCCGGACCTCCGGGTGCCCCAGCCGCCCCAGCATCTCCATCTCCAGGTTCCGTGTCACCCAGCGCATGCCGATCCGCGCGGGCTGATAGCGGTGCATGTAGACGGTGCGGCCGGGCGTGTCGGGCCGCACGACCTTCTTGTTCCACGAATAGGCGACCCCGCGGCTGTCCCGGATCAGGTGGACCAGGCGCAGGTCGAGAACCGGCATGGCGCGCAGCACGAATGCGGTGGAGGGGGCCTTCGACGAATCGACGATGACGCGAGTGTCGCCCACGACGGCAATCGCCCGGTAGAGCCGCTCCAGGGTGCCGAGGTACTCCCGGAGCCTTCGGTCGAAGGGCGGCCACGTCGAGTGCGCGACGAGCAGTGGGATGCGGCTGTGGCGGTCGATCGAGCGGGAGAGCGCGAGCACGTGCGCTACGTCCACGCGATCCCATCCCCCGAATGCCTCCTGGCCGACCGCGCTCCAGAACGGGCATTCGCGAAACGCGGTGCCGCAGCCGCAGAGGCGGTTCTCGACGAGGCCGCGCTGCCACAGGTCGCGGATCTCGCCGGCGGAGAAGAAACCGGGGAGCTGCCCCAGCATGCGATCGAGGAGCGTGCTGCCGCTGCGGCCGAGGCCGCCGATGTAGGCGACTTTGACGCGCGGCGCGTCCGAGGCGAGCACCGGCTCCGGCGCGAGCGCGAGCTTCGGCCGGGCGTCCATGGCGCTCATCGGCTCCCGCCGCCCCGCACGACCACGGGATATCCGTAGCCGACCAGCCGGGGAAAGGTGATGGCGGTCACCCAGCGCCGGTCCGAAGGGGACATCTTGCGTCGCCACTCGTCGTCTCGCCGGATGCGCATCCCACCCTCGCTGAATCGGATGGGATTGCCGTCCACCGTATGGTTCGGCGTGAGAAACACCTCCGTGTCGGTGACGAACGAGAGGGCCGAGGGATCCACCGGCCAGCCCGTCTGTGCGAGGACGCGGGTGAGCTCCTCGCGGGGGCGGGCGACCAGATCCTCGTAGCGAAGGAGCGTGTACGGCACGCCGATTCGCCGTGTGAGGCCGGTCGCCTCGTTGTAGAGCAGCCACCTCGCGGAGGCGCCGACCGGCCCGTAGGTCTCCATGTAGACGGCCTCCGGCTGCGTGACGCGGTCTCGGACGAGCTTCTCCCAGGAGAAGGCGACCCCGCGGCTGTCCCGCACGAGGTGGATGAGCCGCAGGTCGGCCCCGGGGAGCAGCCGGACGAGGAGCGCATGCGTGGGGAGCTTCGAGGAGTCGACCAGCACCGTCGCCCCGGAGACGTTCGCGAGCGAACGGTACAGGCGCTCCAGGATCCCGAGGTACCGGGTGAGCCCCGGGCTTCGCTCGGGGTGCGGGCGGCGACGAAGGACCCGGGGGAGTGCCCAGGGCCGGTCGAACCTGCGCCACATCTTGAGCACGTCGTCGAGGTCGACGCGGTCCCAACCGCCGAACGCCTCCTGCCCGACGGCCGTCCAGAACACGCAGTCGCGGAAGGGCGCGCCGCAGCCGCACGGCCGGTTCTCCGTGAGCCCTGATTGCCAGATCTCGCGGACCTCTCCCAGCGAGAAGAACCCCGGCACCTGCCCCACCATCCGATCGAGGAGCGTGCTCCCGCTTCGGCCCCAGCCGCCGATGTACAGGACCCGCAGATCACCCGCGGCCTTCGCGCTCATCGGGCGCGAGCCCGTGGCTTGCGGACGATCTCCGCAACCAGCTCGTCGAACTTCCGGATGGGCTCGCTCATGGCGAGGGGGTCGGCGCCGGATCGGCCCGGTCCTGGGCCGGCGAGGGCCGAGTCCATCGCCTCGCGAAAGGCGGCCTCGGATTCGGCGAGGAGGACCTCGCCCTGCGCGACGAGCTGGCGCGCGAACGTGACCTGGTGGTTGTCCACGACCTCACCGAGCTCGGAGAGGCGTGGCACGACGACGGGCCGATGGCCGCTCCACCTGGCCATCATGATGCTCCCCGGCCCCGCGTGACACGCGATCACGCGCGCCGCGGCCATCCGCGCCTCGAGCTCCGGGAAGTCGAGGAAGTCGACCGAGCGCTCGGGATGCGGGCACCGTGCCGGTCCGCACTGGATGAGGCCCTCGACATCGGACGGCGCGGCGTCCAGCCACGCGTCGGACCAGTCGACCAGCCGCTGGAACGGGTAGTGGTCCATGCCCATCGTCACGAGCACGAGGCGCTTGTCCGAGCTAGAGGAGCCGGCCAATGACCTTCCCCTTCCGGTAGAAGCGCTGTTGGCCCTCCCACTGCAGGAGGAACAGGTCGCTCAGCGGATAGCAGAGCCTTCCCGTGAGCGTGGAAGAGTCGATGCGATCGTAGACCTCGATGTACACGGTTCGAACCCGGTGGAGCTTGGCCGCCACGAAGAACGGGAAGGCCACGCCCGCGCCGGAGGACACGATGACGTCGGGGCGCATCCGGCGAACCGAACGCCACGCGAGCCGGAGGTTCCGGATCGCGTTCGGGATGTTCCGCGTGGTGGGGTGGTAGGCCCAGACGACATCCTCGCCCGCGAGCATCGAGAGGCTGTCCGTTTTCCGGAACGTCACCCACGTGCGCCGGTGCCGGTCCCACCATGGCCGCAGCCGATAGAGCTGGATCAGGTGGCCGCCTGAGGACGCGACCAGCATGACGTGCAGCAGGGGATTCGCGGGATCTGGTGCGGGCCCGGGGGATTCGGGCGCAGGGACGGGCGATCGTTCGATCGCAGACATCGAACCCATCCCCCTCGTCCTCCATGAAGCGGGCGAGCACCCTCAGGGCGTGCTGGCGCTCCTG
This sequence comes from Actinomycetota bacterium, assembly GCA_005888465.1. Taxonomy (GTDB): domain Bacteria; phylum Actinomycetota; class UBA4738; order UBA4738; family UBA4738; genus AC-55. Next base: position 12,574 of record VAYJ01000013.1, read on the forward strand.
GAGGAGGGCTCGGCGCTCGAATCCTGCACGGCCCCGGGGACCTTTGCCCCGTGCGGCCCGGACCCGTTCTCGTGTGGCTTCTCGTATGCCGGTGAGTCGTAGCCGTAGGACCCGTAGCGGTACCGGTACGCGGCGTAGGGGTCCGTGTAGCGGTAGGCCTTGGCCTTCCTCGGGTCGAAGTCGTTGAGCACGGCTCCGAAGATCGTCGCGCCGACCTGCTCCAAGTGGTCGCGCGTCTGCATCACCGCACTCCGCGGCGTCTTCTCCGCGTCGGCCACGAAGAGCACGCCGTCGGTGAGCGGCACGAGGGCCAGGGCGTCGGAGACGAGCAGAACCGGCGCGGTGTCGACGATGATGAAATCGGAGACGTCGCGCAGGCCCGTGATGATCTCAGCCATGTGTTCGGATTGGAGCATCTCGGCAGGGCGGCTGGGGACCGGGCCGCTCGGCATGATCCGCAAGTTCTCGACGCCTGGGTCGAGGATCGCCTCCCAGGGCTCCACCTCCCCCGCGAGCACGTTCGACAGGCCGACCTCGTTCGACAGCTCGAAGAACTGGTGGATGCGCGGCTTGCGGAGGTCGGCGGACACGAGCACCACGCGCTTGCCCGCGTCGGCGAGCACCAGCGCCAGGTTGGCTGCGGTAGTC
>VAYJ01000014.1 GCA_005888465.1 Actinomycetota bacterium
CGACGGATGGATGGAAAAGGAGCCGGAGACGAGAGGCGAGGCCGGGAAGTGCACGGTGAAGTGGATGGCCAGGCCGGCCAGGGCGGTGACCATCGTGTAGGTGATCGCGATCTTCGCCCCATGGAGGCCGCGCGCCCAGGCCGGCCCCGGCACGCCACGGCCGACGATGCGCCCGGCCCGGTACAGCACCGCGCCGACCGCGAGCGTCCCGCCCATCAACGCCGCGGCGACCGTCAGGGAGAACCCGGCCCCCGGGGGAAGCAGCGCTCCCAGCGCGGGCTCGGAGATCGTCACGTTCGGCGCGTCGAAGACCATCCCGATGTGGTGGAACAACGTGAAGATCAGGACCCCGATCCGCGACGTCATGAGGACCGACGGCCGCGACGAGCCGGAGACCGCGTACAGGATGAGGGCGACGATCTCGGCCGCGACGAGCAGGATGACGGCGGCGATGAGCCCTTGGATCGCAGCGGGGCCCCATGCGTCGCCCGCGCGGAATCGCGGCGGCGCCGGCTCGGCGACCGGTGGTATGGGCGGTGGTGGCGGAACCGACGACGAATCCTGCCGGCCGACGCGCACCCCCGCGGCCTCGAAGGCCTTGGCCTTCGCCTGTGCGGTGCCACTCGACCCCGTGATGATCGCCCCCGCGTGTCCCATGCGCTTGCCCGGCGGGGCACTGAACCCCGCCACGTACGCGACGACCGGCTTGGTCATGGACTCCGCGATGTATTGTGCCGCGGCTTCCTCGTCGCTCCCGCCGATCTCCCCGATCAGCACCACCGCCCGGGTCTCCGGATCCGCTTCGAAGCCGGCGAGCGCCTCGAGGAATCCCAGGCCGTGGATGGGGTCGCCCCCCATCCCGACGCACGTGGACTGTCCGATGCCACGGCCCGTGAGCTCGTGGACGATCTGATACGTGAGCGTGCCGGACCGAGAGACGAGGCCGGCAGCGCCTGGCATGCAGATCTCGGTCGGGATGATGCCGACGTTCGCCTTCCCCGGCGAGATGATCCCGGGACAGTTCGGCCCGATCAGGACGTGCCCGCGGCCGTCCAGGTAGCTCGCCACGCGGGCCATGTCCAGCACGGGGATGCCCTCGGTGATGCAGACGATGAGCTCCGCTCCCGCGCCGGCCGCCTCGTAGATGGCCTCCGCGGCGAAACGGGCCGGCACCAGGACCAGCGAGGCGTTCGCCTGCGTCGCCTGCACCGCCTCCGCGGCGGTGTCGAACACGGGGATGCCCTCGATCGACTGCCCGCCCTTGCCCGGCGTCACGCCCGCGACGACGTTCGTCCCATAGGCGCGGTTGCGAAGGGCGTGGAAGCTCCCCTCCTTCCCCGTGATGCCCTGCACCATGAGCCGGGTGCGCTCGTCGACGAGGATCGCCATCTACCCGGCCCCGCTCGCCAGTGCCACCGCGCGCTCGGCCCCCTCGAGCATGGTCGCCGCGGGCACGATGCGCCGGTCGCCTTCTTCCTGCAGGATGCGCCGGCCCTCGGCCGCGTTCGTCCCGTCCAACCGCACGACGATCGGGACCTTCGGATCGACCCGGCGAAGCGCCTCCAGGATGCCGGCCGCTACGAGCTCCCCTCGCGTGATGCCGCCGAAGATGTTGACGAGCACCGCCCGAACGCCGGGGTCCGAGAGTACGACCTCGAGCGAGGTCGCCATGCTGTCGGCGCTCGCGCCTCCGCCCAGGTCGAGGAAGTTCGCGGAGCGCCCGCCGGCCTGGCTCACTGCGTCGAGCGTCGACATGACGAGGCCCGCGCCGTTGCCGATGATGCCCACCTCGCCGTCGAGCTTCACGTACTGCAACCCGGCCTCGTTGGCGCGCGCCTGCGTCGGGTCGACGGGGAAGCTCGAACGAAGCCCGGCGAGCGCGGCCTGGCGGCCGAGCGCGTTGTCGTCGATCGTCACCTTCGCGTCGAGCGCGACCACCTTGCCGTCCACCAGGAGCGCCAGCGGGTTGATCTCCACGAGCGTCGCGTCGGCGGCGGTGAGGACCTCGTACATCTTCGAAAGGATCTTCTCCGTGCCCTCACGGGCGGCGCCGGGAAGGTGCCCGACCAGGAATCGCGCCTGGAACCCACGCATGCCCAGCATCGGATCGATGGCGGATCGTCGGATCGCCTGCGGCTCCTCGCGCGCGATCTCCTCGATGTCGATGCCGCCCTTCGCAGAGACCATGGCGACGTAGCACTTCTTGGTTCGATCGAGCGTGATCGCGGCGTACAGTTGGTCGGCGATGTCCGCGAGCCGCTCGACCAGCACCCGAGTCACCGGCGTCCCGCCGAAGCCCTCCCCGAGGATCCGCGCGGCCGCCGACTCCGCCTCCTCGGTCGAGCGCGTGAGGACGACCCCGCCGCCCTTGCCGCGCCCGCCGACTTGAACCTGCGCCTTGACCGCGACCTTTCCGCCCAGCCGCTCGGCGATCGCACGAGCCTCGGATGGAGTTTCGGCCACCCCCCGTTCGGCGAGGGGGATCCCGTGCGCCGCGAAGAGATCCTTCCCCTGATGCTCGTACAGATCCAACCGGTCAGCTCGCCTTCCTGGTGAGCCTGGCGTTCAGCCACGACACGATGTCGGCGGTCGAGGCGCCCGGCGTGAAGATCTCCTCGATCCCCCGCTCCTTGAGCGCCGGGATGTCCTCGCGCGGGATGATGCCGCCGCCGAACACCAGGACGTCGCCGGCGCCGTGCTCCCTGAGCAGCTGGACGACGCGGGGGAATAGGGTCATGTGCGCACCGGAGTGACAGGAAAGCCCGACCGCATCCGCGTCCTCCTGGATGGTGGTCTCGGCGATCTGCTCGGGGGTCTGATGCAGCCCCGTGTAGATGACCTCGTAGCCCGCGTCGCGGAGCGCTCGCGCGACGATCTTGGCTCCCCGGTCGTGGCCGTCCAGCCCGGGTTTCGCGATGACGATCCGGTAGGGCATGCCGTCGGAACTATAGAGGATCGCGCACCTATACTCGCCGGTTGGCATGTCGCGGCGCCGGTTCCGCTTTCGTCCGCCTGGCGTCAAGCCGTGGACCCGGATCGGACCGCTCGGCCCCTTCCGTGGACGGCTCGGCGTCGCATGGGTCGTCGCGCCGATCGTGCTCGGCCTAGCGCTCGTCGCGTCGGCGTGGTTCGTGCTCGTTCGGCCCGGCACGCCTGGGGGCTCGTTCGAGCCCGTGGGGTCCGCGTCGTCGTTCCTCGACGGGCAGGCGCGTTCCGTCGCGATCCCGGGAGTCTGGGTGGGACGCGACGGCGATCGCCTATTCGCGGTGCGGGAGGAGGACAGCTGCTCGCTCGCCTTCTGCGCTGGCCGGTATGTGGACTGCCGAGGGGCAACGTACGGGATCGACGGGGGCTCGCCCGGCCACGACGGCGCGCTCGACCTGTTGCCCGTGATGGTGTCCGGGGGACAGGTGTACGTCGATCCCGACCATCGGGCCGATCACACGCCCGCGCCGGCGCCGGCGAGCCCGGCCTCAGCCTGCCCGTAACGGCTTAGTAGCCGAGCTGGGTGACGAAGTCGCTCGTCAGCGCGACCGTCAACGTCGCGACGTTGCCGTGCACCGTCCAGCTCGGTGAGATCGCCCGAGCCGTCGTCCCCTCGGGCAGCGTGACCGTCACGGTCAGCTGGCCCGGGTTGACCATGGCCTGGTGCTGGATGGTGAGCTGATACACGTGGCCGGCCGGCGTCGACTGGATCACCCCCGGGACCTCGTAGCCAAACGAGACCTCGCCAGGGCTCCCTGGCCAGGCATCGAGAGCCCTGCCGAAGACGAGGAGCCCGTCCTCCGTGTGGTTGGGAAGTGAGTCCACGGGATCGTCGGCCCCCGGCCGGCTCGTGATCAGCCGAGCCCCAGAGGGGACGAAGAGGGTAATCAGCGCGCGATTGACCGCGCCGACCCTGCTGTCCGTGATGGGCGGGGACTCGCCCGGCGGGGTCTGGTTCACCAGCCGAACCGTGCACGTCGAGCTGATGCTCCCCGACGGGTGGACGGTCACGTTGTACATGATCGTCGTGTGCGTGTAGTAGTCGACCTTGTTCGGCAGGAGCTTGTTGTCGACCTCGGACAGGTAGTCGCCCGTCTGGTGGTCCAGGAACCCGCCGCTCCACCCGAGCTGCGTGATGTAGTTCTGAAGATCGGGATTCGCGGACCAGAGCTGGAAGTGCTTCTCCTTGAACGTCGTGCCCAGCCGGTGGACCAGGTCCAGGACGCTCGGTGGGTTCGTGAACAGCCCCCAGGAGGCCGCGATCAGCTCCTGCGGCACGAGGTTCTGGACCTGCTTCGCGAGCCGGTACTGCTGGTTCTCGACCATCTGCACGAGATTGCCGGCGTTGAGCGGACGGGAGAACGCGTCGACGTGCAGCGCCCGGTTCCCGAGCAGCTGCGCGATGGCCATCGGGTCGATGGCGAACGCACCGTCGATCTGCCGGCCGGTAGCCCTCTTGATCAACGCCGACCATGCCTGCGCGACCACAGGGAAGTTCGGCGTCAGGTTGATGTTCGCGATCCGCCGGCGCGGCCGCGGGGTCACATGGCCCAGGTACCACTTGAGGTCTGCCGGAAGCTCCACTTTCGAAAATCCGTCGGGGTTGTCGATGTCGCGGATGCCCCCACCGGCGAGGAGCGACAGGTGACCGTCGTCGATCCTGACGAAGCCGTACGCGAGCACGTCGCCGCCGGTAGCCCGCTGGTCCGCGTTGTTCTGCATCGCGAGGAAGTACGTCTTGGGACCGTCCGCCCCGAAGAACGACGGCAACAGTCGAGCGCCCACCATGGCCTGCTGAGCGAGCGCGATCGCCCGGTCCGACTCCGCGATCGCCTTGGCCTTCAAGGCGGGGAGGTCGTGGGCGAAAGGGACGTCCGGGATCGCGGCGATGTCGCGCTTGGCCGCCTGGAGGTGGTCGATCAGCGATTGCAGGTTCGGAACGATCCCCTCCAGCAGGCCGACGTCGACCGTACCGTCGGTGAACACCGGCGAGTGGCCGCCGCCGCCGGTCGGCGAGCCCAGGAGCGCTGTGGCCATGTCCCGGATCGTCGTGGCCGCCTGCGCCGCCTCGCCCGCGGCCGCGGCGCCGATGCGGGCGGCCTTCACGGGGCGGCCGAGGAACGGCAGCGCGCCGGTCAGCCGGAACGTGAACCTGGCGTGTTCAGCGTCTCGTTGTGCTCGTTCGGCGGTCTGGATGGCAAGCCCAAGCGGATCGCCAGGCGGCACCGTGCCCTGCGCGAGGAACCGCTGCGCCTGTTCGAGCTGCGGGATGACGGGCTTCACCGCGCGGTAGATCCGATACGACTGGGCGTACGCGTCGGCCACGACGAGGCCCAGCAACACGATCACGGCGAGGAGGCCGAGCAGCACCCAGCGGACGACGTGGCGCTTCTTGGTCATCGCGGGGCGGGCCGGCGGCTCGTCACCCGCCGCCGCAGGTGCAGATTCGGGCTCGCGTTCGATCACGGAGGATGCGGCTGCGTCGGGCTGGGTTGGGTGGGGGGCCACGCCAGCCCAGTGTACCCCGGGGGTGCCCGGATCGGTCCTGGACTTCGGCCCTAAGGCGACTGGCGGGGCCTCCTCAGCGTCGCGCGAGCGGCGCGTACGCGAGGAGCACCCGTTTCTCGCCGACGTCCTCGAAGGCGATCGTCGCCTCCGCGCGCTGCCCCGCGCCGGAGACCGCGACGACGACGCCCTCGCCCCACTTGTCGTGGAACACGGTGTCCCCCTCGCGGACCTCGGCGGGCTCGTGGCCGAACCTCGACGGCATGGCCGTCTCCTGCATCGTTTTCGGCTCGCCCTTGATCTGGTGCACGAGGTGCTGCGGGATCTCCGACAGGAACCGCGACGGCGGGTTGAAGTTCGAGCCGCCGAAGAGCGAGCGGCTCCACGCGTGGGTCAGGTAGAGGCGGCGGCGCGCGCGGGTGATCCCGACGTACGCCAGCCGGCGCTCCTCCTCGAGCTCCGCAGAGTCCGTCATCGAGCGGTAGTGCGGGAAGACCCCGTCCTCCATCCCCACCATGAACACCACGTCGAACTCGAGCCCTTTCGCGTTGTGCATGGTCATGAGCGTGACGGCGGGGTCATCCTCCTCGTATTCGTCGACCTCGCTCACGAGCGCCACTTGTTCCAGGAAGTCGCCTAGGGTGCCACTCGGGTTGCGCGCCTCGAACTCCGCGGCCACGCCTAGCAGCTCCTTCAGGTTCTCGACCCGGCCCATCGATTCGACGGTGCGTTCCTCTTCGAGCTCCGCGAGGTACCCCGAGTCGGTGAACGCGGCTTCCACCAGCCGGGCCACGCCCGCGCCGTCGGCCGCGAGCGCGGTGAACCCGTCGACGACGGCGATGAAGCCCGCCACGGCTCCCTTCGCGCGAGCAGCCAGCGAACCGACCTCACCGGCCCGCCGGGCCACCTCAAGGAAGGGCAGACCCTCGCCGGCCGCGAAGCCCTCCAGTGCGGCGATCGTGGCGTCGCCGATCCCGCGCTTCGGCGTGTTGATCACGCGCCGGAGGCTCACGAGGTCGCCTGCATTCACGAGCACCCGCAGGTACGCGACGATGTCCTTGACCTCGCGGCGCTGGTAGAACCGAACGCCGCCCACGATCTTGTACGCGAGGCCGCTTCGCATGAACACGTCCTCGAGCACGCGGGACTGGGCGTTCGTGCGGTAGAAGATCGCGACATCCGCGTACCGGTACCCCTCCTCCTGGACCAAGCGCTCGATCTCCCCGGCGACGAACCAGGCTTCGTCGTGCTCGTTGTCGGCGCGATACCGGACGGCCAGCTCGCCGTGATCGGCCTCGGTCCAGAGCGACTTCGGCTTGCGCTGGACGTTGTGGGTGATGAGCTCGTTCGCGACCTCGAGGATCGCCTGGGTCGAGCGGTAATTCTGCTCCATGACGAAGACGGCGGCGTCGGGGTAGTCGTGCTCGAAGTCGAGGAGGTTCTTGATCGTCGCACCGCGCCAGGAGTACACGCCCTGATCCGCGTCGCCCACGACGCACAGGTTGCGGTGCGCGGCAGCGAGCAGGTTCACCAAGTGGTACTGCGCGCGGTTGGTGTCCTGGTACTCGTCGATCAGGATGTAGCGGAACCGCTGCTGGTAGTGCTCGAGGATCGCGGGGTGGTCGCGAAAGAGCCGAACCGTCTCCATGATGATGTCGTCGAAGTCCAGCGCCCCCGCCGACCGCAGCCGGGCCTGGTACTCCGCGTAGACACTGGCGACGGTCTGCTCGTAGTAGTTGGACGCGTCGCGCGCGAACTCCTCAGGCCAGATCAGCTGGTCCTTGGCGTGCCCGATGACCGCCGCGACCTGTCGGGGCGGATACCGCTTGGGGTCGACGTTCAGCTCCCGCAGCACGATCGTGAGGACGCGCTCCGTGTCGCCCTCGTCGTAGATCGAGAAGTGCGACGGGACGCCGACGTGCTCGTGCTCGCGACGGAGGATCCGAACACAGGCCGAGTGGAACGTGAGGATCCACATCCCCTTCGCGATCCGGGAGCCGAGGAGCCCCTCGACGCGCTCGGCCATCTCCTGGGCCGCCTTGTTCGTGAACGTGATCGCGAGCACCTCGTAGGGACTCAGGCCCCGTTCCTTGATCAGGTAGGCGATCCGGTGGGTGAGGGCCCGGGTCTTGCCGGACCCCGCTCCGGCGATGATCAGGACCGGTCCCTCGGTGTGCAGGACGGCCTCGCGCTGGACGGGGTTGAGCCCCTCGAGGAGGGGGGATGCAGGCCTCACGCCTCGATTGTAGGAGCGGCCGGGGACGTGCTCGTCGGCTCGTAGGGAGCGCCTACTCCCACTCGATCGTGCCGGGTGGCTTGCTCGTGACGTCGTAGACGACCCGGTTCACACCGGGCACCTCGGCGACGATCCGCGACGCCATCCGCTCAAGGACGTCGAAGGGGATCCGCGCCCAGTCCGCCGTCATGGCGTCCTCGCTCGTCACCGCGCGGATCACCACGGGGTTGTCGTAGGTCCGCCCGTCGCCCATCACCCCCACGGTCTTGACGGAGAGCAGCACCGCGAACGCCTGCCACAGCTCGCCTGCCAGGCCGGCGCGGCGGATCTCCTCCTGCACGATCCGATCGGCGCCACGCACGGCCGCCAGGCGATCGCGAGTGACCTCGCCCACGATCCGGACCGCCAGGCCCGGCCCCGGGAACGGCTGGCGCCACACGATCTCCTCGGGCAATCCGAGCTCGGTCCCGACCTCGCGCACCTCGTCCTTGAACAGCTCCCGGAGGGGCTCGACCAGCTCGAAGTCCATGTCCTCGGGGAGGCCGCCCACGTTGTGGTGGCTCTTGATCTTCGCCGCGGTCCGCGAGCCGCTCTCGATCACGTCGGGGTAGAGCGTGCCCTGGACCAGGAACCGGGGCTGGTCGGCCAGCTCGCCCGCCGCCGCCTCGAACACGCGGATGAACTGCTCGCCGATGATCGAGCGCTTCCGCTCGGGGTCGCTCACGCCCTCGAGCCGCGACAGGAACAGCTCCTCGCGGTCCACGTGCACGAGCGGCACCTGGAAGTGCTCCCCGAACGTCTCCACGACCTGCCCGGCCTCTGCCGCCCGCATGAGCCCCGTGTCGACGAACACGCAGGTGAGGTTCTTGCCGATCGCCTTGTGGACGAGGAGCGCGGCGACCGACGAATCGACGCCGCCCGACAGCGCACAGAGCGCGTGCGCCTGCCCGACCTGGAGGCGGATGCGCTCGACCGCGCGCTCGATCACGTTCGCCGGTGTCCAGTCCGGAAGCAGGTCGCAGCCGTCGTAAAGGAACCGCTTGAGCACGTCCAGGCCGCGCGGGGTATGGGCGACCTCGGGATGGAACTGGACGCCGAAGAGCCGGCGGCCTGGGTCCTCCATCGCGGCCACCGGGGCCGATTCGGTTCGTGCCGTGACGGCGAAACCCGGCGGCGCCTGGGTGACGGCGTCTGCGTGGCTCATCCACACGGTCTCCTCCGGCGGCAGGTCCTGCAGGAGCACACTCTTCGTCACCGAGATCGTGGTTCGCCCGTATTCCCGCAAGCCGGTGTGCTCGACACGGCCGCCGAGCGCCTGGGCCATGAGCTGTTGCCCGTAGCAGATGCCGAGCACGGGGATATCGAGCTCGAACAGGTGCGGGTCGACCGCCGGCGCTCCCGGCTCGTACACGGACGCGGGGCCGCCGGAGAGGATCAGCCCTGCCGGGCGCCGGGCTTCGATCTCGGACGGCGGGAGGTCGAACGGGACGATCTCGGAGAAGACGTGACACTCACGGACTCGCCGGGCGATCAGCTGTGCGTACTGGGCTCCGTAGTCGAGGACCAGGACCGGCCGGGGCTCGCCCACGACCGCTACTGCGCTCCCAGGTGCTGCGCCCGCTGCAATGCCTTGCCCTCCGACTTGATCGCCGGCGCCACAATGACCTCGGCTTTCTGGAACTCCTTGATCGAGCCGTAGCCGGTGGTGGCCATCGACGTGCGCAGGGCTCCGAACAGGTTCAGCGTCCCGTCGTTCTCGTGCGCGGGCCCGACCAGGATCTGGCTCAGCGACCCGATCCGCCGCGTCGCCACGCGCGTCCCGCGCGGGAGGTCCGGGTGGAACGTGGCCATGCCCCAGTGGAAGCCGCGGCCGGGCGCCTCGTACGCCTTCGCGAGCGGCGAGCCGATCATCACCGCGTCGGCCCCGCACGCGATGGCCTTCGCGATGTCCCCGCCCGTTCGCATCCCGCCGTCCGCGATCACGTGCACGTACCGGCCGGTCTCGCGCAGATGCTCCATGCGCGCACCGGCCGCGTCGGCGATAGCGGTCGCCTGGGGCACGCCGATCCCCAGCACCCCGCGGCTCGTGCACGCCGCCCCGGGGCCCACGCCGACGAGGACCCCGACCGCGCCCGTTCGCATGAGGTGCAGCGCCGTCTGGTAGGACGCGCATCCGCCGACGATCACGGGCAGGTCGAAGTTCGCAATGAACTCCTTCAGGTTGAGCGGCTCGGTCCGGGTGGACACGTGTTCGGCCGACACCACGGTCCCTTGGATGACCAGGATGTCCAGCTCGGCCTCCAGGACTAGATGCGCGTACTTCGCCACGCGCTGCGGGGTCAGGGAAGCCGCCGCGATGACTCCGCCGTCGCGGACCTCGCGTATCCGCCGAACGATCAACTCCTCCTGGATGGGTTCCCTGTA
>VAYJ01000275.1 GCA_005888465.1 Actinomycetota bacterium
ATTCCAGACGGCGTGGGCCGGCAAGAAGCTCCACGGAATCTGCATGTGCACGATGGCGAACTTCGGCAACGCGGCGACGCGCCTCGTCGACGCCGTGACGAGCGAGGGCGCGTACGCGCGCGGCGCTGATGCGGACATCGACGCGCTCTTCAAGCAACAGGCGCGCGAGACGGACCGGAAGAAGCGCGAGGCGCTGCTCCACCAGATCCAGCAGCTCGTCTATGACCGCGTGCGCTTCGGGCCGCTCTACGAATTCATCTGGGCGAGCGGGATCGGGCCCCGCGTGGCCGAGCCCGGGCTGATGCTCATCGACCCCTACCCCTGGTCGGCTCCCCTCGAGGACGTCCGGCTCAAGGGGAAGTGAGGCCGCGCCGACTCACGACTCACGCGAAGCCGCCGTTGGCCCGGTGACTGCCCGGTGCGCCGCCATCCGCGGTAGCCAGAGGTAGAAGCCGAGCAATAGGAGTCCGGCCAGTCCGAGCCCCACCGACTGCATCAGCCACATGCCGGTGACACCCCACGGCATCCCCCACAGCCCGCGAAACGCGAGGTGATAGCCGCCGACGAGCCCGACCCCCCAGAGCGTCATCGCGTAGATCACGGTGGGCGCCACCGCGCGCTTGTGGGCGCGCAGCACGAAGCCGACGGCGGTCTGCAACGCGTCGAAGACGTGGAAGGCGGCCAGATAGGGGACCAGTGTCAGCGCCACCGCGGCCACGGCGAGGTCGCTCGTGTAGAGCCGGACGATGAGGCCGCGGAGCGTCCACACCGTGAGGGCAAGCGCCACCGAAGCGATCACCGCGATCCGGATCCCGGTGGCTGCGGTCCGCTGCGCCCGCAGGCCATCCTCCGCGCCGATCGCGTGGGCGGTGAGGGTCGAGGTGGCGACGGCGAGCGAGAGGGGCACCATGAAGCAGAGCGCGGCGAGGTTCGCCACGATCTGATGCCCGCCCATCACGCTGGTGCCGAGCCGCGCGACGAGGATGGTGATGAACGTGAAGGACGTCGCCTCCAACGCGTACGACAGGCCCATGGGGATCCCGAGCCGGATCAGCTCGCGGAGGACGCTCCAGCGTGGCCAATCCCAGTGAATCCGGAACCGCCGGTAGAACGGATCAAGGCGAGTGTGCGCCCAGGCCGCGGCAAGAAGAGCCCAGAAGACGATGACCGACGCCGTCGCGCCGCCGACGGCTCCTAGGCGGGGCAGCCCCAGCGCGCCGAAGACCAGGCCGTAGCTCGAGACCACCTTCAGCGCGAGGCCGAGGACCTGCATCCTCATCACCACCTGCGGGCGGGCCACCGCGATGTTGAGCGCGGCGATCGCCCGGAACATCAACGACGCGGGCAAGGCGAGGCTGATGACGCGCAGATACCGCGTCACCAGCGCCTCGACGGCGGGCGGGGCCTGGATCCACCTTAGCCACGGCTCGGGGAAGGCGAGAAAGAGGCCGCCCGCCGTGGAGAGCAGCAGGGCCAGCCACAGGCCCTGCACGTAGCTCGCCCCGATGGCCGCGTCGCGCCGGCCGCCATGATGCTGGGCAATGATGGGGTTGAGCGCGTTGATGGCGCCGAGGAGGCTCACGAAGACGCTCGAGTAGACGCCCGTCCCCAGCCCCATGGCGGCGAGGTCGGTCGCTGAGGCGTGGCCGGTCAGCACGGTGTCGACGACGCCGTAGAGCATCACCGCCACCTGGCCGACGAAGATCGGCCGCGCCTGGAAGCCGATGCCGCGCGCGATCGACGGGTCGACGGCCGTATAGGCGGCGAGGCCGCTCAAGCCAGCGCGCGTCCTGCTGACGCTTTGCCTCTACCTTCGCGTGAGCTCCTCGAGCAGTCTCCGGACGATGATGGCCTCGTCCCCGGGCTCGAGGTTGATGGCATCGATCGCGATCTCGTCGAAGTACCCGCCCTGGTGCGGGCCCTGCTGGACATAGACGTGTGGGTCGCCCGCCGCAAGGGCCAGCTGCACCGCCCGGCCTGACGGCCCCGTCCACGATGGCTCGAAGTACAGGACCGCGTGAGGCAGGACACGGTTCACCGGATCCTGCTCGACCACGGCGCGGATGCCCGGCACCTCGCCCAGTCCGGCCACGATGCTCGCACAGACCTCCCGGTAGCGCTCCATCTCCGCTTTCTCGTCCTCGGCCAGGAACAGCTCGAGTGCGGTGACGAGGCCGACGATCTCCTCCTTGGAGGTTTTCGCGGCTCTCCCGATGGCCTGGTTGGGGCTCGCGTTGAGCGTCGCCGCCCGGATGAGGTCGCGCCGACCCGCGAGGATACCGGTGCTCTGCGGGCCGCGAATGCCCTTGCCACCGCTCACGATCACCAGGTCGGCGCCGTCGCGGAGGTAGCGGAAGAGATTCTCGCGGGG
>VAYJ01000276.1:0-896 GCA_005888465.1 Actinomycetota bacterium
CCCCACGCTCATGGCCTCGACCGCGATGCTCCGAGACCCGCTCGTTCGTGAGGCGATGCCTGCACACCTGCGCGATCGCCTCACCGAGAGTCAGGCGACCCACCAGGATGCCGTCCGGCGCGCGCGACGGATGGCCGTCCCCATCGCGATGGGCACGGACGCAGGCACCCCCGGGAACCGCCACGGCGCGAACGCGGATGAGCTGGTCGCCATGGTCGAGGAGGCGGGCCTGTCGCCTCGGGAGTCCATCCACGCGGCCACGCTCGGCGCCGCTCGCCTCATTCGGCGCGAGGCCGACCTGGGCTCGCTGGAGCTCGGGCGCTGCGCGGACGTGATCGGCCTCATGGGCGACCCCCTACGGGACATCAACCACGTCACCCACGTCGCCTTCGTGATGAAGGGTGGCGGCATCGTGCGCGACGACCGCTGACCCCCTTACTCTCCGCGGGGCTCACAAACTCGCGGGACGCCCTTCCCCGGATCGACGGAAGGGGATAGCTTGCCCTGGTTCGGATCCCTCTTGCCTGGTCTGGACTCAGGCCTGGTTGCTAGAAGGACACACCCCCGGTCTCGTCCTGGGACACACCCGTTCGAGTGTCCGGCCATGAGGCATGGAGCGCATTCCCCGTCCAGATGTTCCCGCTGTAGTCACCGATGAACCCACCGAAGAAGCCATCACTGTTGAAGTTCGAGGTGCCGGTGGAGATGGCCTTGTTTCCCTTCCAGGTGGCGCCACCGTTGAGGGAGACGGCCACGTTCCACCCGTAGCTCGTCCCGGACGTGTTGTTCCCGTAGGTGACACCGATCCGGCCGTTCGCGTCGTTCACCGACAGCCAGTTGAAGAACTGGTCGCCGGTGCACGTGGGGCAAACGACAACCGGGGAACCCCAGCTCGT
>VAYJ01000276.1:954-4839 GCA_005888465.1 Actinomycetota bacterium
GGATGTTGCTGACCCGCTCACCGCTCCCGGGGATGCACCCGTAGAACGCGCCACACGAGTCCGGAGCGAGCGTCGTGGTGTGGATCACAGTCGGCGCGCTCCACGTGCTTCCGCCGTTGGTCGATTTCGAGAACATCATCGAAGCGAGCGTTCCCCCGCAATCACTTGTTGGACCGGTGGGCGGGCAGTGCATCCACGTCGCGTACACCGTGCCGTCATTGCCCACGGCCAGATCACTGAACTGGTCGACGCCTACGGAGAGGTTCTGCACTGCCCCAGGGAAAGTAGTGCTCCAAGTCGTGCCGTTGTCGCACGAGTGGGACACCGAGATCTGGTCCTGGGAGAAGGAGCTGTTGAATTCCGTGATGGAGATGTACACGCAGCCGTAGAAGGGGCTGGTCGAGGTGTTGTCGACCTCTGTCCACTCCTTGTCGGTGAGGCCGCCCGCGAACGTTGCCGACACAGCCGTCTTGAGCGTGTTCCACGAAACTCCGTTGTTGCTGGATGTCTGGTAGACGATCTTGCCGTTCAGAACCGAGCTGTTGGCATCGATCCCGAGGATCCACGCGTCGCCGAACTTGGCGTTGTAGGCCACGTTGGGATCGCCGAACCCCTCCAACCCAGCCAGCGCCGGCAGGCAGTGCTGGTGCGGCCAGGTGGCACCGCCGTCATCCGAGTTGTAGAAGCCCTGGACGGTACCGCAGTTGTAATCATTGCCACCCGACTCGAGCTGCAAGCTATTTGTCGGGTTGGCGGCGATCGGGACCTCGTTCACCGGCGACGTGCCGTTGTTCGACGCCTTGACGTTTCCGAGGATCACGACGTTCGAAGCGCCTTTGGCGGGGGTGAGCGCGCCCGAGTGCACAGCCAGCGCGTTCAGGACCCCGGCGGATATCGCCATGCGGCCCGACTGCATCCTGGAAGTCTCTGCGGATGATGTTGCGGGTACCAACGCCATCACTCCGGCCAGGGCGATGGGTGCGACAACGCTGGCGAGCCGAAGCCAGGCGCGACGAGCGGGTAGATACGGGCGGTTTCTTGCCATACTTCCCCTCCTCGGGATCTAGGACGTTGCCGGCACCCTCTGTCTACCCCACCACGTGGGCGAAGTTCAACTCGAACGGGTGAAATGGCAGTCTCGGCTGCTTATTCGTCCTCGCCAGAGGCCGACGTCTGCTTGATCTTCTCCACGATCTCGGCATTGGCGAGGGTGGTCACGTCTCCCAGCTGGCGCCCCTCGGCGACGTCGCGCAAGAGCCGGCGCATGATCTTGCCGCTGCGCGTCTTCGGCAGGTCCTCGGTGAAGATGATGTGCTGGGGCCGGGCGATCTTGCCGATGACTTTCGCCACGTGCTCACGGAGCTCGGCGGCGACGGCGTCGCTCGGGGTCTCGCCGCTCTTGAGCGTCACGAACGCGGTGATGGCCTGGCCGATCTCCGGATCTGCCTTCGCCACCACCGCCGCCTCGGCCGTCCTGGGGTTGTCGACGAGCGCCGATTCGACCTCGTAGGTCGAGATGCGGTGCCCGGCCACGTTCATCACGCAGCCAGAAGTAGCCGTCCTCGTCGCGCTTGGCGCCGTCACCCGCCAGGTAGGTGTCCACCCCGTAGCGCGCGAAGTAGGTCTGGACGTAGCGGTCCGGGTCGCCGTAGATCGTTCGGAACTGCGCCGGCCAGGGGCGCTTCAGGACGAGATACCCACCACGACCGGCCGGCACCGATCGTCCCTGCTCGTCGTAGATGTCGGCCTCGATCCCCGGGAAAGGCCGGGTGGCGGAGCCGGGCTTCAGGGCCGTGATGCCGGGAAGTGGGGTGATGAGGATGTTGCCTGTCTCGGTCTGCCACCAGGTGTCGACGACCGGGCAGCGTTCGGTCCCGATGAACTTCCAGTACCAGACCCAGGCCTCCGGGTTGATCGGCTCCCCGACCGTGCCAAGGAGCCGAAGCGAGCTGAGGTCGTGGGCCTGGGGGTACTGCGGGCCCCACCGCATGAAGGCACGGATGGCGGTGGGTGCCGTGTAGAGGATCGTCACCCGGCGCTTCGCGACGATCGACCAGAGACGGTCCTTCTCCGGCCAGTCGGGCGCCCCCTCGTAGATGACACCCGTGGTGTGGTTCGCCAGCGGCCCGTAGACGATGTAGCTGTGCCCGGTGACCCAGCCGATGTCGGCCGCGCACCAGTACACGTCGTCCTCGTGGATGTCGAAGATGTATCGGTGCGTCGCCGCGACGCCGGTGAGATAGCCACCCGTCGTGTGCACGATGCCCTTGGGCTTCCCGGTGGTTCCGGACGTGTACAGGATGTACAGCAGATCCTCGGCGTCCATCGGTTCGGGGGGGCATTCGGCCGGCTGGTCCGCGATCAGCTCGTGGTACCAGACGTCCCGGCCGCGGGTGAAGGGGTGCTCGCTTCCCGTGCGGCGCACGGTCACGACATGCTCGATGGTCGGGCAGTCGACGAGCGCGTCCTCGACGTTCCGCTTGAGCGCCACCTCCTGCCCGCGCCGATAGGCCCCATCAGCCGTGATGACCACCTTCGCCTGCGCATCGTTGATCCGGTCCTTGAGCGCCTCCGCGGAGAAGCCGCCGAACACGACCGAGTGGGCGGCCGTGATGCGCGTGCACGCGAGCATCGCGATGGGAAGCTCCGGGATCATCCCCAGGTAGATGGCCACGCGATCGCCCTTGCCGACGCCGAGTGACTTCAGGCCGTTCGCGAAGCGGCAGACCTCGTCGTGCAGCTCCCGATAGGTGATGGTTCGATCGTCGCCGGGCTCGCCCTCCCAGTAGTAGGCGACCTTGTCGCCGCCGCCCGCCTCCAGGTGGCGGTCGAGGCAGTTGTCCGAGACGTTCAGCGTGCCGCCCTTGAACCAGGTGACCCACGGCGGGTTCCATTCCATGACCTGGTGCCAGCGCTCCATCCATCGAAGCGAGTCCGCCTGCTGGGCCCAGAAGGCCTCAGGGTCGGCCGCGGCCTCTTCGTAGATCCCGGGGTCGTTCCACAGGGCGCGGTTGCGAAAATCGGCGGAGGGCTCGAAGACGCGAAGCTCGGAGAGCAGGGCATCGATGGTGTGCTCAAGCTCGGTCATCGAGGCGACCTCCCTGTCAGTCGGGCTCCCAATCGTATGGGAGGATAGGCCCCCGTGAACATCCTCGGGATCAACTGCTTCGCGCACGACACGGCCGCCGCGCTCCTGCAGGATGGGCGGCCGGTCGCCTTCAGTGAAGAGGAGCGCTTCAACCGCGAGAAGCACACGAAGGCCTTTCCCGATCGCGCGATCGAGTTCTGCCTGGCGACCGGCGGGGTCTCGATCCGGGAAGTGGACGTCGTCGCCTTCGGGCATCGCGCGGGCCTCGACTACGCGCGCGGGGCGCTCGACGCGCTTCGGCGCATGCCGCTCGGCGCGAAGCGTCTCGCGGCCCAGACCTACGTCGACCTGGCGCTGTGGCACAAGCAGCGCGACTTCCTTCGCCGAACGGGATACCGCGGGCGTGTCGCGAACATCGGTCATCACGAGGCGCACGCGGCGGCGACGTTCTACGCGAGCGGGTTCGACGAGGCTGCGGTCCTCACGCTCGACCGCGGCGGGGACTTCCTGTCCACGACCCTCGGGATCGGGCGAGGCTCCCGGTTCCAGACGCTCCGCGAGGTCCGCAACCCCCATTCGCTCGGCGAGGTCTACACCGCGGTCACGGGCTGGCTCGGCTTTCACCCCAACGCCGACGAGGGCAAGGTCATGGGCCTCGCGCCGTACGGCACCGACCGCTACGTGCCGGCCTTCCGGGACTTCATCCGACTGACCCCCGACGGCCTGTTCCGCGTTGACCTGTCCTGGTTCGGCTATCAGCTCGAGGCGAGCCCGCTCTCGAAGCGCTACATGGACCG
>VAYJ01000069.1 GCA_005888465.1 Actinomycetota bacterium
TCGAGGTGATGGATACCGCGGGCGGGACGAGGGTCAGGCCGCGCCGCTAGACGGCCGCCGGCGAGCGTTTCGGCGTTCTGTCCGGCATGCTACGGGAAAATATCCCAAAGTCGCAATATGCCGCCTTGTAGATAATTTCGGGTGATGGGTACGGTGACGCACCCAAACGATCGGTCTTAGGTGCCCCAACCGAGAATCAGGTTCGAGGATCGGAGCACGCCCGTGAGCCTCAGCACGTGCTGGACTTGGGTCTGCGCGTTGAGCAGGATGACGTGGCCGGGGTCGATGGTCTGGCAGAATTCGATCAGCAACCGCAGCCCGTCCGAGCCTATGAACGTCAACCCTCGCAGGTCGAGCCTCAGGTGCTCAGACGGCATGAGGGCGGGCCAGACGGTCTCACGCAACAGGGGGGCTGTTTCTAGGTCTAGCTCGCCTACAAGGGTGAAGGTTCGATCTCCAGACCGCTCGACCCCGAAGGCCACGGTCCATCCTCTCGTCGCGGGCACGGCAAGAATGCGCTCGATACGGGTGGAAGTCAATGGCCGCTGAATTCTTGTAATTCATGCCCGGGCCTAGAGCCCCAACGTCTTCGCGATGTTCGCGCGCAGGATCTCGCTCGTGCCCTCGTAGAGCCGCATCGCGCGCACGTCGCGGTACCACGCCTCGATCCCGAGCTCCGTCATGAACCCGTTGCCGCCGTGCACCTGGATCGCGCGGTCGGCGACGCGCCCGACCATCTCCGTCGCCACGAGCTTCCCGAGCGCGGCCTGCCGTCGGCCGTCGGCGCCCTCGTCGATCTCGCTCGCGCACTGATAGACCAACAACCGGGCCTGTTCGAGCTCCGCAAACGAATCGACGATCATGCCCTGCACGAACTGGTTCGCGCCGATCGGCTGTCCGAACGCGACGCGGTCCTTCGCGTACTCGAGCGACCGGTCGAGGAGGTGCTGCGCGAGGCCCAGTCCGCGCGCCGCGATCTGGAGCCTCGCTCCGTTGATCCCGCGCACGGCCGAGTAGAAGCCGAACCCTTCCTGTCCGAGGATGTTCGCGTCGGATACCCGGACGCCGTCCAGCGTGAGCTCGACCGGATTCTGGTACGGGGACATCGTCCGCTGCACGCGCGTCACGGCATAGCCCGGCGTGTCAGCGTCGACGAAGAAGGCCGTGATCCCGCCCTTCGCGCGCCTTTCGGGATCGGTCACAGCGAACACGAGCGCGAAGTCCGCGTCGGCGCCGCCGGTGATGAAGTGCTTGCGCCCAGTGATCGTCCAGATGCCGTCTTCGCCCTTCGTGGCGCGCGTCTGGATCCGGGTTGCGTCCGAGCCGGCGCCGGGCTCGGTGAGCGCGAAGCACGTGATCTTGTCCGCCGCCATGAGCGGGTAGAGGTACTTCTCCCGCTGGGCTTCAGTGCAGTCCATGTGGATGGGGTTCGGCCCGCTCACGACCGGGAAGATGCCCTCGATCTGCGCGAGGATCGAGCCCGTGCGCGCTCCCTCCTCGTGCAAGAGCACCTGGTCGAGGAGCGAGAGCCCTCCCCCTCCGAGCTCCTCGGGCATATGGATCGCGTAGAACCCGAGCTCGGCGGAGCGTTTGCGGAGCTTCAGGACCTCCTCGCGGATGGTGGAGAACGTCCCGCGCTCCTGGATCTCCTCACGGTGCGCGTCCTCGATCGGAAGCACCTCCCGCTCGATGAACTGGCGGAGCGACGCGCGAATCTCGAGGAGCTCGTCGGGGATGTTCAGGAGCGGCACGATGCGGTTACCTCCGTCGATCCGAAAGCTACCCATCGGTAGGATAGCGCACGGCCTGTGTTCGATAGCATCGGGCGCCATGGCTGAACGCGAACCGCAGCCGATCTCCGTCGAGCAGATGTACGCGAACGGGCCCTTGACGGAGCTGCAGATCGACGAGCTGCTCGACGAGAGCCTGGATCCGCGCGGACCGGACTTCCTGTTCGAGGTCGCGTCGGATCTCGGGGTCGATGCATCCAGCCGGGTGCTGGACATCGGCTCGGGGAACGGCCGGCACGTGATCGAGCTCGCTCGGCGGTTCAGGTGTCGCACGACCGGGGTCGAGTTCGTGTGGGACAACCTGTCGTCGGGGTTCCCCGACCTGGAGGATCTGCGGGCGAACGAGCCGGAGGTCGGCGGGATGATCGGCCTGGCCCAGGGGAGCATCACGGCGCTCCCCTTCAGGGACGGGACGTTCGACCTGGTGTGGTCGCGCGACATGCTCATCCACATCGCGTACCTGCGCGACGCGCTCGCGGAGTGCCGTCGGGTGCTTCGGCCGGGAGGCGCGATGGTCGTCTTCCAGATGTTCGCGACGCCGTGGCTCGAGCCGGGCGACGCCGAACGCCTGTGGCCGGCGCTCGCCGCTGTCGAGGCGAACACCGATCCGGACCGCTTCGAAGAGATCGTTGGAGAGGCGGGACTCGAGGTCGAGCGGCGCGAGGAGCTTCGGAGTGAGTGGCGCGAGTTCCTGGAGGAGTCCGGCCCCGGGAAGACCTCGCGTCAGCTGCTGCACGTCGCTCGGTTGCTCCGCGACGAAGAACGGTTTCGCGAGCTGCTCGGGGACGTCGACTACCGGGCGTCGGTCGCGGACCGACTGTGGGGCGTCTACCAGATGATCGGAAAGCTCTCGCCGCGCGTGTTCGTGCTCAAGCCACGAGCGTGAGCTCGCGGGGCGCCTCGTTCAGCCGAACGGCGCTGTCCTCGGTCACGGCGACGATGTCCTCGATCCGGACCCCGAATCGCCCCTTGAGGTAGATCCCCGGCTCGATCGAGAAGCACATGCCCGGCTCGAGCACCTCCTCGTTGCCGCGCACGATGTAGGGCTCCTCGTGCGCCTCCAGGCCAATCCCGTGGCCCGTGCGGTGGATGAACGCGGCGCCGAAGCCGGCCTCCTCGATGACGTGGCGCGCGGCGTGGTCGATGTCCTGCGCCCGGACGCCGGGGCGGACCGCGTGGAAGGCGGCCTCCTGCGCGCGGCGGACGACGTCGTGGACCTCGCGCACCTCCGCCGAGGGCTCCCCCACCGAGACGGTCCGGGACAGGTCGGAGCCGTAGCCGCCGACCGTCCCGCCGAAGTCGAGGACGGCGGGGTCACCGGCTTGCAGGATGCGGATGCTCGGCTCGTGATGCGGTGAGGCGCCGTTCGGTCCCGAGGCGACGATCCAGAAGCTGGCTGCGTCGCAGCCCTCCTCGACGAGCAGCTCGCGCAGGCGCGCGGCGATCTGCTCCTCGGCCCTGCCGGCGAAGTCCTCCTTCGCGACGCGAGCGAACGTCTCGTCGGCTGCGCGCCCCGCGCGCGCGAGCAGCTCGAGCTCTCCCGCGTCCTTGCGGATGCGAAGGCGCGAGAGGGTTCGCGCCGCAGAGACGAAGGTCGCGGCGGGCAGCTCGCGTTCGAGCTCCATGAGGTGCCACGCCCACATCTGGTCGATCACGCCGATCGTGCCGCGCTCGGGGAGGAGCTTGCCGAGCGACGCGTGCATGCTCTCGCCGTCGCTCCAGGTGACGAACCCGACCAGGTCCTCGGCAGGCGAGGCCGCGGCGCGCGGGCGCTCCAGCGTCGGGACGAGCAGGATCGGGTCGGTGCCCGGCCGCACCACCAGGGCCGTGAGGCGCTCGAGCGGGGGCGGCCCGTAACCGGTCAGGTACATGAGGTCCGGTCCGGGCGCGACGACGATCGCGCCCAGGCCCGCGAGCTCGGCCTGCCCGCGCGCGCGCGCGAGCCGCTCGGCGTGGTCGTGGGGCATGGGCCCGATGATACCGGCGCTCACACGCTTGGCTCCGGGACCTCGACGCCGGAGTACGCGACGACGTTGCGGTCGACCGCGCCGGCCGCCGCTCGCGCGACTGAGGCGACCGCGGGGTCGGCGACGGCCTCGATCTGGCGAAGGAGGTCCAAGAGCTGCTTGCAGTTGCGCACGAAGTCACCGGCGGCCAGGCCCGAGGTCTCCAGGACGTCCTCGAGCGACTTGCCCTCCGCCCACGCGAACACCGTGGGGACGAACCCGGCGTCCAGCTCGCGACAGAGCTCCACCTGGTGCTGGTCCTCGACGCGGCGGATCCGCTGCCACGTCTGGGCGAGCGCAGCGACGCGTTCGCGAAGCGCGGGCGTGGGGATGTCCGGCCGTTGGGGGACACGCTCGCGCGACTCATGCACGATCGTGGAGACCAGGGCCGCGAGCTCCGACGGCGTGAGCCCGTCGAAGAGCCCTTCCGCGAGCGCCTCGACGGCCATGATGTCGCCCTCCGCGTAGATCCGGCGCAGGCGCTCCCCCTTGACCGTCAGGCTGAAGCGCCCGACGTAGCCGAGCTCGGTGAGGACGGCGAGCACGCGGTCGAACTGGCGCCCGAGGGTCTCGGTCCGCGAGCGGATGCGGCGCTCGAGCCCGGCGACGTCGTGCTCGAGCTTCGACGCGCGCGCCGCCCACCGCTCGTGCTGGGCGCGGTCCGGGCAGGCGTGGCACGGGTGGCGGGCGGCCTTGCGCTCGAGCTGCACCGCGCGGGCTTCGGCGGCCTGGTCCAACTGCTGGCGCCGCGCGGGCGGGCGATGCACGCGGAGGGCCACGAGCTGCGCGGCCACGTCGCGGCGGAAGCGAGCGCTGCGGGCGCTCCCCGAGCGCGGGAGCTGGATCCTCGCGACCGGGACGGGCGGGCGATCGAGGTCGCGGGTCGAGAGCCGGAACGCCCGCCGGTCCTGGGTGAGCATGCTCGGGCGCCCGTCGTGGTTGCCGGTCACCACGGCGAGGCCGGCGCGGCGCTCACCGGGGAGGAAGATCACGTCCCCCGCCCGGAGGGACTTGAGCGCTCCCGTCGTCTCCTCCTGGGTCCGTCGCGACTGGCCGCGGCGGGGCTCCTCGCGGATCGCACGGGCGCGTTCGCGGAACGCCCAGTACTCGGCGAAGTCGCCGCGGTCGCACGTGACCTGCGACCGGTAGCCCTCGAGTGCCGCGCGGTCGTGTTCGAGCTCCCGCTCGAGCGTGACGACGCTCCGGTCCGCCAGGAACTGCGCGAACGAGGAGTTGAGCAGGTGGTGGGCCTCGTCCAGCGAGTACGCGCGGACCAGGTTCACCGCCATGTTGTACGAGGGGCGGAAGGACGACCGGAGCTCGTACGTGCGGGTCGACGCGAGCCCGGCGACCCGTTCGAACGGCACCTGTGTCTGATAGAGCACGACGGCGTAGCCGATCTCGTCAATCCCGCGCCTCCCCGCGCGGCCGGTGAGCTGCGTGTACTCCCCCGGCGTGAGCAGCTCGTGGTGCTCGCCCGAGAACTTCCAGAGGTCCTCGATCACGACGGTCCGGGCCGGCATGTTGATGCCGAGCGAGAGCGTCTCGGTCGCGAAGACGATGCGGACCAAGCCCTCGGTGAAGAGCTGCTCGACGGTCTCCTTGAAGACGGGGAGCATGCCCGCGTGGTGGGCGGCGACGCCGGCGGCGAGCGCCTCGCGCAGCTCGAAGAACCCCAGCGCCTCGAGGTCCTCGTCGGGGAGCCACGACGCCCGGTCGTCGGCCACCGCGCGGATCTCGTCGGCCTCCTCGCGCGACGTGAGCCGGACGCCGGCCTCCATGAGGTAGCGCACGCTCGCGTCGCAGCCGGCGCGGCTGAAGACGAAGTAGATCGCGGGGAGCATGCCCTCCTCGTCGAGGCGGCGGACCACCTCCTCACGCCGGGGGACGTAGAAGCGGCGGTGCCCCTCCCGCGGGCGCGGGACGCGTTGCGCCTGGATGCGACCGTCGCCCGCGCGCGCGTAAGCCCGATACCGGATCTCGCGGCGGTCGAGCGACGCCAGGTACGGGTTCGGCACAAGGTGGCCCTGGCTCGGCACGTGCATGGCGTGGAGCTCCGGGCCGACCAGGTAGAGGTTCTCGAGCGGCACCGGGCGGCGCTCCTCGATCACCACACGCGTGAGCCCGCGGAGGGCGCCCAGCCATTCGCCGAACTCCTCGGCGTTCGAGACGGTGGCCGAGAGGCACACCACGGCGACCGAGAGCGGCAGGTGGATGAGGATCTCCTCCCACACGGCGCCGCGGTAGGGGTCCTGCAGGTAGTGCACCTCGTCCATCACGACCAGCCCCAGGCCCTCGAGCGCGTCGCTCGACTCGTAGAGCATGTTCCGAAGGACCTCGGTGGTCATGACCACCACCGGCGCGTCGCCGTTGATCGAGTTGTCGCCGGTGAGCAGGCCCACGCGCCGCGCGCCCCAGCGCGTGGAGAAGTCGCCGAACTTCTGGTTCGAGAGCGCCTTCAGCGGCGTGGTGTAGAAGGCCTTGCGCCGGCCGGCGAGCGCACGCTCGATGCCGTACTCGGCCACCACGGTCTTCCCCGACCCGGTCGCGGCAGCGACGAGCACCGACTCGCCGGCCTCCAGCGCCCCGATCGCCCGGAGCTGGAAGTCGTCGAGCGGGAACGGGTAGCGCTCCGCGAAGCGTTCGACGCTGGTCATCGGCCTTAGTGTAGGGGCGGGTTCGGCCTACCCCGTGACGGCGCCGATCGCCATCAGCTCGCCGCGCAGGAGCTCGGTGAAGGCCTCCGGCGCCTCGAGGTTCGAGAGATGGCCAGCGCCCTCGAGCGTGACGAGCCGGCCCATCGGGATCTGCCCGGCCATTTGTTAGGTGGCCTCGGGCGGGATGAGCGTGTCGCCGGTCGAGGTCACGACGAGCGCCGGCACGTCGATACCGGCGAGGTCCGGGGTCGAGTCCGGCCGTTCGGCCATCCCGAGCGACGCCGAGGCGATCGCGGCGGCGGGCTGCGCGGCGATCGTCGCCCGGACGCTCGCCCACAGGTCCTCCGGGGCACCGGCCGAGAGCAGCGGCGGCGGGGATTCCACGAGGAAGCCGTTCCCCTCGGCCAGGAGCCGCGCGGCGAGTGCCCGCCGACGTTCCTTGCCCGCGTCGTCGTCGCCACCCGACTTCGTGTTGGCCAGCACCAGGCCGGCAACACGCGACCGATACCGGCGCCAGAACGCGAGCGCGGCGTAGCCGCCCATCGACAGGCCGCACACGAGGGCCTGGTCGATCCCCGCCTCCGAGAGTGCCCGCGCGGCGGCGTCGGCCTCGAGGTCCATCGAGAGGACCTCGACCGGGTCGCCCCCGCCGGCGCCGAACCCGGGGAAGTCGGGCGCGACAACGGGGACCACGTGGGAGAGCGCCCCGACCTGCGGCTGCCACATCGAGGCGTCGAGCGGGAACGCGTGCAGCAGAAGCAGGCCGGTTGTCATGACGGCACCACGACCGAGAGGGCCGCCGGCACCACCGTGAACGTCACCGGAAGCGGGCCGAACCGCTCGCCGTCCCCGTAGACGTCGAACGGGCGCTCGGCCGAGATCGTGATCTGCTTGCCGCGGAGCACCGTCACCGCCGGATGCCGAACGTGCTTGCCGCTGAAGACCTTCGGGAACGTCCGGACGAACTCGGGCTTGGACACCTCGCCGATCACGCAGAGGTCCAGGATGCCGTCGTCGGCCTTCGCGTCGGGGGTGATCTTCATGCCGCCGCCGTAGGACACGGCGTTCCCGACGGCGATCATCATGCCCGGGATGGCGTGGAACTCGCCGTCCACGTCCACCTCGAACTTGCCCGGCCTGAAGCGGGCGAGCGTGACGAACGTCGAGTAGATGTACTTCGGGGTGCCCTTCAGGAACCGGACCCCGTTCGCGTGGCCGTTCACCTCCGAATCGAACCCGGTGCCGCCCACGTTCACGAACACGCGTTCACCGTCGGCGGTGCGGACCCGAACGACGTCCAGCCGCCGCGTCGTCGGGGAGGCGAGCAGGCGCGCGGCCGCGAGCGGATCCTTGCGGTTCAGGCCGAGGTACCGCGCGAAGTCGTTCCCCGTGCCGGCCGGGATGACGGCGAGCGCCGCGTCGGAACCGAGCACGCCGTTCGCGCACGCCCCGACCTGACCGTCCCCGCCGAGCGCCGCCACGATCGGCGCACCCCGCTCCGCCGCCTCGCGCGCCAGGCGCTCGGGGTCCTCGGGGTCCGCGCAGACGTGCATGACGTGCTCGACCCCGATCGAGCGCAGCAGCGCGTCGACCTTGGGGATGAGCTTCGCGCCCTTGCCGCGGCCTGAGGTGGGGTTCGCCACGACCGCCACCGGCTCGGCCACGGTCGTCTCCTCGAGCCGCGTGACTAGGCGCCCGGGACGGAGCTGTTTGCGGGGCTCTGCGCGACGATGCCCAGGGCGTTCTCGATCGCAAGGATCTTTTGGTAGCCGCGGTCGAACAAGTCCGAGGCACGCTGGTCGAGCTTCGTCGCGCTGTTCACCAGGGCCTTGAGCACGGTCGGGTCCGTGGCGGCCGCCGCCTGCGTCATCAGGTTCCCGGCCTCGGTCCACACCTGGAACGCCTGGCTCATCAGATACTGGGCCTCGTTGACGATGTCCTGCGTGGCCCCACGGGCAACGATGTTCCCGGGCTTGGACCCACCTGTGCCGTCGCTCACCCCCGTGACGGTGAACGACGAGGGGATCATGCTCGACACCTTCTGCGTCAGGGCCGTGATGGCCGAGGCAGTGGCCTGCGCGCTCGTCGAGACCGTCGACGCCTCGGTCGTCGCGTCGGCCGGCTTCAGCGTGCCCTTTGCGAGCTTGTCGAGGTCGGAGGAGAGGTTCGGGAAGAACACGACGAGGTCCGGGGGGACGTTCTCACGGTCGGCCGGGAACGTGGCGCGGAGCTTGGCCGCGTAGGCCTCGATGCCGGCGATCTCCTTCGACTTGAAGTGCCGGGCGTGCGAGCGCCGGACGCTGATCGTCACACCGGTCCCGATCCCCGCCAGCACGATCAGCACGACCACGACCCGGACCCACCGGCGCCGCCAGAGCGGGGGCTTGCGCACGACGAGCTGCGGCCTGGGCGGCGCCGCGATGACGCGCCGGCTCCTTGCTCGGCCCTTTCCCTTGATCGCCAACGAACGACTCCCTGCTTACTTCTTCATGAGGCGGGCTACCAGGATCGAAAGTTCGTAAAAGACTAGCAGGGGAAACATCAAAGCGGTCATCGTGAACCAGTCCTGGCTGGGGGTGATCACGGCGGCGACGATCGCGATGACCACGACCGCGTAGCG
>VAYJ01000277.1 GCA_005888465.1 Actinomycetota bacterium
GCATCATGGCCCAGGCCGAGGGCGCGGCGGGCTGGTCCAGCGTGATCGGCGGGGTGGCGGGCGTGGCGCTCGCGGCGGCCATCGGCTGGGCCATCTTTCACGGTGGCCGTCACATCAGCCTGTCTCGCTTCTTCACCGTCACCACCGCCTTCATCATGCTCCTCGCGGCCGGACTCTTTGCCACCGGCGTCGGCCGCCTCCAGGGCCTCGGACTCCTGCCGCTCTCGGAGCCGGTCTGGAACACGTCCTGGCTCCTGAGCGACAAGAGCGTGGCGGGCGGCTTCCTCTCGGGCCTCATCGGGTATCGCTCGCAGCCGACCGTCCCCGAGCTCGTCGTGTACGCCGGGTACATCCTCGTGATGGGAATCGTGCTCTTCGGTCGCCGGACACCGACCGGCGTCACCCTGCCGGATCCGACCCAGCCATGATCGTCTGCCTGTGCCGGGGCGTCCCCGAGCAGACCATTCAGCGCGTCATCGCCTCGGGGGCGCGGACGGTGGACGATGTGTCGCGGATCTGCGGGGCCGGGAGCGACTGCGGGGCCTGCTACCGCGCGCTCGCCGAGATGGTCCGGGAGGCCGAAGGCGCCGTGTGCGCGGCCGGTGACCGGACATGAAGGGACACGATCAGGTCGTCACCCTCCTCAACGAGGTGCTGACGGCCGAGCTCACGGCCATCAACCAGTACTTCATCCACGCCCGCATGTGCGAGAACTGGGGCTACGAGCGGCTGTGGAAGAAGGTCCGCGAGGAGTCGATCGGAGAGATGCGCCACGCCGACCGCCTCATCGCGCGCATCCTCTACCTCGAGGGCGTGCCCAACGTGCAGCGGCTCGGCAAGGTCAACGTGGGACAGACCGTGCCCGAGCAGCTCCGTCTGGATCTCGAGCTGGAGCGTGACGCGGTGAGGGCGCTCAACCAGGGCATCGAGCTCACCCGGAGCCTTGGCGACAATGGAAGCCGCGACGTGCTCGAGGAGATTCTGAAGGCCGAGGAAGAGCACGTGAACTGGATCGAGGCCCAGCTCGAGCTCATCCGGCAGACGGGCGAAGCGCACTACCTCTCACAGCAGATCAGAGAGGAGAGCGCATGACCGAGCATGGTCAGGATCCGCCCTCCGTCCGGCCGGCGGGTACGAGGGTGTCGCCGTCCGCGCGCGTCGCCAGCTCCGAGCTGTTCCGCGGAGGGCGGGAGATCGTGATCCTCCATCACGGCCAGGAATACCGGTTGTTCATCACCAAGGCAGACAAGCTGATCCTGACGAAGTAGCCCGAACCAGCCAGCCCGCGCTCCTTCTCCTCCGGCGCCAGCCAGCCACAGCCGCCGGAGGCTGCTCCGGCTGAAGGAGCTTCCATGCGCCATGTCTGCGCACTGCTGGCCGCCCTCCTGCTCTGCCCGATGTCCGCGATGGCCGATGAGGAGCCAGACATCAAGTTCTTCTATCCCGTCGTCACGCGCCGGCCCGTCATCGAGCGCGAGCTGGAAGCGAGCTTCCAGCACTCGAAGTCCCGTGAGGGCCGCGCGAGCCAGTTCTCGGGCGCTCTCGAGTGGCCCATCACGCCGTGGTGGCAGGTCGAAGTCGAGATGCCATTCCTGTATCGGAATCCGAACGACGCCGCTTCGACGGCGGGCCCGGGCGACCTCGAGCTTCAGAACAAGTTCCTCCTGTGGAAATCGGTCCAGCACCTCGTGCTCGTCTCCGGCGGATTCGAGCTGCGTCTGCCGAGCGGCTCGGAGCGCCGGGGCCTGGGCGGCGAGATCGCCGTCGAGCCC
>VAYJ01000278.1:0-2244 GCA_005888465.1 Actinomycetota bacterium
CCTGGTCCTGCAGGCGGCCGGCGTGGGCGGCACCACCTTGCACTACAACGGCATCTCCCCGCGCGCCTACCCCTCCTCGTTCGAGCGCGACTGGCCGTTCCCCTACGAGGACCTGATTCCCTTCTACGAGCGCGTCGAGGACTTCCTGCCCGTCTCGCTCGTCCGCGACCTCGCGACGAAGGACGCCCTCTTCGCAGAAGGGTGCGAGGGCATCGGCCTGCGTCGCAGTGAGGCCACCGAGGTAGCCGAACCGGTTTGGCGCCCCTGCCACAACGCCATCCTGCCGGTCGCCGATATGGCGCCCGGCGCCGACCTCACCCGCGTCCACGGCTGCACCATGTGCGGACACTGCCTTGTCGGGTGTAACCAACCCGCGAGGGCGCCGCTCGAGCGCAAGGCGAAGCGCGCGACGAACGTGAGCTACGTGCCCGCCGCGCTCGCGACCGGCAACTGCGATCTCGTCCCGAACGCGTTCGCCACGCGCATCCTCGTCGACGGCACCCACGTGCGCGGGGTCCGATGGCGCGACACCCAAACCGGCGAGACTCAGGAAGCCGAGGCCGTCGTCGTCGTCCTGGCCGGCGGCTCGGTCGAGTCGCCGCGCCTCTGGCTGAACTCCAGCCTCCCCAACAGCCACGACGCCGTCGGCCGGCACTTCACGATGCACCTGCAGGACTTCGTCACCGGATTCTTCGACCGAGAGGTCCACCCCGACGTCGGCCAGGTCACGATGGCCCGCGCGGACTTCCCCGGCCACGGCACGATGTGGTGCCAGGGGTTCGGGCCGCAGGCCTTCGCGGTCGTGCTCGCCGGACTGGGACGCGGGTTCTGGGACGAGCCGACGAACGGCGAGCCGTGGGACACCGCCGGACGCTGGTGGGGGCCCGAGGCCGTCGCGCGGATCGAGGAGTATCACCGCTCGCTCTCGATCATCCTCTCCGTCGACGACGAACCGCACCCCGACAATCGCGTCACGCTGGCCGGTGACTGGACCGACGAGCACGGTTCCGTCCCGAAGGTCACCTACACCCCGACCCCCGTCTCACAGCAGCGGCAGGAGTGGCTCGCCCGTAAGGCCGCCGAGATCCTTCGAGCAGCCGGCGCGAAGCACATCCATCGATCCCGTATGCAGGTCTTCGTCACACATCTGATGTCGACGATGCGCATCGGCCGCGACCCGCGCACGAGCGTGTTCGACCCCGACGGCCAGGCTCACGAGGTCCGGGGCCTGTTCATCGGCGACACCTCGGCGCTCCCGAACGGCCTCGGCGGCCCGAACCCCACGCTCACCGCGCAGGCCCTTGCGACCAGGACCGCCGGACGGATCCTGCAGCTCTCGCTCGGCTAGGCCGAGGGTTTGCGCGCCTTCCAGATGTTCTCGGCCGGCCAGCGGCGCGCCCAGTCGAACGGCACGAGGTCCGGATATGTTGTCGTCGCGCCCGCGGGCGGCTGGAGCTCGATCAGGTCCTCGACGATCAGGCCGCTTCGCCGCAAGACGTCGATCCAGGCTCCGTACGGCAGCTGGTACTCGACGAAGCCCTCCTGGTAGTCGAACCGCCGCAGGTCGAAGTACACGGCGTGTAGCGACGATTCGACCTGGTCCTTGACCTCATTCCAGCACGTGAACAGCAGCGGGCTCACCATGTTGAACGCCAGGAGGCCGTTCGGACGAAGGACCCGTGCCGCCTCGGGCACCGTTCGCTCGGGGTCGGCGAACGACATCGCGCCGTGATCGCAGAACACGATGTCGAACGAGGCGTCGGCGAACGGGAGGCGCTCGGCGCTGGCGTTGACGAGCGGGAAGCGTGTGCCCTTGTCGGCCATGAGCCGCTTCGCGTGCAGGAGCTGATTGCGCGAGTTGTCGAGTCCGGTCGGACGGGCGCCGTGACGGGACAGGAAGATCGACCACTGTCCGCCGCCGCAGCCGAGCTCGAGGATCTCCTTGCCCTCGATGGGGCCGAGGACGTTCAGCTCCGATTCGGGGATCCCCCAAACTCCCCAGGCGAGGTCGAGCTCGTTCAGCTGAGAGGCGTGATCGGCCTGGTACTCGTCCGCCGAACGGTCCCAGAAGCGGCGGTTGATGCGCGCGTCGTCAGGCACGGGCGATCTCCGCGGTGGCCTCGAGGACCCGGTCGACCTCGTCGGGCGTGTGGTAGTGGCAGAAGCCGATGCGCGTTGCTCCGCCGGTGGCGGCGAGGCCGAGGCGCTGCATGATCGCCATCGCATAGTAGTCGCCGTCCCACA
>VAYJ01000278.1:2260-4435 GCA_005888465.1 Actinomycetota bacterium
CGTTCAGGCGGAGGGCGAACGTGGGCGCGCGCTCCGCGACGTGTGAAGGGTCGGCGATGCCGAGCAGGCGGGCGCCGGGCGGGAGGCCGCGGAGGAACCGATCGGACAGCTGGGCTTCGTGGTTCGTGATGCGATCCATTGCGGTCGTGATCCTGTCGCGACGGGATGGGCCGTCGCCGAGGCTCGCCAGGTAGTCGACGGCGGCGACGAGCCCCGCGAGGCCCTCGTGGTTCTTCGTGCCGGTCTCCCAGCGATCGGGGATGTCGTCGGTCGCGGGCCGGACCTTGTCGGGCTGAAGGCTGGAAAGGAGGTCGCCGGAACCGGCCATGACGCCGAGGTGCGGCCCGTAGAACTTGTACGGCGAACAGAAGAGGACGTCGGCGCCGAGCGACGCGAAGTCGATCGAGCGGTGCGGCGCCAGATGCACCGCGTCGGCGACCGCGAGGGCGCCGACGCCGTGGGCGTGACGGACGATCTCGACGGCGGGCGTGATGGTGCCGACCGCGTTCGACGCAAGCGTGAACGCGACGAGCTTCGTGCGACGCGTGAGCGCGGCGTCGAGCGAGTCGAGGTCCAGCGTGCAGTCCCGGATATCGACGTCGACCCACCGGATGGTCGCGCCCGCCTCCTGGGCGGCGATCAGCCACGGCGCCACATTGGCGTCGTGGTCGAGCATCGTGACGACGACCTCGTCGCCTGGTTCGAGGGTTCGCCGGATGGCACGCGAGAGCGCGAACGCGAGCGTCGTCATGTTCGGTCCGAACACGATCTGGTCGGCGTCGCATCCAATGAGGTCGGCCGCGGCCGAGCGCGCGGCGTCGATCGTCGCGTCGGTCGCCCGGCTGGTCGGGAACGCGCCCCACGTGTTCGCGTTCGCGTCGCGCAGATACGCCGACATGGCCTCGATGACGGTGTCGGGAACCTGGGTGCCGCCGGGCGCGTCGGTGAAGACACAGGGTCGTCCGTCCTTCGTGCGGGCGAGCCCCGGGAAGCGCGCCCGGATCGCGGTGATGTCGAGCGGCGTCGTCATACGGCGAAGCGCACGTGCAGGACGTCGCCCTCCCGCACCACGTAGTCGCGGCCCTCGACGCGGAGCAGGCCCTTGCGCTTCGCCGCGTCCCAGCCGCCCTCGGCGACGAGGTCCTCGTACGAGACGACCTCAGCCCGGATGAAGCCGCGCTCGAGGTCGGTGTGGATGGCGCCGGCCGCCTCGGGTGCGTGCGCGCCTCGGCGCACCTCCCACGCGCGCGTCTCGTCCTCCCCGGTCGTGAGGAACGTGATGAGGTCGAGCGCGCGGTAGCACGCGGCGACCACCCGGTCCAGGCCCGGCTCCTTCACGCCGAACTCCGCGAGCAGCTCGCGCGCCTCCTCGGGCTCCATGCCGGCTGTCTCGGCCTCGATCTCGGCCGAGACGCCGAGCGTCCCCTCCGGAAGGCCGGCCGGGACCACGGCCCCCTCCTCAACGTTCGCGACGATGACCCACGGTTTGAGCGTCAGCGGCGCGATGCCACGAAGGACGACGCGCTCGTCGTCGCCGAAGCCCTCGTCGCGGAGGAGCCGTTCGGCGCCGAGCACGTCGCGAGCGCGAGTGAAGAGCGCGACCTCGGCGTCGGCGTGTGCGCCTCGGCCCTTCTGCCGCCGCTCGGCGTTCTCGAGTGCCGACTCGATGACGGCGAGGTCGGCGAGAATGAGATCGGCGCGGATCTCGTCCAGCTCCGCGCCCGGGTTCGCGTCGGCGCCGAAGGAGCGGAGCACCACGCAGAGCGTGTCAGTCATGCGGAGCGCGGCCAACCCCTGCGCGGTCGTCCCTCCGGGCACGTCGACGAACCGGACCTGCGCGGCGACGACCTTCCGCGAGCGCTCCAGGTCGGCCAGCACCGCCAGGCGCACGTCCGGCACGGGCACGACGGCCTGGTTCGCTCGCCCGCCGGCGGCGCCCGTTCGCGTGAGCGCCGTGAACAGCGTGGACTTGCCCGAGTACGGCACGCCGACCAACCCGATGTCCTTCACGGGCGAGAGGCTAGCGGACCTCCGAGTGGAAGTGGATACCGTCCACGCGGTGCAGCGCGACGAAGGCAGCCACAACTTCCGGGTCGAACTGCGTGCCGGCCGAGAGCTTCAGCCGCCGGATCGCCTCATTCTGCGGGAGCGCGGCACGATACGGCCGGTCCGTCG
>VAYJ01000024.1 GCA_005888465.1 Actinomycetota bacterium
TGGAGCTGCCCGCCGGAGTCGCGGCGGCCGACGTCGAGCGCGTGTCGTCGGAGATCGCCGGCTCGTTTCGGGGCGAGACGGTTGCGGGGGCGCGGGCTGTCGCTGAGGCGCGTTCGCGAATCGCTCCGCAGCCGGATCGCGGACTGTTCGCGAAGCTTGCCGACGCGCTCGCCGCCGTCGAGGAGGCCGTCGATGCCGAGCACGTTTTCATGGGCGGGGTCACGACGATCGCTGCCCACGAGTCGTTCCAGGAGCGCGAGACGCTCCGCCAGATCTACGAAACGCTCGAGCGCGAGTCCGCGATGCTCCGCCTGCTCCGCGAGG
>VAYJ01000025.1:0-1224 GCA_005888465.1 Actinomycetota bacterium
CGAGATCAAGCGGCGCTACCGCCAGCTCGCCCGAGAGCTGCATCCCGACGTGAACAAGGACCCGGATGCCGAGCGCCGCTTCAAGGAGATCACGGCGGCCTACCAGACGCTCTCGGACCCCGCGCGGCGCCGTCAGTACGACCTGTTCGGCGCGAGCGGCGCGACGATCGGTTCGGACTTCTTCCCGTTCGGGGACGCCGGCGGGATCTTCGACGTGTTCTTCGGCGGCGCGTTCGGGCGTGGGCCGGGGCGGCGCCGGACCCGGACGCAGCGCGGCGGCGACCTCTACGTGGAGCTCACGCTCTCGTTCGAGGACTCGGTGTTCGGCGTCCAGCGGGAGCTCCAGCTGGACACCCTGGAGATGTGCGCGCGCTGTTCGGGAACCGGGTGCGAGCCCGGCACGTACCCTTCGCGCTGCGCCCGCTGCGGCGGCGCGGGCGAGGTCCAGGACGTTGCCCGGAGCATCTTCGGGACCGTGATGACGGCGAAGACCTGCGCGGTCTGCGACGGGACGGGCGAGAAGATCGCCTCCCCCTGTACCCAGTGCCAGGGCCAGGGCCGGGTGCCGGCGAGAGCTACGACGACGATCGACATCCCGGCCGGCGTCGCCGACGGGATGGAGCTGCGCGTGACGGGGTCGGGGCACGAGGGGCGGCAGGGCGGCGGGCCCGGCGACCTGTACGTCGCGCTCCGTGTCCAGCCGCACCCGGTGTTCGGCCGCGAGGGTGAGAACCTCGTGTGCGCGCTCCCGATCCCCATGACGCTCGCAGCGATGGGTGGGGACGTGGAGATCCCCACGCTCGACGGGGTCGAACGGATCCGGGTGGAGCCGGCGACCGAGTCCGGCACGGTCGTTCGTCTCCGTGGCAAAGGGGTGCCGCACGTCGGACGACGCGGGCGCGGCGACCTCTACGTGCGGGTCGAGGTCGAGACGCCGTCAGCCAAGTCGAAGGAGGAACGGGCGCTCCTGGAGCGGCTCGCGGAGCTTCGCGGCGAGGCGCAGCGCAAGGGGACCCCGGTCGCCGGCCAGCCCCGCAAGCTGCGCGACCGGTGACGGCTCCGCACTTCTTCGTCGAGCGCCTGGACGGCGCCGGAAGGGTCCTGCTCTCGGCCGAAGACTCGGCGCACGCCCTCCGGTCGCTGCGGCTTCGGGTCGGGGAGGAGGTCACGCTCTCGGACGGTAATGGAGCCGTCGCGCGCGGCCGGCTCGTCGGCGAGGAGGGC
>VAYJ01000025.1:1234-17154 GCA_005888465.1 Actinomycetota bacterium
ATCACGCCCGTCGAGCGGCCGAGGCCGCTCGTGTCCGTCGTGCTCGCGCCGCCGAAGGGTGATCGCCTCGGCTGGGCTGTCCAGAAACTCGGCGAGCTCGGCGTCGACGAGCTCGTGCTCTTGCCGACGGAGCGTTCGGTCCGGACCTGGGGCGCGGATCGCGCCGACCGCGTCCTCGAGCGCCAACGAGCGGTGGCCCGCGAGGCGGCCATGCAGGCCCGCACCCCGTTCGTGATGGACGTTCGCGCTGCGGGATCGCTCCTGGATGTCATTTGTCAACCCCGAATCGCTGCCGTCGTGCTCCATGAGGACGCAGAGCGACCGCTGGCGGAATCCCTCCCAGACGCGGCGGACTCGGTTCGGATCGTCGTTGGCCCCGAGGGAGGCTTCGCCCCGGACGAGCTCGCGCTCGCCGAGTCTGCCTCTGTTCCGCTCGCGCGGCTGGGCGCGTCGATCCTTCGGACCGAAACGGCGGCCGTCGTCGGCGCGGCCCTGGTGCTGGCCCGCTATGGCAGACTCGGCTAGATTCAGATGGTGACGACGGGTACCGCCAGCGAGTGTCTCTTCTGCCGGATCGGGACGAAGGAGGTCCCGGCCGACATCGTGCACGCCACCGACCAGGTCGTGGCCTTCCGGGACATCGACCCGAAAGCACCCACCCACATCCTGATCATCCCGCGCGAGCACCTGGACTCCCTGGCCGAGGTGAGCCGTGAGCACGCGGGGCTCCTCGCCGAGATGGTCGAGACCGCGACGCACCTCGCGAAGGCCGAAGCGGTCGACCGGTCGGGCTGGCGACTGGTCGCGAACGTCGGGCGCGAGGGCGGACAGACGGTGGAGCACTTGCACTTCCACCTGCTGGGGGGACCCGCGCAGGTCAAGATCCGGGTCCCCGGCAGCCAGCCGATGGTCGCGTTGCTCGGCCAGCGCGACGAGCTCCTGAAGCTCGTCGAGTCCGCGTTCGCCTCGCGCATCCTGGTGCGCGGCAACGAGATCACGATCACCGGTGAGGACGCCGAGGCGGAGAAGGTCGCGTTCCTGTTCGAGGAGCTGCTCTCGATCCTCGGGCTGGGGCAGACGCTCACGGCCGAGAACGTCGGCAAGACCATCGACATGGTCAAGGACGAGAACGGCCGGCCGTCGCAGGTGTTCGGCGACGTCGTGCTCACCACGCGCGGGCGCACGCTCGCGCCGAAGACGCTCGGGCAGAAGCGCTACGTGGACGCGATCCGGCGTTCGACGGTGACGTTCGCGATCGGGCCCGCAGGAACCGGCAAGACGTACCTGGCGGTCGCGACCGCGGTGAAAGCGCTGCAGGACCGAACCGTCTCGCGGATCATCCTCACGCGCCCCGCGGTCGAGGCGGGGGAGCGGCTCGGGTTCCTGCCGGGGACGCTGTACGAGAAGATCGACCCCTACTTAAAGCCGCTCTACGACGCCCTCTTCGACATGATGGACGCCGAAGCGTTCCAGCGGCTGGTCGCGCGCGGCACGATCGAGGTCGCGCCCCTCGCCTATATGCGGGGCCGCACGCTGAACGACTCGTTCATCATCCTGGACGAGGCGCAGAACACGACCCCCGAGCAGATGAAGATGTTCCTCACGCGATTCGGGTTCGGATCGCGCGTGGTCGTGAACGGCGACATCACCCAGATCGACCTACCGACGGGACAGCGGTCGGGGCTGGTCGTGATCGAGGAGATCCTGTCCGGCATCGAGGACATCTCCTTCGTGCACCTCGGCGCGAAGGACGTCGTCCGCCACAAGATCGTGCAGGACATCGTGGAGGCCTATCGCGCCTACGGCGAGCGGGTAGCCCGCGGAGCTGGCGGGGAGTGAGCGGCGGTCCCTCGACCATGAGTGTCCTGGTGTCGAACCGGCAGGAATCCCCCGTCGACGAAGCCACGCTCGCCGCGCTCGCGGAGCGGACGCTCGTTGCGGAGGGGCGACGGGGAGTCGAGCTGTCGCTCTCCTTCGTCGGCGAGGAGGAGATGGCCGACCTGCACGTTCGCTACATGGACGAACCCGGCCCGACCGATGTCCTCTCCTTCCCCATGGACGAGGATGGGCTCATTGGCGACGTCGTGGTCTGCCCGGCTGAGGCCGCACGCAACAACACCGACGTCGCCGCGGAACTTCGACTGCTCGTCGTTCACGGGGTCCTGCACCTCCTCGGCTACGACCACGAGGCCGATGACGATCGTCGAGCGATGTGGGCGAAGCAGGACGCCTACGTTGGGAGCCTGACGACATGACCTCCATCGACTGGTGGGAGCTGATCGCGGTTCTGGCGCTCGTCGCCGGGGCGGCGCTCCTCGCCTCGGCCGAGGTCTCGATCACGCGCATGTCCCGCTTCCGCGCCTACCACTTCCAGGAGGAGGGCAAGCGCGGCGCGAACGCGATGGTCCGGATCGCCGAGAACCCCGCACGCTACTTGAACGTGGTGCTGCTCCTCACGCTCCTCACCCAGCTGGGCGGCACCACGCTCGCGGGCGTGGTGGCCATCCGCCACCTCCACCACCTGGGCGAGCTGATCGCCACCGGCGCGATGACCCTGATCCTGTTCGTCTTCGCCGAAGTGAGCCCGAAGACCTTCACGGTCCAGCACACCGACCGCGTGGCGCTCCGCGTGGCCCCGTTCATCGTCGCGCTCGCCGCCGCCGTCGGGCCCCTCGCCGCCGGGCTCATCAGGCTCTCGAACGTCCTGCTCCCCGGCGCCGGCCTGCCCCAGGGCCCGTTCGTCACCGAGCAGGAGATCCGCGCGATGGCCGAGGTCGCCTCCGAGGACAAGTCCATCGAGGAGGGCGAGGCGGACCTCATCCACTCGATCTTCGAGTTCGGCGACACGTTGGTGCGCGAGGTCATGGTCCCGCGACCCGACATGGTGGCGGCGCCCATCGCGAGCGGCGTGCAGCAGGTCCTTGACCTGATGCTGAAGCACGGCTACTCGCGCATCCCCGTCTTCGGCGACACGATCGACCAGATCGAGGGCGTCGTCTACGCGAAGGACCTGCTTCGACACCTGCACGCAGGCAAGGACACCGTGCCGATCGACAAGATCATGCGCGAGCCGTACTTCGTCCCCGACTCGAAGAAGGTCTCGGACCTCCTGCGCGAGATGCAGCAGCGCCGTGTCCACATCGCGATCGTCCTGGACGAGTACGGATCGACGGCCGGACTCGTGACCATCGAGGACTTGCTCGAAGAGATCGTCGGTGAGATCGCCGACGAATACGACCGCGAGGAGCCCGAGATCGAGACCGTCGACCCCGACACCTTCCGCGTCGCCGGCCGCATGTCGATCGACGACCTGAACGAGCTACTCGAGGCCGACCTCCCGCACGACGAATGGGACACCGTCGGCGGGCTGATGTATGGGCTCCTCGGGGCGGTGCCGACCCAGGGCGAGACCGTTTCCTTCGAGAACCTCACGTTCACCGCCGAGAAGGTTCAGGGCCGGCGCATCGCGAAGGTGCTGATCGTCCGCACCCCGGTCGGCCAGTCGGAGAACGGCAGTGGCTGATCAGGTCGAGTTGCTGCTGGATCTCGCCCGCCAGGCGCGCGGCCGCGCCTACGCCCCGTACAGCAACTTCTTC
Organism: Actinomycetota bacterium; assembly: GCA_005888465.1. Lineage (GTDB taxonomy): Bacteria > Actinomycetota > UBA4738 > UBA4738 > UBA4738 > AC-55. The sequence continues at coordinate 4,831 of VAYJ01000025.1, forward strand.
GTGGGATCGGCCGTCTCGACCGACGCCGGTACCTTCAGCGGCGCGAACGTCGAGAACGCGTCCTACGGGCTCTCGATCTGCGCCGAACGCGTCGCCGCGTCCCAGGCGGTCGCTTCGGGGGCTCGCCATATCGACACCGTCGTGGTCACGAGCTCCGCCCCCACTCCGACCCCTCCGTGCGGCGCTTGCCGTCAGTTCCTCTATGAGTTCAACCCGCAGATGACGGTGGTGTCGGAGAGCCGCAACGGCGACCGCAAGCGGTGGGTGCTCTCGGAACTCCTGCTCGACGGCTTCGGCCGGGGCGACCTGGGCGACTAGGAAGCCGCGACCCTCTCTCTCACGGGGCCGACCGGCCCCGGTGCGTGTCGTATCGGGAAGCTCAGATCCCCGTGCAGGCTTGGGACATGGACGCCAGGTCTTGAGAGAGCGACGGTGCCTCGCCGCCGGTCGCCATGACCGTCGCATCGGCGTAGAGGGCAACCGCGCGGGCTCGAAGGATGGGCATGCTCGACGTGGACGCGTCGTTGTAGACCTCGGCGATCTTCGCGCGGAGCGCGGACGTCGCCATCGCTCCGGCGGCCCGTGCGCGAACCAGATCCCGGAAGGCGGCGCACGCCGTCTTCGCCGGCTGGTCGGCGGTGCCGAGTGCGGTGACCGGTGGAGCCCCGTTGGAGCACGAGGACGCCAGCAAGGCGGCCGAGAGCACGAAGGGAGCGCTGATCCTTCTCACGTCAAAGGGTTCGACTGCCGAGCGTTGGGAGTTGAGCCGGGGACTACCATTGGAGCCCTGATGGCGACCGACATCGAACGCGTTTCCGACCAGTTCTCCTCCTCATCGGCGGTCGCGCTGCTTGGGCGGGTGCCCTCGGTCGACGCGGTGGGACTGGAGGAGCGGGCCGCGTCCCTCGCGAAACGTTCGATCAAGCGGGAGTCGAAGCTCTGGGCCCTGGACCTGGCCATCCGGTGCGTGGATCTGACGACGCTCGAGGGCTCGGACACGCCGGGCAAGATCGTCGCGATGTGCGCCAAGGCGGTTCGACCCGACCCGACGGATCCGTCGATCCCGTCGGTCGCGGCAGTGTGCCTGTATCCCGCGCTCGTTCCCGTGGCAGTCGGGCAACTGAAGAGCACCGGCGTGCACGTGGCGAGCGTTGCGGGTTCGTTCCCGAGCGGGCTCGGGCCGCTGCCGGGACGGCTGGACGAGATTCGCGCGGCGGTCGAGATGGGCGCGGACGAGATCGACATCGTGCTGAACCGCTCGGCCTTTCTCGCCGGCCGCTACCGGCAGGCCTTCGAGGAGATCGTCGCCTCGAAAGAAGCGTGCGGCGACGCGCACCTGAAGACCATCTTGGAGATCGGCGAGCTGGGATCCTACGACGTGATCCGGCGCGCGTCGGTGCTCGCGATGGCCGCGGGGACGGACTTCATCAAGAACTCGACCGGGAAGATCGGCGTCGGGGCGACGCTCCCTGGCGCGCTCTGCATGATGGAGGCGGCGCGCGACTTCTTCCACCAGACAGGACGGCGCGTCGGCGTCAAGGTGGCAGGCGGTGTCCGGCAGGCGAAGCAGGCGATCCAGTACCTGGTGCTCGTGTACGAGACGTTGGGAGCGGAGTGGATGACGCCGGATCGGTTCCGGATCGGCGCCTCGACCTTGCTCAACGACCTGCTCATGCAGATCCACAAGGAACGGTCGGGTGCCTATCAGGGGCCGGACTACTTCACGATCGACTAGGGTGCGGGCGATGGGCGACGAGATCGAACGACGGGACAAGGGGGCCGTGACCGCGACGGTGCCGTGGGAGTATGCCGCGGCGCCCGAGTCGAAGGAGATCGTTCGGATCCAGGATCGCTACGGCCTGTTCATCGAGGGCCGGTTCGTCGACCCGCTCTCCGGTCGGACGTTCGAGACGATCAACCCGGCGACCGAGGAGACACTCTCGGTCGTCTCGGAGGCCGGACCCGAGGACGTGGACCTGGCGGTGCGCGCTGCGGAGAAGGCGTGGGAGTCGTCCTGGCGTGACCTGCCCGGCCGGGAGCGCGCGAAATACCTGTACCGCATCGCGCGGTCGCTGCAGGAACGGAGCCGGGAGTTCGCGGTGCTCGAGAGCCTGAACGGCGGCAAGCCGATCAAGGAGTCGCGGGACGTCGACCTGCCGCTCGCCGCGGCCCACTTCTTCTATTACGCGGGGTGGGCGGACAAGCTCGCGTACGCGTTCCCGAACCGCGAGCCCCGCCCGCTCGGCGTGGCCGGCCAGGTGATCCCGTGGAACTTCCCGATCCTGATGGCTGCGTGGAAGCTGGCCCCCGCGCTCGCCACGGGCAACACGGCGGTGCTGAAGCCGGCGGAGACCACGCCGTTGACGGCCCTGCTCCTGGCAGAGGTGATCCAGGAGGCGGACCTGCCGCCGGGCGTGGTGAACATCGTGACCGGCGCGGGAGAGACCGGCGCCGCGCTCGTGAACCACCCCGGCGTGGCGAAGGTCGCGTTCACCGGCTCGACCGAGGTCGGCAAGATCATTCGTCGAGCGATCGCAGGGACGGGCAAGCGCCTGACGCTTGAGCTGGGCGGCAAGGCCGCGAACATCGTCTTCGAGGACGCCCCGATCGACCAGGCGATCGAAGGGATCGTGAACGGGATCTACTTTAATCAGGGCCACGTGTGCTGCGCCGGCTCGCGCCTCCTCGTGCAGGAGTCGGTCTTCGAGCCGGTCCTGGACAAGCTGAAGGAACGGTTGGGCACGCTTCGCGTCGGCGATCCCCTGGACAAGAACACCGACGTGGGCGCCATCAACTCGGCCGCGCAGCTCTCAAGGATCAAGGAGCTCGTCGAGTCCGGGATCCAAGAGGGAGCGGAGATCTACCAGCCCGAGTGCCACCTCCCCGAGCGCGGGTTCTGGTTCTGCCCCACGCTCTTCACGGGCGTGAGCCAGTCGCACCGGATCGCCCGCGAGGAGATCTTCGGGCCGGTGCTTTCGATCCTCACATTCCGCACGCCGGAGGAGGCGCTCGAGAAGGCGAACAACACGCCGTACGGCCTGTCGGCGGGCGTGTGGACGGAGAAGGGCTCGCGGATCCTGTGGATGACCCAGCGGCTGCGCGCGGGCGTTATCTGGGCGAACACGTTCAATCGGTTCGACCCGTCGTCCCCGTTCGGCGGCTACAAGGAGAGCGGGTTCGGGCGCGAGGGCGGCCTCCACGGCCTGGAGCCGTACCTGGACCTGGTGCCGCGATGATGGACCGGCTGGACGTCCGCAAGACGTACAAGCTCTACATCGGGGGGGCGTTCCCGCGCTCGGAGTCGGGACGGTCCTACCCGGTGTTCGGCGCCGACCGGCAGCTCCTGGCCCGTCCTGCGCGGGCGTCGCGCAAGGATCTCCGCGACGCCGTCCGCGCGGCGCGCGAGGCCTGGAAGGGCTGGACGATGCAGACGGCCTTCAACCGCGGGCAGGTGCTGTACCGGGTGGCCGAGCTCCTGCAAGGGCGGCGGGCCCAGTTCGTGCAAGAGCTTCGTGACGCCGGCGCCCCCGAGCCCGAGCGCGAGGTTGACGCGTCGATCGACCGCTGGGTCTGGTACGCGGGATGGTCGGACAAGGTGCACCACGTGCTCGGCACGGTGAACCCCGTGGCGGGGCCGTACTTCAACTTCACCTTCCCCGAGTCCATGGGGGTCGTCGGGATCGTCGCGCCCGAGACGCCAGCGCTCCTCGGCTTGGTGTCGCGCCTGGCGCCGGCGGTCGTGACGGGGAACTCGCTCGTCGTCGTGGCGAGCGAGTCCCGTCCCTTGCCGGCGATCACGCTCGCCGAGGTGCTCGCGACCTCGGACGTGCCGCCCGGCGTGATCAACGTCCTTACCGGTTTCACGCGGGAGCTCACCCCATGGCTCGCGTCGCACATGGACGTGAATGCGATCGACCTGACCGGCGTCCCGGAGGACCAGCTCGACGAGGTGGAGGCGATGACCGCCGGCAACGTAAAGCGAACGGTCCGCGCCAGGGTCGACGACTGGTTCGACGACGCGGTCGCACAGAGCCCGTATGCCGTCACCGCCCTCATGGAGATGAAGACGGTCTGGCACCCCATGGGCGCCTGAGTGTCACCAACGGTCCTGATTGCGGCCGGCATCGTCATCGCGGTCGCGGGATCCCGGATCTACGGCAGCCTCTCCCGGCGCAGACGGTCGGGAAGTGGCGACCCGCGGTTCGAGCCGACGACAGGCGCGGGCATCGCCGCGGCGGGCAGCCTCCAGGCCTACGCGTCGGAACAGGGCTGGACCGGACCCGCGAGCGATCTCGGCGACGAGCAGCTCGCCGCGGACTACGCGCGACACATGCTCCGCAACATCCTGGCGTCTGGTGAAGAGGTCGGGCAGGCCACCTTCCACGACGTGTATCGCGGCGAACCCTCCGGTCGTGCGTTCATGCTCGGCAACGCGTCGGCCGGCACCCGTTCCGGATCGGTGTGCGTGCTCCACCTGGGAGAGGTGCTCCCGCCACTGTTCGTGAACCTCCGGGCCCATCAGCCATACATCCGATTCGCGATGAAGGAGATCACGCTCGAGAGCGACGCCTTCAACCGCCGCTTCCAGGTCCTCGCGCTCGACCGCAAGTACGCGACCGATGTGGTCTCGGAACGGACCATGGCGCTGCTGATGGCGCGCGACGACTGGGTGTTCGCGCTCGAGTTCGACCGGCTCGTGTGCGTGTGCGGCACGCCGCTCACGACGGCAGATGACTATCGCACGCGGCTCGATGCCGTCTCGCAGTTCGCGGCGCTGATCCCGCCCTTCGTCGGCCAGGATCGCGCCGCACACATGCCGGCGCTTCCCGACGGCACGACGCTGGATCTCCTCGACCCCGCGTCGCGCGAGAAGTTCAAGTCGGCGCTGCTCGCGATGACGCCGGAGCAGCGAACCGAATTCCTGACCCAGGTCCGAACGGAGGGCATGCGATTCATCGCGGGCATGCTCGGGAAGGAGCTTCCACCGGATGTGGTCGAGAAGCTCGCCGCCCACTTCGGCTCGTTGAGCCCGCCGCCCTCGTCCTGAGCAGGCGCATTCCGGTACGATGCGGCTCCGGAGGACGGGATCATGGAGGACGAGAAGGTTGGGCTGACGGCCCTGGAGGCGATGCCGCTGTTCGCGGACGTCACCCGGCACGACCTGGAGAACATCCTGAAGCTCGGCGACCTTCGTTCCTTCGAGCCCGGGGAGACGATCGTCGAGCGCGGGAGCCCGAGCGACGCGCTCTACGTCATCCTGCGAGGCACAGCTCAGGTGGATGTCGGCGGTCGCTACCACGACATGAAGCCCGGCGAGTTCTTCGGCGAGATGGGCGTCATCACCGGAAGGAAGCGCATGGCGACCGTGAAGGCCGCCGACCGTCTCGACGCCCTCCGCATCGGAGCGGCTGAGCTCGAGAACTTCCTGCTGCACCAGCCCAGGGTCGCCCTCGCAATGATGAAGAGCCTTGTCGAGCGGCTCCGCGAGGTCCAGGAGCGGATCGACGCCTGGGCCGGGGTCTGGTAGCAACCTCTCCTGACTGGCAACCCCCCCGTCGGACGAGGCATCGGGCGCAGATCCGACCTGGGGGCGATCGAGCGAATCATCATGGCCGCCGTCGTCGGCCTCTCTGGGCTCGTGCTCCAGGGAGATGCGGCCAAAGGAAAGGCGACCCTGGTAGGCGGCCCTGTCCTCGGCCTCGGGCAGGGGGTTCACCGTGTTGGCAGGTTCGATCTCGGGAGACCGCGAATCGACTCGATTGTCGTCGGTCGAGGGCTCCGGAGGGACGCTGTACCCCACAGTTCCGGGGGAGTATCCGGGTTAAGGCGTTTGACTCATCTCAGGTCGGATAGATACCCTTTGCTCCAAGCCGGAGCCACGGAGACCGACCTAGGAACGCTGGGGCGGCGGATGCGAAGAGCACACGTGGCACCAAGAGTGGGACGGTGGGCCGTCCGACTGGTCCTCCTCGTTCTTGTTTCCCTCTTCTTGCTCATCTGGGCGGGGTCCGCCCGGGCGCGGGCCAGCCTCCTCCCCCTAGGTCAGCGAGTCCAGCCGAAAGCCCTGAGCCCCCTCGCGGTACCGACCCAGCTTCCGTACCCACCCGCTGGGGCGCACCACGCCCCGAAGCTCGGTCAGGTCCTCGCACCGGTCACCCGGACGCTCGGCCCCACGGTGGGTCAGGTCCTCGCACCGGTCACCCGGACGCTCGGCCCCACGGTGGGTCAGGTCCTCGCACCGGTCACCCGGACGCTCGGCCCCACGGTGGGCCAGGTCCTCGCACCGGTCACCCGGACGCTCGGCCCCACGGTGGGCCAGGTCCTCGCACCGGTCACCCGGACGCTCGGCCCCACGGTGGGCCAGGTCCTCGCACCGGTCACCCGGACGCTCGGCCCCACGGTGGGCCAGGTCCTCGCACCGGTCACCCGGACGCTCGGCCCCACGGTGGGCTCGCGAACGCTGTTCTGCGGACTTTCCGTTCTGGGGGAGGGTCGGCCCCGGCTCAGCCCGGACCGCTCCTACCCTTCGGTTCGTTGACGGGATCTACCGGCACCGGCTTCAACGGTCCAACGATCTTCGTGATCTTCACGCTCTTGGGCCTGGTGGCCGCCGGTCTGAGTCGCTGGCTCCGACTCTTACCGGATCACTGGCCGCCATCGGCCTTCCTCTCCTTGCTCGGGGAGCCCGGCTAGCCGCTTGACGGCGAGGCCAAGGCAGGCTTGGCCTCGGGCTTCTCTCTTCGCAAGGAGGTGAACTCGATGAAGCGACGTTGGATGCGTCGGTCACTGCTTGTCTCCCTGCTCGCTGGGGCGATCCTGTTCGCCCTCGGAGCATCCGCCCATGCACAGGCGGCCGGGAAGGGAAGCATGATCGGCCAGACCCAGCAAGCCAGCAACGCGAACAGCACGAGCCAGTTCGCGGGCGCCTTGGCCTCGACCAATCAGGTCAATGTCAACGCCCCGATCGCCGTGCTGAGCCCGAACAGTAACAACGGTGACGTGAACCAGAGCAACAACGCCACCACCACGGCTCGGGCGAGCAACGAGAACCGCACCAATCAGTCCATCGGGCAGAGCCAGCAAGCCCGAACCTTCGAGAAAGGAGCTCACCACAGGCAATGCGGGTGCCATCACCGACGGCATCTCCACCGTCACCGGCACTGCCACCAGCGGGAGCGCAGCCACCACAGGCAGCGCTGCCACGAGCGGGAGCGGCGCCACGAGCGGTGCCGACCGCGTTGCCGGTAGAACGCGGGACCTCGGGCGTGATCGGCTCACGCTGATCACCACCTGAGGCGTGAACACCTGGAGGGTGCAGCCGGCCGGGTCGCACATATCGGCTCCGGCTTGACCCGGCCGGCGCCCCCTGGGTGCGGCGCGAGGAGCTGACGCGCGCGGGGCGCTGTGGAGATTCGGTCGCGCGTGCTCACGGCCTGAGAGGGGGCTGAGAGGCGGGGGGTACCATTCCTTCACCATGCCCCTCTACAAGGAACAGGGCATCGTCCTGCGAGCGATCAAGCTGGGCGAGTCCGACAAGATCGTCTCCATCCTGACCCAGGGCTCGGGCAAGATTCGCGCCGTCGCCAAGGGCATCCGCCGGACGAACAGCAAGTTCGGCGCGCGACTGGAGCCCCTCACGCATGTCTCTCTGCTGCTGTACCAGGGCCGAAACCTCGACACTGTCACGCAGGCGGAGATCATCAGCCCGTTCCGAAGCATCCGAGCCGACTTCGAGCTGATCGCGGCCGCAGAGACCATGCTCGAGGCCGCCGACAAGGTGGCCGAGGAACATGAACGCAACGTCCGGCTCTTCCTGCTCCTGCTCTCTGGCCTCCGCGCCCTGGACGAGCGGCCCCTCGACCCCGAGGCCGTCGCCGAGAGCTACCTCCTCAAGCTGCTCTCGCTCTCCGGTTTCCACCCGAGCTTCTCCGCGTGCGCGGTGTGCGGCACGCCCGGCCCGCACGAGTGGTTCTCGGCCGGCCAGGGGGGCATCGTGTGTCAAGCGGACGCCGAGCACGACGCCGGCCGCGTCGCCGAGCCGGCGGTGCGCTGGCTGGACGGCCTCGCGCGCGCCGACCTGATGGCCGCAGGCGACATGACACCCGAGCTGCAGACCCGGCGGGAGGCGCGGGCGATGCTCTTCGGCTTCGTCGAATACCACCTGGAACGGCGCATCCGAAGCTTCGCGCTCCTCGCCCGATGAGCTATCTCTCCGACCTCGACCTCGAGCGGCTGCCGCGCCACGTGGCGATCGTCATGGACGGCAACGGCCGGTGGGCGAAGCAGCGGGGCCTCGCGCGAACGGAGGGCCACGCCGCCGGCGAGGAGGCGCTCTTCGACGTCGTCGACGGCGCGCTCGACATCGGATTGGAGTGGCTCACCGTCTACGCGTTCTCGACGGAGAACTGGAAGCGCCCGCCGTCCGAGGTCCGCTACCTCATGTACTTCAATCGCCGCCTGCTCCAGCGCCGGCGCGACGAGCTGCACGAGCGAGGGACGCGCATCCGCTTCGCGGGCCGCGTGTCGGACTGGCGCGTGCCGCGCTCGGTCCTGAAGGAGATGGACGAGGCGGCCGAGCTCACGAAGCACAACCGCCGCATGACGCTCACGATCGCTTTCAACTACGGCGGGCAGACCGAGATCGTGGACGCGGTCAAGACGCTCCTCGAGGACCACGATCGCGGCAAGCTGAAGGGCGAGCGGATCACGCCCGAGTCGATCGCGTCTCGGCTGTACTTCCCCGACATGCCGGAGGCCGACCTCCTCATCCGAACAGGCGGCGAGATGCGGATCTCGAACTTCATGCTCTGGCGTGCGGCCTACTCCGAGCTCTGGTTCACGCCGGTCCACTGGCCCGACTTCGGCCGCGACAACCTCTACGAGGCGATCCGCGACTACCAGAAGCGGGACCGGCGCTTCGGGCGCATCGAAGATCAATAGCTCCCGGCTGCTCCATCGCTATCATGGCGGCGCGCCAGCGGCCGCAGCCAGCGGCCGGGAGAGGAGATTCGCCGTGACTGACCTGATGGAAGCCGTCACCTCGCTTGCCAAGCGGCGAGGGTTCGCGTTCCCCTCGAGCGAGATCTACGGCGGGCTTCGTTCCTCGTGGGACTACGGCCCGCTGGGCGTCGAGCTTCGCAACAACATCCGACGCGCGTGGTGGCGCTCGATGGTGCAGCTTCGGGACGACGTGGTCGGGCTCGAGGCGGCCATCCTCATGTCGCCTCGCGTGTGGGAGGCGAGCGGCCACGTCGCCGGGTTCTCCGACCCGCTCGTCGAATGCCTCAACTGCCACCAGCGGTTCCGCCAGGATCAGCTCCCCGGGCCGGCGTGTCCGAACTGCGGCCAGAAGGAGTTCACGGAGCCGCGACAGTTCAACCTCATGTTCAAGACGCACATGGGGCCCGTCGAGGAGGACGCCGCCGCCGTCTACCTCCGTCCGGAGACGGCCCAGGCGATGTTCGTGGACTTCCGAACGATCCAGCAGGCGAGCCGGATGAAGGTGCCCTTCGGGATCGCGCAGATCGGCAAGGCCTTCCGCAACGAGATCACGCCGTCGAACTTCGTCTTCCGCACGCGGGAGTTCGAGCTCATGGAGGTCGAGTACTTCGTGGAGCCCGGGGCCGACGAGCAGTGGTTCGAGTACTGGAAGGAGGAGCGCCTGCGCTGGTTCCTCTCCCTCGGCGTGCGACCGGAGAAGCTCCGCCTGCGGGCCCACGCGTCGGACGAGCTCGCGCACTACGCGAAGGCCGCCGCCGACATCGAGTACGAGTTCCCGTTCGGGTGGTCGGAGCTCGAGGGGATCGCGAACCGGACCGACTTCGACCTCCGCCGCCACCAGGAGGCCTCGGGCGAGGACCTCACCTATTTCGACCAGGAGGGCGACCGGCGCTACCTGCCGTTCGTGGTCGAGCCGGCGCTCGGGGTCGACCGGGCGTTCCTCACGTTCCTGCTCGATGCCTACCGGGTGGGCGAGGCGAAGAGCGCGAAGGGCGAGATGGAGAAGCGCACCGTGCTCGCCCTGCATCGGGACCTGGCGCCGATCAAGGTGGCCGTCCTGCCGCTCTCGCGGAACGAGGCGCTCGTCCCGGAGGCGCGGCGCGTGCACGACGTGGTGAAGGCTCGGTGGATGAGCGCATACGACGACGCGGGCGCGATCGGGCGGCGGTACCGGCGGCAGGACGAGGTCGGAACGCCGTTCTGTGTCACGGTGGACTTCGAGACGCTCACGGACGGGCAAGTGACCGTGCGCGAGCGCGATGCCATGACGCAGGATCGCATCTCGATCGACCGCCTTGCCGCGTACCTGCAGGAACGGCTGGCCGCGTGAGGGACCTCGCGACCCGTGCCGAGCGGCGCCGGGCCTCCAAATGGGCCCGCCGCCGGCCGACGCCCTTCGGGGCGATCATCGCCGCGTTCGTCCTGCTCGTCGGCTCGGCGGGGACGGTCGTGTTCGCGCAGCTCGCCGCCAACGGGACGGCCCCCTGGGTCTCGACCGCGCTCTCCGCAGCGGCGATCGCGACGACCGTGTTGGCGATAGCGCTCCGGCGCAGGCCATAGACTGGAATCACGACCGACGTCCGTATCTGGAGGCCTGCGCGATGACCCCTGAGGGTTCCACGAAGTACGTCTACGACTTCCACGAGGGCAGCAAGGACATGAAGGACCTCCTCGGCGGGAAGGGGGCGAACCTCGCCGAGATGACGAACATCGGCCTGCCCGTCCCGCCGGGATTCACGATCACGACCGCCGCGTGCCTCACGTCGCTCGACCGGGGGCGGTTCCCCGACGGGCTGATGGACGAGGTGGGCGGGCATCTCCGCTCGCTCGAGGGATCGATGGGAAAGCGCCTTGGTGACGCCGACGACCCGCTCCTTGTCTCCGTGCGCTCGGGGGCCAAGTTCTCGATGCCGGGCATGATGGACACGGTCCTGAACCTCGGGCTCAACGACCGTTCCGTGCAAGGGCTCGTGGCGCAGTCGAAGGACGAGCGGTTCGCCTGGGATTCCTATCGACGGTTCGTCCAGATGTTCGGCAAGATCGTGCTGGATATTCCCGCGGACCGCTTCGAGGAGCGTTTGGACGCCGCGAAGGAGCGCAAGGGTCCGGGGGCGAAGGACACCGACCTCGACGCGAACGAGCTCCGGGCGCTGACCGACGAGTTCAAGGCGATCGTGCACGAGGAGACCGGGGAGAACTTCCCCGAGGATCCGGGACAGCAGCTGGAGAAGGCGATCGATGCGGTGTTCCGGTCGTGGAACGGCGCCCGGGCGGTGGCCTATCGCCGGCAGAACAAGATCTCGGATTCGCTCGGCACCGCCGTCAACGTGGTGGCGATGGTGTTCGGCAATCGCGGCGAGGACTCAGGGACCGGTGTGGCGTTCACGCGCGACCCAGCGACGGGGGAGCGCACGCCCTACGGCGACTACCTTCCGAACGCGCAGGGCGAGGACGTCGTCGCCGGCATCCGGAACACGCTGCGGCTGGACGAGCTGGCCGAGATCGACCCGGCGTCCTACCAGGAGCTCCGCCGCGGGATGGACATCCTGGAGCGCCACTACCGCGACATGTGCGACATCGAGTTCACGATCGAGCGCGGGAAGCTTTGGTTCCTGCAGACGCGCGTGGGCAAGCGCACCGCGTTCGCCGAGTGGGTGATGGCGCACGACATGGTGGGTGAGGGGCTCATCTCGCTCGACGAGGGCCTGCTCCGCCTGGATGCCGATCGGCTCGAGCAGCTGCTGAAGCCCGTCATTCAGCGAGAGCAGAAGGAATGGCCGTGGGACGCGTCGTGTTCACGGCTGATTCGGCGGTGGAATGGGCCGGCCGGGGCGAACGGGTGATCCTGGTTCGGCGCGAGACGACGCCCGACGACTATCACGGGATGATCAAGTCTCAGGGCATCCTGACCTCTGCGGGTGGCACGAACTCGCACGCCGCCGTCGTGGCACGTGGGGAAGGCATCCCCGCCGTCTGCGGGGCCGACGCCATCAGGATCGAGCGCGGGGGCCATGTCTTCTCGGTCAACGGCACGAAGGTCGAGGAGGGCACGTGGGTCACCATCGACGGCACCGACGGGACCGTCTACCTCGAGCAACTCGAAACCGAGCCCTCGGTGCTCGATCGGGCGATCCGGGGTGACGAAGAGGCTCGCAAGAGTGGAATCTGGCAGGCATTCGAACCCTTGATGTCGAGAGCCGACTCGGCACGTCGACTGGGGGTGCGGGCCAACGCTGATACACCCGCCCAGGCGGCGAACGCGCGTGCCCGCGGGGCGCAGGGCATTGGTCTTTGCCGCACCGAGCACATGTTCCTGGGCGAAGA
>VAYJ01000279.1 GCA_005888465.1 Actinomycetota bacterium
CATCGAAGCCTTCACCTTCCGTGTGACGTCGATCCGCTCGTTCGACGGGACGCTGCACTACGTTCCGAACGGCAACATCCAGGTGGTGAGCAACAAGTCGAAGGGCTGGGCGAGGGCGATCGTCGACGTGCGCGTCGCGCCGGACGAGGACGTGGAGCGCGTCCGGCACGTGCTGGGGGAGCTGTTCGAGGAGCTGCGCAAGGACGACGGCGCGGCTGGGACGCTCAAGGGCGGGCCCGACCTGCTGGGGGTCGAGACGATCGCGGTCGACGGCCTGGTGCTTCGGATCGTCGCGGACACGCGGGGGTGCCGGCCGCAACGGTTCCCGTAGCGCGTCCGGAGCCTTGAACACCCGGAACAGCACGGCGAACGCGGGCACCAGGACGGCCCCTCCGATCACGTAAGCGAAGAACACGGCGCGCAGGGTCGCGACGGGCGCGGCCGATCCCGCGACCGTGACGTCGGGCACGACGAGCGATGGCCAGAGCGACATGCCGAAGCCGGCGACCACAGCCGCGACCGCGATCGCCGCGGCGAGCCGGGCTGGCTGGTAACGCCGGGTCGCGAGCGCGGCGAGCGAGCCCAGCCCGGCGAGCCCCGAGATCCCCACCGCCGGCCAACCACGCCGCAGCATCCCGTGCCAGAGGAGCGGCGCATCGGCGCGGGCGACCGCCAGTCCCACGGCCGCGAGTGTCCCCGCCGTCAGCGCGGTGACGATCGCGCGCCGACGGAAGACCTCCTGCAGGTCGACGTCGCCGCGCCCCCGCGCTTCGACGATGAGGTAGGTGGCCGCGAGGTACGAGCACATCGCGACCACGAGCAGCCCCACGACGACCGAGAGCGGCGAAGTCCACGCGGAGATCGCCCCGGCCGCGACGACGCCACCCCGGACCCGGATGCGCCCGGCCCCGGCCGCCGCCGCCCCACGCCCGCTGCCACGATCCCGGTCCGGCGTGCGCGAAGGCGAACCCGGAGCCGCGGAAGACGATCCCCAGCCCCGCCAGGAGCAGCGGAAGGTACAGCGCCACGCCGATGGCGGACACGGCCGCCGGGAAGGCCGCCAGCAGCCCCGCCAGGACGAAGATCAGCCAGACGTGGTTCACCTCCCAGACCGGCCCGATCGCCTCCGCGACCAGCGTGCGCTGACGTTCGCGTGTCGGGCCGGACGCGAGCAGATCCCACATCCCGCCGCCGAAGTCCGCGCCGCCCAACAGGAGATAGAGCGTCATGCCCAGCCCAATGAACGCGAGCACGCCGAGTCGAAGTGCGGCCATGCTCACGCGGAGCCTCGCCTCGCCAGCCGAACGAGCAGCCACGCCGTGGAGGCGGCGAGCAGCAGATACACGGCCACGATCGCGACGAGCCAGAGCCAGATCCCCGTGCGGGTGGTCGCGGCGTCCACGGTCCGCATGTAGTTGTAGACGACCCAGGGCTGCCGGCCGATCTCCGTCACCATCCACCCGCACTCGAGCGCGACGAGCGCCGCCGGAGCCGAGAGCATCACGGCGCCGAGGTACCGTCGCCCGTCCGGCAGCCGTCGCCGCCGCGACCACGCCGCGAGCGTCCAAAGCGCCAGACCGAACAGCCCGAGCCCGATCGCGACCATGAGGTCGAACGGCAGGTGGACGAGGTTCAGATCGTCCGGCCGGTCGGACGGGGCGAAGGACGACAACCCGCGCACCGTGCCATCGGCGTGCCCGGTCACGAGCCACGAGAGCAGCCCCGGAATGTGCAGCCCGCCGACCGTCTCACCCCGATCCGCGAGGACGATCCCACCAAGCGTCTCCGGGGCGTGCGTCTGCGTCTGCCACAACCCCTCCATCGCGGCGAGCTTCGCCGGCTGATCGCGCGCTACCTGCACGGCGAGCCGATCGCCGGCCAGGATCTGCAGCGGAGTGAACGCGAGCCCGATGACCAGCCCGACCGCCATCCCGCGACGCGCGTAGGCGCTCCGGCGGTCGCGCCGCAGCCGGCGCGGATAGATCGCGGCCAGCGAGAACCCCATCACCATGTAGGCGGCGAAGACCATGTGGGTGGCCTCGTAGGGCAGTGATGGATTGGCGATCGCCCGCCACGGGCTCACGTTCGCCAGGGCGCCCGTCGACGTCACGGTGAACCCGACCGGCGTCTGCATCCACCCGTTCGCGGCCATGACGAACACCGACGCGAGCAGGCCCGAGGCGGAGATGGCGACCCCGGCCCACCAGTGCGCCCAGGGAGAGAGGCGATCCCACCAGCATGAACGGGAACCCGAAGAGCGATCCCCAGCGCCCCATCATCCGGGGCCAGAAGAGCGGCAGGGAGATCGACAGGATCGTCCCCGACACCGCGCCGACCGCGAACAGGATCGCGAAGCCCCGCGCCCAGGTGCGCGCGAGCGCCATCCACTCCGGGTCGCCGGTGCGATTGGCGCGGTATTCGGCGATCGACATCGCGGCCGGGAGCCCGATGCCGAACGCCACGAAGAAGATGTGGAAGATGAACGAGACCGCCATCTGGGTGCGGGCGGCATCCAGCGGCGAGAAGGCGATCAGCACGTCGTGTCCAGCTTAGGACAGCCGCCGTCAGGAGCGGACGATCGGGTTGTGCCACCCGCCTTCCGCGTCGAGCAGGGACTGCGCCTCCTTCGGGCCCCACGTCCCGGGCGCGTAGGCGTGCACCGGCTCGTGGTCCGTGAGGACCGTATCGACCACCCGCCACGCGGCCAGCACGGAATCCTCGCGCGCGAACAGCATGCCGTCGCCGTCGAGCGCGTCGCCCAGCAGACGCTCGTACGGCGACAGCTCCCCCGGGTGGTCGTCACAGAGATACAGCTCGCGCTGGGAGCCGACGAAGTCTTCGCCGGGCTTCTTGACGCGCGCCGCGAGGGCGATCGCGCTCCTCGGCTGCAGGCGGAACCGCAGGTAGTTCGTCTCGGTGCCTTCAGGGCCACGAGCACCTCCGACGCCGTCACGGGAAGCTCCTTGCCCGCCCGGAGGTACCAGGGAACCCCATTCCACCGCCAGGAGTCGATGAAGAGGCGCACGGCCGCGAACGTCTCGACGTCGGAGTCGGGCGCAACGCCCGGCTCGTCGCGGTAGCCCTCGAACTGCCCGCGCACTAGGCCCTCGCGCTCCAGCGTGCGCATCGCCCGGAAGACCTTCCCCTTCTCGTCCCGCTGCGCCTCCGAGCCGGCGCCGACCGGAGGCTCCATCGCGAGCAGGCCGACGACTTGGAAGAGGTGGTTCTGGATGACGTCGCGCAGACACCCGACCTCCTCGTAGAAGGAGCCGCGCCCCTGCACGCCGAAGGACTCGGCGAGCGTGATCTGCACGCTCGAGATGTAGTTGCGGTTCCAGATCGGCTCCAGGAAGGAATTCGCGAACCGGAAGTACAAGATGTTCTGCGTCTCCTCCTTGCCCAGGTAGTGGTCGATGCGAAACACCGAGGACTCCGGGAAGACGGCGTGCAGGACCCGGTTCAGGTCCTCGGCCGACGCCAGGTCGCGGCCGAACGGCTTCTCGACGATCACGCGTGCCCCCGCGCTGCAGCCCGAGGAGCCGAGGCCCTGGACCACGACCTCGAACAGGCTGGGCGGGATCGCCAGGTAGTGCGCCGGGCGGCCGGCACCCCCGAGCGCCTCGCGAAGCTTGGCGAACGTCCCCGCCTCGCGATAGTCGCCGTCCACGTAACCGAGGTTCGCGCTCATGCGATCGAACGCCTTCGGGTCGTAGATCCCGCCGTGCTCCTCGATGCTGTCCCGCGCGCGCTGGCGGAGCTGCTCGACCCCCCACTTCGAGCTGGCGACGCCGATGACGGGGATGTCGAGGCGGTCGCGCTTCGTCATCGAGTAGAGCGCGGGGAAGATTTTCTTGTACGCGAGGTCGCCGGTGGCGCCGAAGAAGACGAAGGCATCCGATCGCTCATCCATGATCAGCTCGCCCCCTTCTCGTGGTGGCCGCCGAACTCCTGGCGCATGGCGGAGAGGACCTGATCGCCGAACAGGGCCTCGCCACGCGATGCGAAGCGCTCGTAGAGGGCCGCGGTGAGCACGTCCGCGGGCACGCCCTCGTCGACGGCGGCCTGCACTGTCCACCTGCCCTCGCCGGAGTCGGAGACCCTGCCGCCGAAGGTCGCCAGCTCCGGGTCGGCCACGAGGGCGGCGGCCATGAGGTCGAGGAGCCATGAGGCGACCACGCTCCCGCGCCGCCACACCTCGGCGACCGACGCGATGTCGAGCGGGTAACGGTAGTGCTCGGGGTGGCGAAGCGGCGCGGTTTCGGCATCGGCGGTGCGCTCGCGCATGCCTGCGTCGGCATGCTTCAGGATGTTCAGCCCCTCGGCATAAGCGGCCATCAGCCCGTATTCGATGCCGTTGTGCACCATCTTCACGAAGTGGCCCGCGCCGACCGGTCCGCAGTGCAGGTAGCCCTGTTCCGCTGTCGAGAGTGGGCCCTCCCGCCCGGGCGTGCGCCCCGCCGCGCCGACCCCAGGGGCGAGGCTCGCGAAGATCGGGTCCAGGCGGGCGACGACCTCGTCCTCGCCCCCGATCATCAGGCAGAACCCCCGATCCAGGCCAAACACGCCGCCGCTCGTCCCCACATCGACGTAGTGGATCCCCGAGCCGGCGAGCGTGGCCGCGCGGGCGAGGTCGTCCAGGTAGTACGTGTTCCCCCCGTCGAGTACGCCGTCGCCCGCCTCCAGATGCGGCGTCAGCTGCTCGAGGGTGGAGCCGGTCACGGCCGCCGGGAGCATCAGCCACACGGAGCGCGGCGCGGCGAGCTTCGCGATGAAGTCCTCGAGCGAGCCGGCGCCCGTCGCTCCCTCGCCCTCGAGCGTCCGCACGGCCTGCGCGTTCACGTCGAACACGACGCACTCGTGCCCGTCGCGCATGAGCCGCCGCACCAAGTTCGAGCCCATTCGGCCGAGGCCGATCATCCCGAGTTGCATCGCACGACTCCTCGCTCCTTACACCGGGGGCTCGGCGGGATCACCCGCCGGCCAGGACCGCCGCACCGATCGCGCCCGACAGGTCGCCGAGCTCGGTGCCGAGCACCTTCGGCCGATTATCCGGCACGAACAACCGAGGCTCCATCGCGGCCGCGATGCGGTCGATGAACGGCTGGCCCAGCCGGTCGCCCAGCCCGCCGCCGATGATGATCGCCTCGAGGTCCAGCAGGTTCTGCGCAGAGGCGAGCGCGATACCAAGCGCCCACACCGCGTCGTCGACGAGTGACACCGCCACTTTGTCCTTTTTCTCCATCGCCGTCGCGATGACGCCGCTCGAGAGGCCCGTGCGGCCGCGCCGCTGCATCAGGTCGAAGAGGATGGTCTCCGGCCGCGCCCCGCGTACGCCTCCAAGTGCCCGCGGCGCCCGTCGGAGCACATCCGCCCGCCGTCCTTCACGATCGTGTGGCCGATCTCCCCCGCCGCCCCGCGGCCCACGCGAAGAGTCCCTTCGAGCACCAGCCCGCCACCGACCCCTGTGCCGCAGAACACGCCGAGGAGGTTCCGGTAGGGGCGGCCCGCGCCGCGTTCGTGCTCGCCGCGGATCGCCACCCGGACATCGTTGTCCAGCGTCACCGGAACCTCGCCGAGCGCCTGCGAGGTGAGCGGTCCAAGCGCGACACGCTCCTCGAAGCCCGGCACGTTCGGCGAGTGCGAGACGGTGCCCGCGCTCGCGTCGACCTCGCCCGGCGTCCCGATCCCGATCGCCGCAAGATCGCCCGGCGATGCCCCCGCGGCCTCGAGCGCCGTCCGCACGGTACCGGCGATCGCTGAGACGACGTCCGCCGGGCCCGTCTGTGGTGTGAGGACCCGGGCCGTCCCGCGTCTCGCTCTGCGTCGCCGTGCGCTTGCGCCGCGCCTGGTACCGGGACCAGAGCGTGTTGCGCGGCGCCCGCGGCGGGGGAGGCGCGTCGATCGTCGTGAGCGCCGAATCCATCACCTCGTACCGCTTGATGTAGTTCCCCGCGAAGGCCTGGATCACCGCGGCGGCCGGGAGCGCGAGGAACGCGCCGACGATCCCGCCGATGCTCCCGCCCGCGATCGCCGCGCCGAAGGCGATCCCCGCGTTCAGCTCCATCGTCCTTGCGGACAGACGTGGACTCAGCACCGCGTTCTCGATCTGCTGATAGATCGTGATGTAGATGAACAGGATGAGCGCATTGATCGGCTTATCAGCGAGCGCCACGAGGATGGGCGCGGCGCCCGCGAGGTACGTGCCGAAGATGGGGATGAACTCCGCGACGAGGCCCTCGAAGACCGCGAGCGGCAGCGCGAACGGCACGCCCAGCACGAGGAGCACCACGAACATGAGGCTCCCGTTGATGATCGCGAGCAGCAGCCGCGAGTAGAAATACCCGCCGGTCTTGTCGATCGCGGTCTCCCAGGCCCACAGGACCTCGCGCTGGCGCTGCGGGGGAAGCAGCGAGCAGATCGAACGACGGATCCTGGGGCCGTCCGTCACGAAGTAGAACGTGAACAGGCCGATCGTGAGCAAGTTGAAGACAGCGGAGAGCACCTTCACGCCGAAGCCCAGCAGGTTGCCCGCGATGTTCGCGGCGAACTTCGTGACATCCGACTTCGCGCCCTGCAGCTGCTGGGTGAGGTGCGCAGTGGAAATGTCGGCGTTGCAGCACTTCTTCGTGAACCGGCTGAGGCGGTCGAGCCAACCCGGCACGGCCTGGATGAACTGTCCGATCTCCTTGACGAGGATCGGGATCATCAGTCCGATCAGGATGAGACCGGTCACAAAGAGCGAGAAGAGCACCGCCCCCGTCGCGAGCCCTCGGCGCCAGCCGTGCCTGTGGAGCCAGTTCACGGCGGGCTCGAGCGCGAACGAGAGGAAGAGTGCGATCACCAGGTTGGAGACGAGTCCGCGAAGCTCCCGCAGGGCCGAATAGGCGAGGAGCGCGAGCGCCGCCCACAGGATGATCGTAATGATCAGCCGGTTGATCCAGGGCGGCATCGCCGCTGCGGTCGCGGGCGGTTCCTCCTGGGCCATCGTCACCTTCCGACGCGGGCGCGGCGCCCGGGTCGGGCGAAGGATACCCGACCCCGCTCGGACGCCGGGGATCGCGAAGGGCCGCTGTTACACTGGCCGCCGGCCCGTCCGGGCCGACAATCCGGGGTAGCTCAACCGGCAGAGCGGCGGCCTGTTAAGCCGATGGTTGTGGGTTCGAGTCCCACCCCCGGAGCTACGGGCGCGGACGGAACCGGGAAGTCGTCTCCGAGGCCCGCTTCACACGGAGGATGTCCGGGTCGCGGGGATCGAGCGGCGGGACGGGGGCGCGGTCGTCGCGATGGCGTTTGGCCTTCGGATCGATCTGGATCCTCCGCATCGAGTCCCCCCCGCTCTTCCTCCTATATCGGTGACCGTCGCCGCGGACGAATCCCCCATAGGTCCAGTTTCACCAGGTGGGGGATAGGTCAAACGATGGGGGGAAGGAGACCGCAGGGGCTGGCCCATCGGCGCGTGAGCAGTGATGATGGTCACGAGCCGGGGCGGTAGCTCAGTTGGTCAGAGCAGCGGACTCATAATCCGCCGGTCGGTGGTTCGAGTCCACCCCGCCCCACGACGAAAAGCGCAGGTCAGCGGCCATGCTGGACCTCCGCAGCTCCGCCCTCCATGATCGCCAGGCCGCGTCCGGGGCACACGCGCTCCGCGATCGAGGCTTCCAGGCGGCTCGCGACGTCGTCGTCAGCTTGCCCCAGCAATGGGAGACACTTGCGGAACCACGCGGTGTGAAGTAGCAGGA
>VAYJ01000007.1 GCA_005888465.1 Actinomycetota bacterium
TCGCCTCGATCAGACTGCCGAGCTGAAGGATACCAGCCAGATCAGGCTCAACCACGAGACACACCTCCAGACCGACCTCCGAGGGGTGGAAAAGCTGCCGGACATGCGCGGACTCGTCCGGAGCGACAAGGGGCTGGCCCTCGGGTGCACGTACTGTCACGAGACGGACGACCGGCGCGCGCAGATGAAGCCCATCGCCTACCCGCGCCACTGCGTCGCCTGTCATTCGCTCGACTTCGATGCGGCGTTTCCCCCGGTGCCGCACGACCGGCCGATCCTCGTGCACGCCTTCCTGCGCACGACGGTGTCCGAGGCCTTCGAGAAATGCCGGGCGGGCTCCCCCGGGGGCGCGGCGACATCACCGGCCGCCCGGACCCTGCGCAGGCAGTGCGCGGCCCTCAAGC
>VAYJ01000008.1 GCA_005888465.1 Actinomycetota bacterium
CCGGCTCCGCCCTCGAGTGGGTGGCGAAGTTCGAGAGCTCCGCGTTCAAGGAGTGCCAGGAGTGCCACACCATGACCGTCGCGACCGGGCAGCTGCCCGAGATCGCGCCCCCGGCCATACCCGTCCGGTGGCTCCCGCACAGCATCTTCGATCACGGCGTCCATCGGCCGATCGTCTGCACGGAGTGTCACAACGCGAGCACGAGCAAGGAGACGACCGACGTCCTCCTGCCCTCCGTGAAAGTCTGCCGCGAATGCCATCGGAGCGCGGGGGGTGCGCGCGCCGGCTGCGTCGAGTGTCACCTCCACCACGACAAGAGCAAGGAGCGGGACCTGAACGGCCCCTTCACGATCGAGCGCCTTCGGAGGAGCGGTTCTCGATGACTCGACTCGTCGCCCGATCCTTGACTCGCCGAGAACTCCTCGGCTAACGTGTGGGCACGACCATGACGAGCGATTCGATCCAGCTCACGATCGACGGTCAAGCGGTGAATGTGCCCGCAGGGACGACGATCTATGATGCGGCGCGCGGTCTGGGGATCGAGATCCCCGTGCTGTGTCACGCTCCTCAGATGGCCCCGGTGGGTGTCTGCCGGGTCTGTACCGTGGACGTGGCGGGCGCCCGCGTGTTGCAAGCCGCGTGCATCAGGCCCGCGGAAGACGGCATGGTCGTCCAGACGAGCTCCGACCGCGTGCGGAAGGCCCGGGCCACCCTCGTCGAGCTGCTCCTCGCCGAGCATCCCACCCCATGCATTCGACACGCGGCGACGCACGACTGCGAGCTCGAAACTCTGGCCGCGCGCGAGGGCGTGACCGCGTCGCGCTTCGCCCCGCGCCCGGCCCCGCGCGTGTCGGACGACTCGTCGGTCATCATCCACGTCGACCACTCCGCCTGCATCCTCTGTGATCGGTGCATCCGGGCCTGCAGCGACATCAAGGAGAACTTCGTCATCGGGCGGACCGGGAAAGGGCCCGAGGCGGGGATCGCCTTCGACCTCGACCAGCCGATGGCCGACTCCTCGTGCGTGTCGTGCGGCGAATGCATGGTCTCCTGTCCGACGGGAGCCTTGACGAACAAGCTCGTCCACGACGTCGAGCTGCCGGTGGGCACCTCCCTCGACGCCGACGAGCTGCTGGCCCTGCCCATGTTCCGAGGGGTATCGGGGACATTCCTCGAGCTGAATCGTGGCGCCGTGGTGCGACGGACGTATGCGCCGGGCGAAATCATCTGCCGCGAGGGCGAGTACGGATCGACGGCCTTCTACATCCTGAGCGGCAAGGTCGACATCTTCATCGAGACCCCCATCGCTCACGTCAAGGACCGGGCGCGAAAAGGCGGCGGGGGCGTGGCGCACTTCTTCCAGCGACTCAGCGCCCTCGTGTCGAGCGACGACGATCCCCGGGAGGACAGCCCCCGTCGATTGATCCCGATCGATGCGCCCATCGATCTGGAGTACGACAATCCCATCGCGCAGCTGGGGCCGGGTGACCTCTTCGGTGAAATGACGTGCATGAGCCTCTATCCGCGGTCCGCCACCGTGCGGGCGGTCGAAGAGACCGTCGTCCTCGAGATGCTCCGCAACGTCCTCAGCGTGCTGCAGAGAAACCGGCGCTTCAAGGCCCAGCTCGACGAGACGTACCGGCAGCGCGCCCTCGACACCCATCTCCGATCCGTGCCGATCTTCGACGGCGTCAGCGACGACTTCCTGCGCCAGCTTGCCACGCGCATCGAGCTGGTGCGCTTCGAGCCCGGTCAGGTCATCTTTCGCCAGGGCGACCCCGCCGAGAGCTTCTACCTGGTCCGCATCGGCTTCGTCAAGGTCACCAAGTCATTTCCCGGCGGCGACCTCGTGGTCGCCTATCAGGCCCGCGGCTCGTATTTCGGGGAGATCGGACTCCTGGAGGACGACGGCCGCCGCATCGCCACCTGCACCGCGCTCGACCACGTCGAGCTGGTCAAGATCGGGGCCGAGGAATTTCGTGACATGCTGCAGCGGTTTCCCCCCGTTGCCGAGCGCCTGGCCGAGGCGGCCCGCGAGCGCCAGCAGTCGAACGAGGCCCGCGCGGAGGCGACGCGCGCCCCCATCGACGAGTTCCTCGGTCAGGGATTGATGGAAGCCCAGAACCTGCTCCTCATCGACCTCGAGCGCTGCACGCGCTGTGACCTGTGCGTCCGCGCCTGCGCGGACTCGCACGCGGGGGTCACGCGGCTGGTCAGGGATGGCCTGCGCTACGACAAGTACCTCGTGGCCACGTCGTGCCGATCCTGTCGCGATCCCCTCTGCATGGTCGGGTGTCCGGTGGGCTCGATCCGCCGCCGCGCCTCTCTGGAGATCGTGATCGAGGACTGGTGCATCGGGTGCGGCCTCTGCGCCGAGTCGTGCCCGTACGGCAACATCAACATGCAGCCGTTCACCATCGAGACGGACGATCACAAGGACGGCCACCGACGCGCGGCCGTGACCGAGAAGGCGACCACCTGCGATCTGAGCGCGGACTTCGGCGAGCCGGCCTGCGTCTATGCCTGTCCGCACAACGCGGCCATTCGCGTGAACCCCATCCAGTTCTTCGGCGAAAAGCTCGGGCTCCGCCCCTGAGCGGGTCGTGGACACCGGGTGGGGCCGGGGTTGAGATGGGCGCGGTAGGATCCGCCGCCGGCTCCGGACGTGGGATGCGTTGAGCCACTACGACCTCGTGGTCATCGGCGCGGGGCCGGCGGGCGAGAAGGGCGGAGCCCAGGCGGCGTACTTCGGCAAGCGCGTGGCCCTGATCGAGGCGAGTCCCGATGTCGGGGGCGCCGGCGTCAACACGGGAACCATCCCGTCCAAGACCCTCCGCGAGACCGCCCTCTACTTCTCGGGCCTGACCCAGCGCGGGCTCTACGGCATCGACTACTCGATCAAGGACACGCTGGAGGTCCCGGATTTCATGTACCGCCGCCACGAGGTCTCGCGCGCGCTGCGCGAAGTGGTCCGGGCGAACATCGACCGGCACAAGATCGAGCTGGTCCACGGCAGCGCACAGTTCCAGGATCCGCATACCGTGCGGGTGACGGCGCCTGGGGGCGGCACCGCTCGCGACGTGG
Organism: Actinomycetota bacterium; assembly: GCA_005888465.1. Lineage (GTDB taxonomy): Bacteria > Actinomycetota > UBA4738 > UBA4738 > UBA4738 > AC-55. Next base: position 3,085 of record VAYJ01000008.1, read on the forward strand.
AGGGAGACGTCATCCTCATCGCCACCGGATCCGTCCCCAGCCGTGCCGAGGGCATTCCATTCGAGGACCCCCGCATCTACGACTCCGACACCGTCCTGTCCTCGATGCGGCTGATGCCCCGGACGATGGCCATCGTGGGGGGCGGAGTCATCGGCTGCGAATACGCAACCATCTTCGCCGCGCTGGGTATGGGGGTGACCCTGATCGACGGTCGCGATCGGCTCCTGGGCTTCCTGGACGCGGAGTTCTCGGGCCGCCTACGGCTCCAGATGGAGCTGCTGGGCATCGACGTCCGGCTGAGAGACAACGTCGTCCTCTACGAGCCGGAGCCCGACGCCGTGAGTCTCAGCCTGAAAAGCGGCGGCAAGGTGAGCGCGGAGAGCGTCCTCGTCGCGGCGGGGCGCCTCGGCAACACGGTCGGGATGGGTCTCGACCACATCGGCCTTCCCGTCGACGAGCGGGGCCATCTCGCCGTCAACGAGCACTATCAGACGGCCATCCCGCACATCTACGCCGCCGGTGACGTCATCGGCTTCCCCGCCCTCTGCGCGACCTCGATGGAGCAGGCGCGGGTCGCCATGGTCCACGCCTTCGACCTCAAGTACAAGACCCGCGTGGCCCCCATCTTCCCGCTCGCCATCTACACGATCCCCGAGCTCGCCATGGCCGGCGAGACCGAGGAGAGCTGCCGCGAGAAGGGCATCGACTACTGCGTGGGGCGGGCCCAGTACCGGGAGAACGCGCGTGGCCAGATCACGGGCGACCTCGGCGGTCAGCTCAAGCTCGTGTTTCGCTACCCCGACAAGCGCCTGCTCGGCGTGCACATCATCGGCGAGAGCGCGTCCGAGCTCGTCCACGTGGGGCTCATGGTGCTCCACGCCGGCGGCACCATCGACACGTTCATCGACGTGGTCTTCAACTACCCGACCTTCGGCGAGACCTACAAGTACGCGGCCTACGACGGGCTCCAGGCGGTTCAAGCTCGCTCGAGCTGACCTGGCGAGCGAGGTGGAGCCAAGTTTGCTCCAGATCGGTCGCCGCCATTACAATCCACGCGGACTCGGTGGCGGTGGAGCGAAGCTCTACCGCAGGACCGTGCGATGCGTCAAGATCAGGGCGAGGCAATAGGGAGGCCCTACGTGAAGTCGTGTGACGCTCCATCAGCCCGTTTTCGCCCGCCCACTTCCGCAAAAAGCCAACGAGGATGACGGACGCCGACGAGCAACGCCAGCAGGTCGCTGCCGAGCTCATTCGAAGCGCGCGCGCGGCGCTGGACGAAGGGGGCTACGCCCGGTGTCTGGAGATTCTCAAGCAGGCTGCCGAGATCCCTCCCACTGCCGAGGCGGCTCGGGAGATCGACCGGCTGCGCCAGGCCGCGGGCGAGGCCCGCCTGCGCGAGCGCACGCGCGCCGACGAAGCGCGCGATCGAGCGGCGCAGGGCCAGCGAAGCGCGGCGGCGGCGGACGCCGAGCGTCATGCGCCCGCGCTCTGGAACGAGGCCTCGGCGAAATGGGCGGAAGCCCGGGCCACCCTCGCACGAGAGCAGTATGACAAGGGCGCCGAGATGTTCGACGCCGCGACGGCTCTCTACAAGCAGGCGGAGAGCCAGGCCCGGGAGGTTCGGCGTGGCCGGCGCGAGCGCGCGCGCGCGGAGGAGGCGGGCGATCGAGCGGCGGAGGGCCAGCGGAGGGCCGCGGCGGCGGAGGCCGAGCGTCACGCGCCCGCCCTCTGGAACGAGGCCTCGGCAAAATCTGCGGAAGCCCAGGCGGCCCTCGCACGGGAGCAGTATGCCGAGGGCGCCGAGACCTTCGATGCCGCGACGGCTCTCTATCACCAGGCGGAGAGCCAGGCCGGGGAGACGGTGGGTCACCAGCGTGATCAGGTCGAGCAGGCTCGGCTGACCCTGGCAGAGCGCCGTCGCAGCGCTCTGGCGGCTGACGCGGCATCACATGCCCCCTCCGACTGGAAAGACGCCGAGGCGAGCGCCGCGTCCGGCGAGGCGGCCTTCGCGCGAGAGACCTACACCGACGCGGGCCCGGCCTTCGCTCAAGCGGTAGCCCTGTACAGCCGCGCCGAGGAGCGTGCGCGTGAAGTCATTCGAACCCTCGACATCGCGCGCGCCGAAGCGGAGAAGGGTCGCCAGGCGGCCGCCCTCGCGTGGCGAGCGGCCACCCAGGCGCATGCTTCCAAATACGCCGCGGAATCGTTGCGGGCGGCGGAGAACACGGAGGCGCAGGCGACCGCCGCGTTCAACCGCCGGGAGTACGCTCTCGCGAGCTCGACCTTCGCCGAGGCGCGACGTCAGTTTACGGCGGCCGCGCAGATGGCCAGCGTCGCGGCGGATGCCGAAGCCCGCCGCGTCGAGGCCATGATGAGCGACGCGAGGCGGTCTCTCGAGTCCGGCGATGTCGCCGCGTGTCTGCGCCAACTGGCCGTGGTCGTGGCCCTGAGACCCGGCCACCCGGCGGCGGAGGAGCTGCGTGAGCAGGCCGAGAAGAGGCTGCGCCAGGTCGAGGCCGCGGCGGCTGGCGCCGAGCCCGCGGATCACGAGGTGGCCGGTGACGGCCAGGGCAACACGACCGCTCCAGCCCCTGCCGCTCCCACCACGGTCGCCGAGCCCCAAGCGAGAGACCGGGCCGTTTCCTCCGTGGAGCCTGCCCAAAAGATTCCCGACGCAACGGGGCGCGGGCCCGCGATTCCACGTGAGGCGCCCGCCGTGACGGGAAGCGCCGCGGCAACTCAACCGTTCGCGGCGACGTCAGGAGCCGGCGACATCGGGTCGAGGCGCGACCGGACACGCGCCCACGATCTGCCGACGGCTTCGGGGCGACGGCCGCGGCCTTTCGGGACGAAAGCGGCGGCCATCGTTCTCGGAGGGGTCGCAGCCATCGTGATCGTCGCCTCGGTCCTGGTGATCTTCTTCCGGCCGTCTGGAGGGCCGCCGCTGGTTTCGCCTCCCGAACCCCAGGCCGGCGTGGCGCGCCCGGTCACTCGGCCGGCCGAGCCCGCCGCGCCTCAGGCGCCCGTGGCGCCGACAAGCCCTCCGCGGCCGATCGCTCAGTCGCCCGAGCCCCCGGCCGCCCGTACCGCTGTCGACGGACTCCGCAAGCAGGTACTGGCCGCACGCGACGAGGCCGCGCGCGCGGATACCGACCGCCTCGCGCCCTCGGAGTTCGCCGCCGCCGCACAGAAAATGCGCGAGGGCGACGCCGCCCTGGACCAGCAGGACATGGCGAAGGCGCAGCAGCGATACCGTGAAGCCCTGGAGGGATATGGTCTCGCGAGGGCGGAGGCGAGCCGGACGGCGGCCCTGACGAAGACATTGATCGAGACCCGGGTGGTCGCGAGCCAGGCCGCGGACGCCCGTCGAGCCGCCGAGCTGGTCGACGCGCCTCGGCGGGCGCCTGCCCTCTGGGCCAAGGCCAGCTCCGCCCAGGGCAAGGCCGAGGACGCCCTCAAGCAGGGAGAGTTTGGTCAGGCCCAGATTCTCTTCGTCGAAGCCGAGAAGGCCTATCGCGCGGCGAAGACGGCGGCGGAGGGAGAGGATCGCCGCCGTTAAGCGAGCCGGGACATAGAAGGCAGCCGCCGCTCGGGTGGCGACGCGGCCCAGCCGGCAATCTTCTCGCGAGCGGATTCATAGCCGATCTCGACAATTCTGTCGAGCGACCGCCAGTCGCCCAGCTCGAACTGCTCCACAGGCACGTGAAGATAGAGATCAACGCTTTGCTTGACGGACTCCAGGTGGTAAATGCCGTTCACCGTGACCGCGCGCGAGAGGATCCCGAAGATATTCGGGATGCGAGGCTTCCGCGCGAAAGGGTTCAGCCGCGCCCAGAGCAATGGCCAGCCTGACAAGTAGTCCTGGTACGTCATGTCCGTTCTCAAGTCTTGCCGCACGGTGACGTCGACACCGATGATCGTGCCCACGCCCAAGCGCCTCATGACGTCAGCGGGAAGAAGGTTGAGGAGGCCCCCATCCACCAGCAGGTCGCCATCGACCGGGATGGGCGGGTAATATCCGGGCAGACTGGCCGTGGCCAGGAGCCATTTGTACAAGGGCCCGTCTTCGTGCACGAGGCCCTCGGCGCGCGTGAGATTCGTCGATACGCAAAAATACTTGACCCACAGATCTTCAATCTGCGTGTCGGCGGCGAGCATCTTGACGACGGCGGCAGCGCGCCGTCCATTCAATAGGGACACGATTGGCGGGGTATAGTCCATCAGCGGCTGGACCCCCATCTTGACGAATCCTCTCCGGCTGAGATCGAGCATCGAGCGAGAATCGTATCCCAGCGCGTACATACCGGCGATGATCCCTCCCATGCTGGTACCGCCCACGACGTCGATGGGAACGGCGGACTCTTCCAGGGCCCGGACGACACCGATGTGGGCGAGGCCGCGGGCGCCGCCCCCGCTCAGGACGAGGCCAATCGAGCGCCCCGTCAAGCGTCGAACGAGATGGCGCATGTCGGCGTCCGATCCGTGGCGAACGTGATGATGGGTCGTGACGCGCCGCTTCGCCAGCGACCCCCGGGTGCCCGTGGGTCGTGTAGTCCCCTGCGAGTGCACCAGGACAAGCTCGGTGGCAGCGCTTGTCAGACCAGAGCCGAGCGCATCGGACTCGAAACGACTCAAGGCGGGCGGCGAGTCAGCCCGGCCGACGAGCAGAATGCGATCCGCCTGACGAAGGCATCGAGCCGCCCATGGCGACGGCCAGGTGTCAGGCTCATACACCACAAACTTGTGACGTCCTTCCTGCTCGCTGAGCCACCCGACGATCCGGCTGTTCTCCTCGTGATCTGAAGGAAGTTGGGCCACACCTCTTCCCAGGCAGTCGTCCACCAATTGACGGTGGACGTGCAAAGTGGTTCCCATGGCTCCCAACGTCGCCACGAGGTGGCGCGCCACGTCCGTCAGCGGCGCGTCCTCACTCGCGGGGACGAGGACAATCGTGGCCGGCTCCGTCTCGAAGCGCGGTGAGCGGACCATCTCCTGGAAACGCAGTACGATCAGCCTGGCCAGCTGCATCATTGTCTTCGGATACTTTTCGACGAGATCATCGAATGCTGCCTTCGAGAACTTCACCAGCGCGCAGTCGCGGATCGTGCGAACGGTGGCCGACCGCGGCTCACCGGTCAGAATGGCCATTTCCCCCACGGTCTCGCCCGGACCTATCTCATTGACGACGTTTTCATCCTTCCCTGGGCGACTGGCCACGATCCGCAGGCGTCCATTCAGGAGAACGTAGAGAGCGTCACCGATCTCTCCCTCGCGCATGAGCGTCTCTCCGCCGGAGAGATAGACGTACTCGAGCTCCGCGGCGATCGCCCTGAGAGCAGGCTCATCCAGTCCACGCAAGAGGGACGTTGACGAAAGAAATGCGATGATCTCGGAAGTGG
>VAYJ01000009.1 GCA_005888465.1 Actinomycetota bacterium
GAGCTGGAAGGGCTCAAGAAGAACACGGCCGAGCGTGGCCGCGAGACCGAGACCGAGCGCGGCCAGGTGGCCAAGATGCGCCAGGACCTCGAGGCCTCGCGGCGTAGCGAGCAGGCGGGGACGGCACGACAGCGCGAGCTCGAGAAGTCCGTGGGCGAGGGCGAGACGCGCCTGGCCACCAAGGACCGCGAGCTGGCCGATCTCCGTGCCCGCCTCGCGCGATCCGAGAAGGACCAGGGCACCCTCCGCGCCGAGCTGGGCCGCCTCTGGCAGCAGACGGCAGCAGCATCGCCGGGGACACGGGCCGTCACTGAGGGGAAACCGCCCCAGGTCGGCCTGCCCAAGCCCAAGGCCGGGGTAGGGTTCGGCACCTATCACGCGCTGGTGATCGGCAACAACAGCTACCGCCATCTCCGCCAGCTCCGCACCGCGGTCAACGACGCGCGCGAGATCGCCCGCATCCTCGAGAGCAACTACGGCTTCCGCGTCACGCTCCTGCTGGACGCCGACCGCTACCAGATGCTCTCCGCCCTGAACGGGCTCCGGGAGCGCCTGACCGACAAGGACAACCTCCTCATCTACTACGCGGGCCACGGCGAGCTGGACGCGAAGAACCAGCGCGGCCACTGGCTGCCCGTTGACGCCGAGCCCGCCAGTACCGCGAACTGGATCTCCAACGTCGCGGTGACGGACATCCTGAACTCCATGTCCGTCCAGCAGCTTCTCGTGGTCGCCGACTCCTGCTACGCGGGCACGCTCACGCGCTCGTCCCTGGGCCGGCTCGAGGGGGGAGCGAGCGAGGAGGAGCGCCTCAAGGTGATCCAGCTCATGGCGCACAAGCGCTCGCGCATGGTCATGACCTCGGGTGGTGTGGAGCCCGTGCTCGACTCGGCGGGCGGCGCCCACTCTGCCTTTGCCCAGTCCTTCATCGAGCTGCTCCGGACCAATGTCGGCGTGCTGCCCGGCCAGGAGATGTTCGGCTTCCTCCAGGTCCGCGTGGCGGCGACGGCCCAGCGGTCCGACATCCAGCAGGTGCCCGAGTACGCGCCCATCAAGTTCGCCGGCCACGAGGCTGGCGACTTCTTCTTCGTCCGCGCCAGCAACTGATGCCGGCTGGGTGCCCAGCCTGGGGGCCGGCGCCCCGTCTCACAATAGAGATTCAATTTCCGACGCGTTTGTGCTAAAAGCTGACGGGGGAGGATACAGCATGAGGCAGAGCGCGCGGAGAGGGCCGGGCGGGAGGGTGTGGGCCGTTGTGGTCGGGCTGGCGGTGGTGGCCCTGGTCCTGACGGAGCCTCGCTCCGAGGCCCATGCCCAGAGGTTCAGCGACGCGATCCAGAAGGCCCTCGACAATTCGTGCGACGGGCTCGCTGGCCCCAAACGAGGGGGCCTCGACTCGCTCTGCCTCGCCTCGGGCCCCGCGGGGGCCACGACCTCAGCCGCCGGCGCCTCGATCGCCACGCAGACCGTGCGACAGCAGGGGGCGGATGAGCGGCGGATCCGGCTCCGCCTGGAAGAGTTGCGACAGGCCGGCGCCGGGGGCGGCGTGCTCGGGGCCAGCGCCGACCCGGGCGCCCAGATGGGGAAGCTCGGCGTGTTTGTCAGCGCCGAGGGGGACTGGGTCCGGAAGGACGTAACGCGCTTCGAGCAGGGGTTCTCCTCCGACGCCGGGGGCGTGACCGTCGGGGCGGACTACCGCGTGCTGCCATCGGTCACCGCGGGACTCGCCTTCTCCTACTTGAACACCCACGGCGACTTCAACGGCAACAACGGCAACTTCACCACGGACGCCTACGGGGTCACCTTGTACGGCAGCGTCACCCCCCTGCCCAACCTGTTCGTGGACGGCACCGTAGGCTTCACCCGCCGCGACTACGATATCGTGCGCCGGGCGAACTTCTCGTCCCCGACCTTCGGAATCGGGGTCGATGGTTTCGTCAAGGGCGACACCACCGGGAACGAGTTCCGCACGAGCGTCCAGGCCGGCTACGACTTCATCTTTGGCGCCCTCACGGTGGGCCCGCGCGTCGGGATCAACTACAGCACCAACCACATCGACGCCTTCAACGAGCGCAACCTGAGCCCGCGACATTTGGACACGGGGCTCCAGCTGGCCTACGACGACCAGCATCGCGAGTCGCTGACGAGCACCGTGGGCGCCTTCCTGTCCTACGCGTTCAGCACGTCCGTCGGCATCTTCGTGCCCCAGCTCACCGCGGAGTGGGTCCACGAGTTCTTCGACAACCAGCGGGTGATCTACTTCCGCTTCCGCGAGGACCTCGGCCAGACGAAGCTCCGCTTCCAGACCGACCCGCCCGACCGCAACTACGCCAACGTGGGCACGGGCGTGGTGCTGGTCCTCCCGAAGGGCATGCAGGTCTTTTTGGCCTTCCGCGCGCTGGTGGGCTACAGCGACCGCCAGGCCTACACGGCGAACGGCGGCTTCCGGATCGCCTTCTAGCGAAGGGCCCCTGCGGCCCGCTCGACCTCCTCGAGCACGCGCGGCCACAGCTCCACCCAGCAGCACGTGTGGTCGTACTCAGGGATCACCCTGAGCGTTTCCGGCAGGATCTCCCCGCCCGCGACGATTCCGGGCGGCACCACTCGGTCGCGGCCTCCCGCATAGTGGCGCTGGTAGATCCGCGCCGGTAGCGGCGGTCGCCGCGCGGGGCTGAGCGAGCCGGCTAGCCTCGACTGGCCGTGCAGCTCCGCCCAGCCCTCCACGTCGAGATTGGCCGCCACCGTGACCACGCCCGCCGTCTCGGGCATGCGCGCGGCAAGAAGCATCGCGAGGGTGCCTCCGCCGCTGTAGCCGAGCCAGACGATCTCCTTGTGGCCGGTCATCGTGAGCAGCCGCCGGCCCGCCGCGGCCAGGCTCGCCACGACGGCCTCGGAGTAGCGCGCGTCGGTCCAGAGGGCGGGCACGCAGGGCGGCGTCATCGCGAGGCCGTGGTAGCACGGCCGGCCGAGGCACGAGCGGCTCACGCGGTGTGGGGTCAGGGGCGGGCCGGCCGCGCTCCCATGGCGTGCCGTCGCCGTCGAGATAGATGTGGAGGACACGGCCTCCGTCCGGCCGCAGCCCCGCGGGGCGGTACACGACGTGAGCGAAGCCCTCGCCCTCCACGCGCGCGGCGCCGAAGCCGAGCGCCGAGGCCCGCGCGGCGAAGCGCTCGCTCGGCCCCGCGCAGCCTCCGAGCAGGGCGATGACGAGCGAGAGCGTGAGGGCGACCGAGCCGGCCCGCATGGTGACGCATCATAGGCCGGCCCGCGCAATTGGAACAAGGGCGGCCCGCCCGAAGGAGCTCATCTGCTTCGTATCGTGGCAGGTCGATTGCTTGACTCGCTCGGGGCGACAGCGATACAGTCGGCCCACAAGCAGATCAGCGATCGGACCTTCGCCACGCCCTGAAGTGCTGGTGTCCCAAGGCGGGAGGTGCTGCGATGCGATTTGCACTCCGAGCCGTGCTCGTCATTCTCGCCTCGGCGCTTCCCATCAGCTTGGCTGCCATGTCGACCTGGGGGGGGCATCGTCTCGCCGCAGGCGACTCGCACCCGTGGACGCTTGCCTGTGCTCCCTTCTCCCTCGCCGCGGGCGTCGCGGCGGCGGCCGATCAGGGTGGGTGCTGCCACTTCGGCGGAGGTGTCTGCGGATGCCGGGGAGGTCGTGTCCAGTGCTGCAAGGGGAACCTCACGTCCTCGTGCCCGTGTGGTCCGCGAGCCACCCCGGCGGAAGGGCCGGAGCTCAGAGGCCCCGGCCGAGACGGCCCCCCGCTCCAGCTCCGCACGGCCGCCTTCACCAACAAGACGACCGGTCCGCCTCTGTTCCGCATGACGGCGTCCAAGGCGGGAGAGCCCGTCTGGTTCTGGCTCGAGCTGGACTGTCCCGGTTCGTGCCTGAAGCAGCTGACGACCGTCGATCCAGATCTCAAGGTAAGCGTGTACTGGTACTTCGACCCGGGAAGTGGCCCGATTCTGCGCGACGACCTGAAGATGGATCAGGTCGTCGCGCAGGAGCCTCAGCCCCCGCGAGTGGCCATTCCCGTTGTCCTGCCCGCGGGGAACTGGATCGCCGAGGTGGGATATGGAGCCGATCGCGTTTGCCTGAAGGACGACACCTGCGCGTTCAGGCTCCGGGTGACGAAGTGAGAATAAGAATCGCCGCCGCCAAGCGCGGCACGCAGGGCGATGAGGGTGTGAAGTCCCTCGCCGAGCTCGTGACCGACGCGAGCGCGCTCCTCTATCATGCCGTGGTGAGCGGGCAGAACATCGGTGCCGAGCTCCGGGACCCGATCATCCGGCTCCGTGAGGCGGTGACGGCGGGTCAACCAGTCAGCGCTGAGGCCGAGAGCAAGTTTCTGAATGCCTACGCCCGGCTCGCGGTCCTGGTGGCTCCTGTCACGGCCGCGACGCTCCGGGCGACGAGCCGACACTACCAGAGTGACGCCTGGCTGGCGCGCGTCTTTCGGGTTCAGACGATGTCGGCGGCCCAGTTCGCCTCCTTCCTCTTCGGCTTCCTCGCCATCTGCCTGCTCGTGACCATCGGGATCGGCGAGGGAATCCGGACGTTCATCGCCGCTGTCATCTCGAGCCAGGAGGAAGTACTCAAGGTGCGCGAGGAGATGCGGGCGGGGAAGCTGGCCCTGCAGGGACTGGATGAGCAGCTCAAGGCGCTGGACACCGAGCAGCCTCAGCCGAACCAGGCTCGGGGGATCGTCAAGGCTGGCCTGACCAAGCAACGCGAAGAGCTCGACTCGCGCCTCAGCCGTCTGAGAGAGCAGCAGCTCGGACTCGAGGAGAAGATCGCCAAGGGTTACGACACCCTGGGCCGGATCACCCCGTTCGTCGACTGGGCGGAGTTGAGGAACGTGATCGTCCCCATCGCCAACATGATCGGCGGCTTCTTCCTGCCCCTCATGTACGGTGCGCTCGGCACGTGCGCGTACATCCTGCGCACCATTTACGCGCAGATGGTGCGCCGTAGCTACGATGCCCGGCGGGGCGGAGAGTTCATCGTCAGGATCTTTCTCGGCATGCTGAGCGGTATCACGCTCCAGTGGTTGCTGGTTCGCGACGGCTCCACCGTCCCCGGCGGCATCACCCCCGCCGTTCTCGCCTTTCTCGGCGGCTACAGCGTGGAGCTTCTGTTCACGGCCATCGACCGCCTCCTGTCGGCGGTCACGGGGTCGATGAAGACGGCGCCGGCGGAGAAGGGCTCGCCCGCGCCGGTCAACCCGGAGAACCCGGCTGCGGGCAGCGGATGACCGGCGGGCAGTGAAGGCCCCTCACGCCTGAAGGTCAGGGCCGAGCGGAGGGCGGAGCGAAGACCCGCTGGCATTCCGCTTTGGCTTTCGCGAGGTCGGCGCGAAAGCTGGGCGAGGAAAGCAGTCGCTGAGCAAAATAGTCCCCGAGTGTGAGAGCCGCCGAAACATCACTCGGGTAGTGGACACCCGCCATCAGGCGGCCCCACCCTATGAGCCAACCCCGGGCCAGCAGCTCCGAGCGCTTTTCTGGAAACAACTCCCCCAGGACGACGGCATAGATCCGTGCGCTAACGGCGATAGCGGCGGGATACGAGGATCCCGTGGGCAGAGCAATCGAAGGCTTGACCCTGGCATCGTCCTCGTAAGGCCGCGAGCGATTCCAGACCAGCTTGGACTCCTCGATGCGTTCGCCCGTATCGTTCCCCACGTCGCGAATCAGGGCAAACGTCAAGGGTAGATCTCGTGCCGTCAATTTTGGCCCGAGGACTTCCGCAAACGCGGTGACCATGCGGGTCGCCTCGGCTTGAATTCGAGCGACATCCGCAGCCGTGCGACGGCTCTGCTCGCGAAGGACGATCTCGATCTCGCGCCTGGTCTCTTCCGAACCCTTGGCCGGTGGGTCGGCGAGGATCGCGCGAAAGTCATCTGCCTCGGGCGGCAGATACGCCGGCCCCGGGGCGGCCTCGAGCGGGAGCGGCATCAACAACGCAACGACAGTCCAGGCCAAGACAAGCTTCCTCATCGCGTCACATCTCCCGAGCGTTGAAAGTCACGGCGCCACGGCACTCGAAGCTCACGTCGGGCCATGATCGCCCAGAGCAAAAGCTACATCAAGCGTCTACCCCGGAGATGCGCATCCTCACAGCGGCCCGATCGACGAGCAGCACGGCGAGCGCGCCGAGCATCATCCATGGCCAGTGCGTGGACGGCACGTACCAGAAGTGGACGGCGTGCGCGCCGGCGGGCACGGAGACCGCGGCGAAGCCCGGCGTGACGGGAAATACGGGGACGGGGTGGCCATCCACCGTGGCCAGGAGCCCCGGATGAAAGTTGGCGCGCAGCACGACGGCGGCCGGACGCTCGAGCTCGACCTCGCTCGACCACCGATCGGCGGATCGGACGATCCTGCCCACGGAGCTCGGCGACTTCATGTCGGTGAACACGCGCTGGAGCGCCGGTGGTGTCATCTCGACCACGGTCGCGCCTTCTGGCACGTGGCCGGCGATGGCCAGGGCAGGGAACACGTGGGCAGCGGGGAGCGCGCTGAACAGCCACGCCTCGCTGGCCTTGTAGGCCGTCCGCTTCGTGACCTCCACGGCCATGGGCACCGTCGCCACGCCAAAGTACGACACGCTCTCGACTTCGTAGAGCGCATAGCGTCCGAACGTTTCCAGCTTCCGCGCGAACGCGGGCGCGGGGCGGCCCACGTCGAACACGGGATACCGGACGCCGAAGGTGCGGTAGTGCGTCTCGTTGTCGGGATCGAACCACACCTGCAGATCGCCGGAGAGCGTCATCGCGTGCCACAGAAAGCCGAGCGTGTCGATCCCGCGCTCGACGGCGAACGCACTCAGGGGCACCGCCCCCGCTCGCAGGTACTGATCACCCCAGCGCGGGAGCCCGACATAGGCACGTCCTTTGTCGAGCTTAGCCAACCGTTCCAAGAGAGGGGCGAGATCTCGATGCTCTCGAGCGACCGCGGACGCCGCCTCGCGTTTCATGGCGGCGACCCGGTTCACGTACGCGAGCCGCTCGCGGGCCGCGGGGGCTAGCACGATCATAGCCAGGCCCACGGCCAGCGCGACGCGGATGCGCGACCGCTCCGGATGCGTCGACCGCAGCACGAAGGCCAGCCCGCACGCGATGACCGGAATCGCGAACAGATGGAACCCGCCTATGAAGCGGTGCATGGGGATGTCGCTGGCAAAAGGCAACACGTCGATCACCCGTCCCCACGTCGCGCGCCCGAAATAGAGCAGCGTCCAGACCACGACGAGCCCCGCCACGAGCCGCGCGCGAAGCGGGCCGCGCCAGATCGCCCATCCCACCCCAGCGAAGGCGAGCGCGGTCAGAACCGGCCATCGACCGTGGTCGAGCAGCTCGCCGCGGACCAGCGCGGAAAGGACGGCGCGGGCGCCGAAGGAGTCCCACTTCGCCACCTCTTCCCAGACGCTGTGGTTCGCGAAGGCCGAATCGCGGAGGGCGGGGACCAGGAAATACGAGGTGGCCAGGGCCATCGCCGTCAGGATCATGGCGAGACGGACCACCCGACGACCCCGGTGGCCCGACCCCAACAGCAGCGACAGGGTCGAGAGACAGACAATGTAGCCGTAGACGAGATGCGAGAGGAGGGTAGCGGCGATCAAAGCGGCCGCGAGGCCGAGACGCCGTCCCGTGCGGACGGCCCGATACGCTTCCGCGAACGCGAGGGGCGCCAGGACCGCGGCGAAGAGCTGCGTGTAGAGTCCCCGGCCCGGCCACAGATAGGACTCGAGGCCAAGGCCGTACAGCCCCGGCGTCGACACCAGGGGGGTCACCATGGCCGCGCAGCATGCCTCGACCGGCCCGAAATCCATTCGCCACATCGCCACGAACATCGACAGGGGAAAGAGCGCGAGGAGGACGCCGAGCGACCAGCGATAGATGGCATCGAGCGACACGGCGCGGAGGAGCAGGCGATGGACGGCGACGAGGGTCAGGTGCGGCAGGTGCTGATAGTGATGGAAGACGGGATAGCCGAGGCCGACGTCCGGGTGCCAGAAATCGATCGGCGACTCGCCGCGGGCGAGCGCCTCGCTCGCGCGTTTCGCGAGGCCGAGATGAAGCGCCGAATCGTTCACGTCGGGCCCGTCGATGGCGAGCTCGGGCGCGACGGAGGCGAACACGATCGCGGCGACGAGGAGCGCGACCACCCACGCCAGCCGCCACGCGCCGGGCCCGGCACGTGGCCCGGGTTGGCTCGCGGCATCTTCGCCTACCATGCGTGAACGTTGCCGTTGCCGGGCGGAGCTCTTCACGAGTGGCCACGACGACGTCGACGTGCGGCGACGGGTTCGCGCGCCTCGTCGGCTCTCCCGCCCGCCCACCGCGGCCCACGACACATCACCATCACGCCGGCGGCCGCGGCCAGGACGAGCGGCAGGGCGAGCGTGAGGGCCGCGCCCGGCCCCACGTCGCTCGCGAGTCGAAGGAGCCACGGGTCGAGCGCGTACCCACGCCACAAGGCATCGGCGTGGGTCGCGAGCTGGCTCTGCGACGGCACGAACAGGTACGGAAGGGGGGCCGGATGCTCCGCGTAGCCGTAGGCATGATGGATGAAGGCGATGTGAACGGCGAGGCCGAGCGTTTGCACGACCAGGCCGGCCGCGATGGCGACGCCCAACGCGCAGGCACGCGCCCGCGGGTGGCCCGGTAGGACGTATGGCAATCCCACGAGCAAGAGTGGCACCGTCGGCAACAGGAAGCGGTTGCCGAAGCACCACGCGCCGTGCCAGCCCGACCAAGACACATAGAGAAGGAAGAGCCCGCCGCAGGCCCCGAGCACGAGCAACCCCTCGGCGCGGTGGCGGCGCAGCACTTCGGGCCAGCCCAGCAGCGCGAGCGCGACGGGCGGGCTGTAGATGAACAGCGAGCGTCCCACGCTGAACAGATGACCATACGACGCTTCGAGGAAGTTGAAGGAGAAGTGATAGAGGGGGCTATAGCCCATCTCGGTGAGCGCCCCGAAGCGGTAGAGGTTCCAGGCGGCGAAGAGCAACGGGCCCAACGCGGCCACGCCCGCGAAGGCGGCGGCGCGCGCGATGCGCCGCTCGGCTCCCGCGGCCCACCACGCGTAGGCGCCAAGGGCGGGCAGCGTCACCGCCGCCTGCGCCCGCGTGAGCACCAGCGCCGCTGCCCACGCGCCGGCCACGGCGAAGGCCCGCACCGAGGGCCGCGCGCGCGCGGCTCCCAGTGCGAGCACGGCGCCGAGCAACCCCAGTGTCTCGAGCCCGTGGCTGAACAGGTTCTTGCTGTGCGCGCACAAAAGCGTGGCAAACGCGGCGACCACGGCGGTCAGGAGCGCCGCGCGACGCGTGATGCCGAGACTCCGCAGCCACAAGAAGAGCAGCGCCACCACCGCGCCGGTCACCCAGGAGTTGGTGAGCGACGCGCCCGCGATGCGCATCTCGCCACCCCAGAGCACGCCGCGGATATTACCGAGCGCCGGTCCCGCGATCGCGGCAGTCCAGCTCGCCGGCAAGAGCAACTCGAGCAGGCGGCCGAAGAGATACCCGGGCACCGCCGCCACCGAGAGCAGCGGGCCTTGGACGTTCCAAACTCGTCCACCGGGTCCCGCCCAGGTTACGTGCGATGACGCAATCGGCTCACCTTCGAGCCACAGGCGGGTAAGCTGAAAGGCCCCGACTTCGTCGACCGAGAAGAATCGCCCGCCGCCGCAAAGCGCATAGACCGCAGTGCAAGCGAGGGCGAGGCCCAGGGCCGTGGTCGCGTCGGGCGACGGGCGGCGTATCACTCAAGAGCCAGCGTCAGATTGGCAAGCCGCGCAGATCATCCAGCGGAGAATACCAGGGCAGGGAATCCTCGGTCGTCCGGCCCCTGAGGTCAACGCGCGGGCCGCGTCGGGACCAGGCGCTCGTCAAATGTCTTCTTCATCGTCCCTTCCTCGGCGTACTCCTCTTCCGTGTTGATCGTCCAGGGATCGAGCCCGGCCCCCTCGAGCACGTTCCGGACGCAATAGATAGCGGCCATCATCGAATGGTCCTGGTTGTTGTACGAGTGAAGCGCGCCTCGCCCGGCGCATTGTAGGTTCCGGAAGCCGGCGAGGTAGGCCTTGAGACGCGCCCGGTGCCCTTGATATTCGCCGTCGTAGACCGGGTACGCGCGGCGCATGCGGACGACCGCGCCATCGACGCATTCGGACGTCCTCGCGAGGCCGATGGTCCCCACCTCTCGCGCGGCCAGAGTCACCAGCTCCGCGTCCGATAGATTCCACAGCGGCTCGTCCTCGTTGCAGAAGTACTCGAGGCCGAGGCAGGTCATCCCCGGCTCCCCGATCATGGCGGCGCTCCAGTTCTTGTAGTTCTGAATGCGCCCCACCTGCACGGCGGGATCGTGGACGTAAATCCAGTGGTCAGGAAAGAGATCGGGCTTCGTGACCATCAGCGCCACGATCAGGAAATCGCGGTAGCGAAGCGCCCGCGCCGCCGCCAGGATCTCGGGCGGCGCGGCGGGCTCGAGCGCGAAGATCAGGTCGCGTAGTGGCATGGTGGAGTAGAAGTGATCCCCGTCAAAACTCTCCCCGGCCGCGGTCTCGAAAGAAGAGATCACGCCGTTCTGATGGCGGACCCGCACGATTCTCTTGCCGAGCAGCACCCTCGCGCCTTCGGCCTCGACCTGCGCCTGAACCGACTCCCAGAGCTGCCCCGGGCCGTAACGTGGGTAGGCGAAGGTCGTGATCAGCGTCTTCGGCTCCGTGCCCCTCCTGGGCGGAAAGAGGGCGTTCTGGACCGCGCTCAGGAATGACAGATTGCGGATGCGCTGCGCCGCGAAGTCCTTGCTCATCTCGGTGCACGGCATCCCCCACACCTTCTCCGTGTAGGTCTTGAAGAAAGTGCTGTAAAGCTCGAAACCGAAACGATTGACGACCCAATCCTCGAACGAGACCTCGGGGCGCCGCGGGAACAGGCGGGCCTTGAGATAGCTCAGCGCCATGCGCGCCGAACGGACGAGCCCGAGTCCGGCGAGGGTGGGCCCCACCGCGATGGGATACGGGAAGAACGTCCGGTCGTAGTAAATGCGAGAGAGCCGGGGGACCTGGGTGAACTCCGTGGGAAGCATCTCCTTCCACAGATTGTTGATCTCGGCGCTCTTGGAGTAGAAGCGGTGGCCGCCGACATCGAACCTATTCCCCTTGTAGCGGACGGTCTTCGCCAGTCCCCCCACGTATTCGGGGTCGGCCTCGAGCACGACGCTGGGCTCGCCCCTCCGCGCCAGCTGCCAGGCGACGGTGAGCCCGGCCGGACCCGCGCCGGCGATGACGTGTCTCTCCTTCAACGATGGTCCTTTCAACAAGTTTGGGGAAGGTCCGTTTCAGATCAGGGCCTCATGGCGAGGCCCGAGTGGCCGCTCCCGCCGCAACCGGGTCGGGGAGCCCGCACGTGCCTCCAGAGTGCGGCGTGGGAAACATCGACCACATTTCATCCACGCCGACGCACCATTTTCTCAAACCGAAGCTCCGGGAACAAGCGAGGCGCAAGCCGTGCGGGCGCTGAGCGCGCGGACTCGTCCACCGCTTCCAGGTTCGAGCCAGGGGCGACGTGAGCTGATCGCTGCCGAGGAGGAGCGCCGGCGGGAATCCCGCATAGCGGTCTATACACGGGCCGGCCGCAGGCGTCCGACCAGATGGTCGGCAGCGCGGA
>VAYJ01000280.1 GCA_005888465.1 Actinomycetota bacterium
CTCGCCGACGGATCTCCAACCCGTGTTGGACGCGGTGGTCAAGAGCGCTGCGCGCTTCTGCGGAGCCTACGACGCACAGATGTGGCACCAGGACGGGGGAAATCTGCGGCTGGCTGCTCACCACGGCCCGATTCCATCTCCCGTGGGCTGGCTGCTGCCGGTCGTGCGGGATACCGTCACGGGGCGCAGCGTGCTTGAGCGGCGGGCCGTTCATGTGGCGGATCTTGAGGCCGAGACAGAGGAGTTCCCAGAGGGCAGCGCCCTCGCTCGAGAGCTCGGCTACCGCACGATCCTCAGCGTCCCGCTGCTGCGGGAAGGCGTACCACTCGGCGCGATCATTCTCCGACGCACCGCAGTGGAACCCTTCTCGGACAAGCAGATCGAGCTGCTGAAGACCTTTGCCGACCAGGCCGTCATCGCCATCGAGAACGTCCGCCTGTTCAAGGAGTTGGAGGCGCGCAATCGCGACCTCACCGAGGCGCTTGAGCAGCAGACGGCGACAGCTGAGATCCTGCGTGTCATCAGCCGGTCCCAGACCGACGTGCAGCCGGTCTTCGACACGATCGTCCGAAGCGCCGTGAGGTTGTGCGACGGGCTCTTCGGCGCGCTCTATCAGTTCGACGGCGAGCTGCTCCATCGGGTCGCCCAGCACAACTACACCCCCGAAGCCCTCGAGGCATCGGATCGCGTATACCCGGCGCGCCCAACCCGGGCCCTCGGGACAGGGCGGGCGATCCTCGAGCGCACGGTTGCCCACATCCCGGACGTCGAGACCGATCCGGAGTACCAGCATCTAACCCTGTCCCGCGCGATCGGCGCACGAAGCATCCTTTCCGTCCCGATGCTGCGGGAAGGCGCTCCCATCGGCGTCATCGCGGTGACGCGCGCCGAGCCCGGGCCGTTCTCGGATAGCGAGATCGAGCTGCTGAAGACCTTTGCCGACCAGGCGGTCATCGCCGTCGAGAACGTCCGCCTGTTCAAGGAGCTGGAGGCGCGGACGGGCGAGCTGACCCAGTCGGTGGAGAAGCTGACGGCGCTCGGCGAGGTCAGCCAGGCGGTGAGCTCGACGCTGGACGTCGAGACGGTGCTCAACACGATCGTCTCGCGTGCCAGTCAGCTCGCCGGTGCCGCCGGCTGCTCGATCTACGAGTATGACGAAGCCGCCGAGCAGTTCGAGCTGCGCGCCACCCACAACGACGACACGGAGTTCGTCGAGGCCCTCCGGGCGGTGCCGCTCCGGAAGGGGGAAGGGCTCATGGGGCGCGCGGCCGAGATGCGCGAGCCCATCCAGATCCCCGACATCACCCAGCACGGGGCCTACCAGAGCAGCGTGCGGGACACGCTCATCCGGTTCGGTTACCGGGCGCTCCTCGCCGTGCCCCTGCTCCGCGAGGATCAGATCATCGGGAGCCTGTCCTTCAACCGGAAGGAGGCGGGCGAGTTTCCCCCGGAGGTGGTCGACGTCCTGAGAACCTTCGCCACCCAGTCCGCCCTCGCCATCCAGAACGCTCGCCTTTTCCGGGAGATCGCGGACAAGAGCGCCCAGCTCGAGGCGGCCAGCCGCCACAAGTCGGAGTTCCTCGCCAATATGTCCCACGAGCTGCGCACGCCGCTGAACGCCATCATCGGGTTCTCGGAAGTCCTGTCCGAGGGGATGTTCGGCGAGATCAACGAGAAGCAGACGGAATACCTCCAAGATATCCTGGAGTCGGGACGGCATCTCCTCTCCCTCATCAACGACATCCTGGACCTCTCGAAGGTCGAGGCGGGACGCATGGAGCTGGAGCTGTCGGACTTCCACCTGCCGAGCGCCATCGAGAACGCGCTGATCCTGGTGAGAGAGCGGGCGAGCCGGCGCGGGATCAGGCTGGGCAGCACCATCGACGAGCGGCTCGGAGTGATCGGCGGCGACGAGCGGAAGGTGAAGCAGGTCCTCTTGAACCTCTTGTCCAACGCCCTGAAGTTCACGCCCGAAGGGGGACGGATCGACGTCGGCGCCCGTCTGCAGGACGGTGTCGCAGAGGTGTCCGTGGCGGACACCGGCATCGGCATCGCGCCGGCGGATCAGGACGCGGTGTTCGAGGAGTTCCGGCAGGTGGGCACCGCGGACAAGAAGGCCGAAGGCACCGGGCTCGGCCTGGCCCTCTCACGGAAATTCATCGAGCTCCATGGCGGAAAGATCTGGGTCAAGAGTCAAGTGGGGATGGGCTCGACCTTCACCTTCACCTTGCCGCTGACGATCGACCAGCAACGCCCGTAGAGTCGGCGCCCACGTCCCAAGAAGGAAGCTGGCCCGACTGAATCATTTGGAGGCCAGGCAATCCCTAGTGCTCCAAAATCCGTGATGAAATACCGCTCACCGGCGCTCGTCACTGCAAGGGTCCTGCTAGGCTGGAATTCGCGCTCAAAAGGGAATGATTGTGGACAACGCCTAACGCCCGCAGTCACCGGCCGGAGCGAGCAACGTGAGCCCCGGTCCGGTGTACTGCGAGGTTCGGCTCTCCGGACAACGACCGTGCGGCACCGCGGACCATGCGGCCAGCGGAGTGGACAACGCGGTGGACGCCAAGGGGCTAGGGTGAGCAAGGTACTCTGGCGAAGGCTTGGAAACTTACCCTCCACACAGTTCCTTCGCGTCTGAGCATGTCTAACCAATTCAGACGAACCTGTTGCGGTTTCCCGTCTTTGTCAGTGATCGTGAATGCGGACGTGCCTGTTGACCAAGCAAGGCCATCGCCGAGGAGGTGCATTTCTTTCACCTTGCCCGAGTAGTCCCTGATTCCGGCTTTGAGCGACGCCTGCGCGCGTTTTGCGAGAGCCTCGCGGCCGACGACAGGCGGCGATTCTGGGCACAGGGAGGCGGTGACCACGTCAGCGGTGTAGTGATCTGCCATCGCTGCGGCGTCATTCCTGGCGATGGCCTCGGCGTACTGGTTGGTCATTGCCTGGCGGACCTTCATCATCTCCTGATCGGCCGGGCTTGGCTGCTGGCCGACAGCTGGAGATATCACGGCAAGTGACATCACCACCACGATCGAGATTATCTTCACCCGGTTCCTCCATTTGTGCAGTCGGGCGCGCCGCCATGCTGCCGAACGCTCACGCTCACCGGCCGGGTGCGAGCAACGCGAGCGCCCGGTCCGGTGGAGCGCGGAGTTCGACGCAGCAGTGCCACCGCGTGGTGGACATCGATGGGGAATGGCTGCAAGCAAAGAGCGATGCCGCCAGTCGCTCATTCGATGACCCGATCCGCCCGCAGTAGCAGCGACTGAGGGATCGTGAGCCCGAGGGTCGTCGCGGTCTTCAGGTTGATGATCAGCTCGAACTTGGTAGGCTGCTGGACGGGGAGGTCGGCAGGCTCCGCGCCCTTGAGGATCTTATTCACGTACGTGGCGGACCGTCGGAACAGATCGTGGAAGTCTGGCCCATAGGACATGAGGCCTCCGGCGCCCACGACAAACCCGCTTTGGTGGTAGATCGTCGGCAGCCGGTGCTTGGCCGCGAATTCGACGAGGCGGGTTCTGTGCAGATAGAAAAGACCTGACGACGAGACGATGAGGGCTTCGGCCCGATTCTTCTGCACCTCCGCAAACGCGGTCACGAAATCGTCCGGGCGTTCCACCTTCAGCGCCTGAAGGCGCACGCCCAGGGATCGCGCCGCGGCCTCCGAAGCTTTCA
>VAYJ01000050.1:0-2539 GCA_005888465.1 Actinomycetota bacterium
CTCGTGCTCCCTGTCTGGATTTTCTCGATCGGCTACCCGGGGGCGGAACGCGTTTGGTTCCTCAGAGGCCTTCGAGGCCAACCCTTCTTCAGCCGTTCAGCATCCGGAGCACTAGCGTTCGGCTCGTCGATGCCTGGAACGACCCGGCGGCAAACGCCACGCCGCTTCCCGGAGCGGACACGCCGAGGAGGAGGTTGCTGCTCGCTCCCTGGTTCGGGCTCGCCGCCACCGTCCACCCCGCGTCGTCCCAGTGAAGGATCATCGTCTGCTCGAGCTCGCCTAGGGTGAAGTCGAGCGTGCTTCCCACCGCCCAAACGTCGCTCGCGCCAAGTGAGGTGACCCCGGTGAGGAAGTTGTTTCCCTTCGTGGTGGGGAGCGGGTTCGGGCTCGCGACCACGGTCCACGAGGCGCCGTCCCAATGCTCGGTCAGCGTGCGACTGCCCTGCGACCCGACCGCCCACACGTCGGATGAAGAGATGGCGGTCACCCCGGCCAAGAGGGCGTCGCCCGCGATGGCCGGGGTCGACACGATGCTCCATGCGGTGCCGTTCCAGTGCTCGGCGAGTGTGCCATCGTCCCCGTCGCCGACCGCACCCACCGCCCATACGTCGTTCGAGCTGACGCCGCCGACCGCCGCAAGCGTGCCGCCTCCGAGGGGAGTCGGGGTGGAGACGACCGTCCATGCGGTGCCGTTCCAGTGCTCGGCGAGGGTCGCACCCGTGACCCCCACCGCTCCCACGGCCCAGGCATCGGTCGGGGAGATGGCCGCCACACCCCGGAGGTTGTTGCTGTTCGAGCCGACGTTAGGGCTCGCGACGACCGACCAGCGGGTGCCGTTCCAGCGCTCGGTGAGCGTCTGCTCGGTGATCCCCACCTCCCGGAATCCGACGGCCCACGCGTCGCTGGCCGAATCGGCGGAGACGGCGTTGAGCTCGTTGTTCAGCGTCCCGACGTTCGGACTCTGGACGGCGCGCCAGGACGTCCCGTCGAAGTGCTCGATCAGGGTCCTGAAGGCGCTCGAGGACGGCCCGCGGAAGGTGCCCACCGCCCACGCGTCGGAGGCGCTAGGAGCGGAGACGGCGGACAGTTGGTTGAAGTCGCTGCTGCGATTCGGCGTGCGCTGGATCGTCCAGGTGGCGTCCACGGTCGAGGACCCGGCCGATGCGCTCACCGTCCCCAGGACGATGGCAGCCAGGCTCGCTAGTGCGACGACGGCGTGACGAGGTCGGCCAGTCAGCGACATCCAGGGCGTCCTTTCATTTCGACGGGTAGGCCGGGGTAATACGCGTGACCCGAGAGAACAGATTCGCCGACATCTCCTGGTTCACTGCTGCCACGACGGCCGGGCGACGGTCGGCGTTGGTCGCGACGCACGGTAGAGGGCCGTTCGACGCCTGATTCGTCCGGCCTTCCGGACCCATCGGGTCCAAGAGCGATGAGCCTTTGTCCTCCTGTTGGCACCGGCATGAGGTAATCCTAGGGGCGTCCGCGGACGGTCCGGACGCCCGTGTCCCGGGTTCGGCGCCTACTTGGGCGGCTCTGAATCAGGAGGCGAGGTCGGTGATCTCGACCCAGAGGTATACGTGCGGCCAAACACCCGTTCCGCAGACGGGCTGAGGTACGTCGATGCGCTCAGGCTTGGAGTGAAACTCCAAGTACAAGTCGATGGAACCCTGGTCGGCGATGATCGTGCATTGATAGTTCTGACCGACGATGAATCCGGCGGCCTCCAGCGCCGACACCAGTTCATCGGGCGCGCCGGAGTCGCGAGGGACAGCATAGACACGAAACTCACCCGTTATCCCGTAGCAGCCGAAAACGTCACAGCTCCCTTGCCGCTCGGAGCGGACCAGGACGTACCCGTCAGGCAGCCGCACTCGGCCGAAGGCTCCTTCCATCGCCGCGAACGCGTGCTTGTCCTTCGTGTGCCGGATGGGAGTGATCGGCAGCGCGACCAGGAGGAGCCCCCCGACCACGATGCAAAGCCCGATCTGGACGATGGTCAACCAACGACCGGGTGTAGCGCTTCTTGTCTCGGTCGGCTCAGGGCTCGTCGTCCCCGAGCCCGCTGTTTCAGCGGACCGCTCGGAGGCTCGCCGGACGGCGCCGCTGGCTGGCGAAGGCGACACACTGCGGAGCCGTCGTGCAAGGTACACGACCAGGAAGAGCAGCCCGATGCCGACCGGGATGAACACGATCGCGAATATCAAGAAGAAAGCTGCCGTATCCGAGCCCGCATCTCCGGGGTAGAAGAGAACGCCAGCGAGCTGCCCCACATAAATGCTGGCGGATAACACGACGCCGCCCCAAACGCTGGGGTCGAGCACGAGTCCCACGGCCGCGGCGAGCGCTACGAGAAAGAGGAAATCGAGATACCCAAATCCAAGAAGTGGCGTGCCGACCGCTGAGACCAGGGCCGTCACTCCTACGGCGATCAACAGGCGTCGCCCTCGCACCCCGATCGCTCTCACACCGAGGAGAGCATTACGAGTTGCGGCGGTCAGGGCAACGACGTCAGCGTCAGTCGGAATGCTGAAAT
>VAYJ01000050.1:2610-23457 GCA_005888465.1 Actinomycetota bacterium
CTCGGTCCACGAAATGTTCTCCCGAGGCACCGGGATCTCCACGTCGCCTGTTGCGTAGGCGATGCGGCTCTCGATGAGGTCGATGATTCCGGTGCGCGAGTCTCTTCGCGTCACCCTGTCGAGGGTAGCGGACGGTGCGGACGCTCGCGTCCCGCGTCTACCTCCGGTAACGTCGGCGCCTGCGGCGAAACCAGAGCACTAGGTCGCGTAAGAAGGTGACCCCATAGATTCGGCCAGCCGCGGTTCCTTCGAAACCACTCGAGTCGGAGCTCGAAGAAGGTGGAGGCAGACGTCGTTTGGCCTTACGTCTCCTGATTCCAGACCGGCCCATTCACAAAGTATGTCAGGGCGTGCTCCAGCCGACGATGCGGACGCTCGCGTCCAGGGTTCAGCGTCCTACGCGGCCGGTGAGTAATGTCGAATGGTGCGACTCGTGGCGGGATGGCTCATGGTGGCAATGCTGCTATCGAGGGCTGGCAGGAATGCCTCGCGGCGTAGGGGCGAAGATCTCCGTACGTCCAGAGCGCCGCCAGCCGAACCGATGTAGTCGGTGTGGCTGTCCGGGCGATACTGACCAAGCGGCGATCTGTCCCGCGCTGGCTGCGACGCGCCGTCGCGCTCATGCTGATCATGACGGGGGCGTACATGCTCGTGTCCACCGCCGTGTCCCTGGTCCAAGACGCGACCGCCACGCGGCGCTACGATGCGCTCGTCCAGGGCCTGCCACCGGCGAGGATCATCGTGTGCCGAACGACCCTCGCTCCCGGCTGCCCCGCCGAGGCGGCACGACGGAGCGAGCTCCCCGTCGCCTGGATGGAGCCGCCCAAGGGGTTCCATCTGAACTATGTCTCTGCTGTCGGCCCGAGCGTCGTTCCGACCGTCGACCACTACGCCTCGGAGTACCTCTCTTCGAGCGACGTCGACCTGGACCTGGAGACACAGCCCTACGGCCCCTGGCAGCCTGGCAACGAGCAGCTGTTGGCGAGCTTCGTCGAGGGCAGAACGGCCGTGGAGGCGTATCGCGACCTGTACGACTATGCGCCAACCGATCCCCTTGCCCCGACATCACTGACCCTTCGATGGCAGGCGAACGGACTGCCATACGAGCTTCACGTGAGCCCCCATGAGCTGTTCCATCAGATGTCCCTGTACCCGGCGGACTATGCGGCGATGGTCGGAGGCGTTCGGTATGCGTTCCCGGCGCTCTCAGCCTCCTCACCTGGCGCTTCGAGCTCGCCGCTTGTCACCGAACAGGCCGCCCTCGCGGTCGCTCGCCAGAACGACACCGCTTGGCGAACCGGCGACCGGGCCGGAATCGAAGCTATGACGTCTCCGTTGGCCCTCCAGGCACTCTTCGCGATTCCCGTCCGCGAGGAAGTGCGCCCACGGACGCGTGCCAGTTCTCTCAGGACGAGTACCTCTACTTTGCGAATGAGTCAGGGGACTCACTTGCGTTTCACCTGAGGATTATGGAGGGCGGCAGATTGGAGCTCGTCTGAGTTGACGCTGAGCAGTGCACGCGGATCCCAGATCACCTGACGTGCACGGTGACGTCGGACAGCACACAGTAGCCGGCGTTACGCGTGCCAGTCAGTGAAGACGTGTCGCGCCTCGGTGACCCTCACCTCACCCCCCGGAGCAAGAGGAGGGCACCGGGATGCCGAATCGATGGCAGAGGGCGGCCACGTCCCGATAGTCCTCTTCATCCAGGTCGTATCCCGTGTGGCCTCGCACCTGAGACTCCGGGGTCTCACACCGCACGCTCCTGCCTTCGATGGTCCCGCGTCCATCGAGTGAGCCAACTCCGAAGGGCAGGCCGCGCGCTCCGTACACCGCCCTGCCCTGTTCGTCGAGAGTCTCGGTGCTGAAGTCAACCAGATGCACGTCCACGCGCCGTCCCCTCACCTCGACCATCACCCAGTTGAACTCGTTGTCCACGCGCTCGACCTCAAAGCCCGCCACGCTCATGAGCCGTTTGTACGCCGGGGCGGCGAACTGGCGATCGTGATGTCGAGGTCTTGGTGCTCCCGCGTTTGGCATTCGAGGAGCGCATCCACTCCCCAGCCGCCGTTCAGCCACACGTCGATCCCCGCGTGTTCGAGCCTCTCAAGGATGTCGGTGACATCACCACTTTGCATTGTCCGAGCGTACTCCGTCTGCACCGTCCGGGGGGGTGGACTATGAGGCTCGGCAGCTCCCTATCATTCGGTCGTGGAGATCACGCCTGAACTTGCGAATGACCTGGCCTATCCACTGAACGAATCGAGGCTGCTTGGCATCGAGCCCGACGAGGCGACACGAACTGTGAGGATCGGGTTCTCGGTCTTCACGCTTCCCGAGACGGAGACTGCGCCGCGCAGCGCCGTCGTCACGCTCCTACTCACAGGGGTTGGGCGGATCGCCGTTTCCTATCGCCTCGGCAAATGGAACGACGCGGCCGCACCGACCCAGCCACTCTCGCTGTCCGAACTCGCCGGTGCGGTCGCCGGCTTTGGGCAGCAGCCGGTCTATGGATGGGAGTTCGTCGACCCGCCTGAGGAGCGCTGGGATCACTGGCGAGAGCGCCTCAGCTTGGACGTTGACTGGGCGCAAGACGGACGCTCCCACGTGATCGACCCAGGCCAAGAGGACTGGTCGTGGGAGAAGGAACGAATCCTCGATGTACGTGTTTGTTTCGACGAGCTGACGGTCATCGACGCAGACGACGAGGAGATTCCCGTTCCGCTGTTCATCGAGCGGAGCAGGCAATGGTGGTCGGCGTTCAGCGCCGGCGACCCGCGTACCCAGGGCCATGGGATGCATCCGCTCCGCGCCGATGGCGTGTAGCCGGTACCCGACCCCAATTGCGTTTCCGCACCGTCCCGACGATCTTGATCGGCATATCCCATGGCCGCCTCCTCCTTCTTAGGGGTGGTGGGACTCGGTTCCAGCCTAGCGAAGAGGCCGACTTGCCGCGTGTTTGGCGAGGTGGATGGGCAGAGCTTCAGCGAGGCCTGGCTCTCGGCAATTGGAAGCCTGTGGGACGCGAGAACCATGTCACGGCGCTACCAGCGGCTCCTCTAGGATGCTGCGAGCATTGGATTCGTCGAAAGGAGGCAGCCAGTTGGCTGAGGCGACGCAGATCGAACAACGACCGCGGATATTGCTGTACACGCGGATCCGAAAGGCCCCGTTCTTCTACGCCTCGCGCCGGCACGGCGTGAAGATCTACAGCGTCTACAACCACTTCTACCACCCTCGCCACTATGGGGATCCTGTCGAGGAGTACTGGCATCTCCTGAACGAGGTGACCCTATGGGACGTGGGAGTCGAGCGGCAGATCGAGATCTCGGGCCCTGACGCCTTCACGTTCACGAACCTGCTCGTGCCAAGAGACCTCAGCAAATGCAAGGTCTCGCAGTGCAAGTACGTGTTCATCACCGCGGCCGACGGCGGCATCATCAACGATCCGGTGCTCCTGCGCACCGACCAGAACGTGTTCCGCCTATCGCTCGCGGACAGCGACGTCGACCTGTGGGCGAGGGGAGTCGCCTATCACTCGGGCCTCAACGTGAGGATCCAGGAAGTGGACATAGCCCCCGTCCAGATCCAGGGGCCGAGGGCGAAGGAAGTGATCCGCGACCTGTTCGGGCCGGAAGTTCCCGAGATCCCGTACTACGACATGGCACTCGGCCTGAAGCTCGACGGGATGGACGTCGAGGTCTCCCGCACCGGCTACAGCGGGGAGATCGGCTTCGAGATCTACCTTCACAACGCCCGTCGGGATGCCGAGAAGCTCTGGAGGGCGGTGCTCGAGGCCGGCGCGCCTCACGGGCTGCGGGTGATCGGCCCCTGCCACATCCGTCGGATCGAGGCCGGCATCCTCGCCTACGGCGCCGACATGTGGCTCGATAACAACCCGTTCGAGGTCGGGCTGGGCTACAGCTGGATGGTCGACCTCGATCAGGACGCCGACTTCATCGGCAAGGACGCCCTCAAGCGGATCAAGGAGGAGGGAGTGAAGCAGAAGCTGGTCGGCCTCGACATCGGCGGCGAGCCGCTCGGCACCTACATCGACAGCGAGATGATCGACTTCTTCCCCGTGTACGCGGAGGGTCGAGAAGTGGGCCGGGTCACCTCGTCGTGCTTCTCGCCGCGGCTCCAGAAGAACATCGGGTTCGCCATGCTGCCGGTCGAATTCGAGGAACTCGGGACTGAGCTCGAGGTCGACCACCCCGCTTCCGGCCGCGTCCGCTGCGTCGTCTCGCCGAAGCCGGCCTTCGACCCATCCAAGGAGATCCCCAAGGCGTGAGGGACGCTCCGGGGCCTAGGCACTCCGGGTCCAGGCTGCCACCGGGGCCCAACTCTGGACGGCAATTGTTCGCGGGCGCCCGAAGCACGACAGGGTGGTGGCGCCCCCGGCAGGAATCGAACCTGCGACACCAGGTTTAGGAAACCTGTGCTCTATCCACTGAGCTACGGGGGCACGGGGCCCGGAGAGCGAGTCTAGTCAAGCGTTACAGTACCGGGCACCCATGCCTGAGCTCCCGACGGGCACCGTCACGTTCCTCTTCACCGACATCGAGGGCTCGACCCGGCTGCTGCAGGAGATCGGGGAGCGCTACACCGACGCGCTCGACGAGCACGCCGACATCCTTCGCGGGGCCATTACGGCCGCAGGTGGCGTCGAGGTCGGCACGTACGGCGATTCGTTCTTTGCGGTGTTCCGCGAGCCCATGGAAGGCGTGGTGGCGGCGGTCGAGGCGCAGCGGGCGCTCGCCGCGCACCCCTGGGCCCACGGGGCGCCGGTGCGCGTTCGCATGGGCCTGCACACCGGCCGAGGGGACCGCGGCCGCGAGGGATATGTGGGCATCGACGTGCACCGCGCCGCGCGGATCGCCGATGCGGCGCACGGCGGGCAGATCCTCTTGTCGGATGCGACGGCGGGGCTGGTCGAGCCCGGGCTGGGACCGGGGCTGCGCGTGCGTGACCTCGGGGAGCATCGGCTCAAGGACCTCGCCGACACCGAGCGCCTGCACCAGTTGGACATCGAAGGACTCCCATCGGAGTTCCCGCCGCCGCGTTCGATCAGAGCCCGGCCGAGCAACCTCCCGGCAGAGCTCACGTCCTTCGTCGGGCGCGAATCGGAGATCGCCGAGGTCGAGCGGCTCCTCGAGAGCAGCCGACTGGTCACGCTGACCGGCCCGGGAGGGAGCGGCAAGACCCGTCTCGCGGTCCGCGCGGCGGCGAACGTGGAGGGGTCCTTCCCCGACGGCGTGTGCTTCGTCGACCTCTCGGGCGTGCGGGATCCGGCGCTCGTGGGCTCGACGATCGCCAAGGCGCTCGCCATCCCCGAGGACGGCGGGCGCCCCGTCCTTGAGGCGGTGAAGGAGTACCTGCGCGATCGGGCGGTCCTGCTCATCCTGGACAACTTCGAGCAGGTGCTGAACGCAGCCCCGCTCGTCGAGGAGCTCCTCGAGGCGGCGTCCCGTTCGAAGGTGCTCGTCACGTCGCGCATCGTGCTCGCGGCTCGTGGGGAGCACGAGTTCCTGGTGCCGCCCCTCGCACCGCCCGATCCCGGCCGCGTCCTCGATCTGGCCGCATTTCGCGACGTGGAGGCCGTGCGACTGTTCGCCGACCGCGCGCGAGCGGTCGTCCCCGACTTCCGGGTCGATGCGGCGAACGCGCCGGCCGTGGCGGCGATCACTGCGGGGCTCGACGGGTTACCCCTCGCGATCGAGCTCGCCGCCACGCGCCTGAAGGTGCTCTCGCCGCAGCAGGTCCAAGTCCGGCTCGTCGATCGCCTCGGGCTACTGTCGTCGCGATCGCGCACGCTCCCGGAGCGGCAACGAACGCTTCGCGCGACGATCGAGTGGAGTTACGAGCTGCTCGAGGAGACGGAGCGGGAGCTCTTCGTGCGCCTGTCGATCTTCAGCGGCGGATGGACGCTCGGTTCGGCCGAGGAAGTCTGCGATCCCGAGGCGATCGGCCTGGCCGTCCTAGACGGCCTCTCCTCGCTTGTCGACAAGTCGCTGGTACGACGGATCGACGACGGCGCGGAAGTGCGGTTCGTGATGCTCGAGACGATCCGGGAGTTCGGGCAGCTCCAGCTCACCGAGCGCGGGGCGCTCGAATCCATGCTCGAGCGTCACGGCGAGCACTTCCTGAGCCTGGCGATCGAGGCGGAGCCGCATCTCATCGCGGCGGATCAAGCCGAATGGCTGGACCGCTGCGACGTCGAGCGCGGGAACCTCCGCGAGGCGCTCCGGTGGGCCGTGGAGACGGGCCGGGTCGACCGCGCGCAGGAGGCGGCAGGTGCGCTCTGGCGGTTCTGGCACCAGCGCGGGCACATCGAAGAGGGCGCTCGGTGGTTTCGGGAGATCCTCGCCCTGCCGTCAGGGCAGCGGGCCACCGCGGCGCGCGCCAAAGCGCTGATCGGTGCCGGGGGGATCGCGTGGTGGGAGCGCGATCGCGAGACCGCGCGCCGGTGCTACTCGGAGGCCGTCGACATCGAACGAGCCCTGGGCGATCCCGAGCGGATCGCCGAGGCGCTGTACAACTACGCCTTCGTCGTCGCCGGCGACGACATCGAGGAGGCGGCGCAGTTGTTCGATGAGGCCCTCGATCTCTTCCGACGAGCGGGCGACGAGCGCGGGATCGCCCGGACGCTCGCGACGCTCGTGATCCGGGACGCCCAGGCGGGACGCTGGTCGAAGGTCGCCGAGAGCCTCGAAGAGGCCGTCGCGATCCTGCGGCGGGCCGGAGATCAGCTGCAGCTCGCGTTCGACCTGGTCTGGCTCGGCTTCGCCTACGGCCGGCTGGGAAAGTCCGGCGAGGCCCGTTCCGCGGCGATCGAGGCCCTGGGCCTGTTCCGGGCGGTCGACAACGCGACCGGCATCGGGATCGCCCTCACCAACCTCGCGTTCCTCGCGACCTGGGAGGGCCGGCACGAGGACGCGGTCCGCCTCGCCGCGGCGGCGGAGCAGGTGAAGCTGCAGGTGGGTGGCCCGCCCGGCGGCTTCGCGGGGATCCTCGAGGACGATCCGGCCGAGGAGGCGCGGGCTCACGTGGATCCCGAGACGGCCCGCCGGGCCTGGGACGAGGGATCCGCCATGGCGCTCGAGGACGTGGCCCGTCTCGCGGCCGGTGAGGCCCGACTCTAGACTCGGGCGTGCATTCGAAGGTGTGAGGAGGTCAACGTGATGCTCGAAGGCTCGTGTGAGTGCGGGGCGGTGACGTTCTCGGTGGTATCCGTATCGGATCTGCTACTGCCGGCGGTGCCGCAAGCTGAGCGGGGCCATCGGTGCCGCGATCAACGTGATCGCCGACGCCCCGACGCTGAAGGTCGAAGGCGAGCTCGAACCGACGCGGTACGAGACGAGCGAAGGCCCCGTGACGGCGTTCTGCCCGCGGTGCGGGAGCCCGCTGTTCCTGGAGATGGCGATCTGGCCGGATTGGGTCTATCCGTTCGCGGCCGCGGTCGACACGCCGCTGCCGGAGCCGCCCCACCACATCCACGTTCGCTGGACCGAACGGCAGCCGTGGGTGCCGGCGATCGGCGGGCCCGACGATCCGCACTTCGAGGACAACACGGACGAATCGATGATCGACTGGCACGATCGCATGGGCCTCGCGCAGTCTTGAGCTACTGAAGGCCCAGCCGGTCGACGGACTCGAGGATCGCGATCGCGAGGAGCAGGAGCAGGCCGATCCAGGCGCCGAACGAGGCGAGCTTGCCGATCACCAGGATCCACTTCAGCCCGCCGGCCGCGGCGGTCCCGTAGACGCAGCCCTTCGTCACGAGCTCCCCGGCGTCGCCGAATTCCACGCGGCCGAGCCGAAGCCCCACCGCCAGGATCGCGACGATCGCGAAGACGCCCGCTGCCTGACCGATGTGGGCCGCCGTCCCCGACCAGGCGTTCGCGCTCAGGCAGCCGGCGATGTGCAGACCGAGGCCACTCACGTCGAGGCACGCGCGCTGCCACGGAAGGAACGTGTCGAACAGGAACAGGGTCAGCATCACGAGCAGCACGATCTGGCCCGTCTGCTGCCACGCCCGAGCCGGCGCATCGGGCACGGATGGTGGCGGTGCGCTCGAAGCGGGCGCCGTCCCCACGTTCACCCAGTACCCGGGATCATGCGTGTCCATCTTCCAAAGAGGGTCGGACTTCGGGGACCGCCGATTGAGGAAGCGCTAGAGACTGACGCGCTGCGTCGGCGGATGCTGCAGGAGCAGCGCGACGATCTGCGGAAGCGGGCGCTCGATCATGGGAGAGCCGCACCGGTCGCACACGACGTCGTCGTAGGACGCGAACCCACACCACGTGCACCACACGAGCTTCGTGGTGTGGTGGTCGTTCGATCGCTCGTTCATGGTCGTGGCATCCCCTGCTCCCACTTCACACCCTATATGTCGGCAATGGAGCGCCGTTCGCTACCGTCCGGTCGGACGATTCGCCTGCGCTCTTTGACCTAGGGCGAGAGGGGGGTGTTCACTCCTGCCCTCTCGCGACCTCACGCAGGCGCCCCGCGAGGACGCGGGCGATCTCGGCGCCGGCTCGCCACGGTCCGGTCGGGCCGTTCTTCGGGACTTTTTGACCTAGGCGGGTTCGGACAGTCACACTGGAGCCATCGAACATCAGTCCAGAACTCCTGCCCGACCCAGCCGTCGTCGCCACCCCCTGCTGCGGCTGCTGCGCGGCCGCGAGCTGGTCCGGCACACCTCCCAGGCATCCATCGGCGATGTCCCGGTCGCCGAGGGGTTCGACGGCCGGTATCTGCGCACCCTGACCGGCGGGCGGTTCGAGGTGCTGACCCTCCCCGAAGCTGCACCGGCGGGGGACCTCCAGCTCGACCCCACCGACCTCGTGTGCGCTCTCGAGATCGGTGGAGCGGCTCGCGTCTACCCGACGGAGATGCTTCGGACCTATCACGTGGTGAACGATCGGCTCGGGGCGACGCCTGTAGCCGTCGCCTTCTGCCCCCGCTGCTACAGCGGCGTGGCCCTTGATCCCGTGGTCGACGACCGCGTCCTCTCGTTCCGTGTCTTCGGCCTGTACCAGGGAACGCTCGCCGTGATCGACGACCAGACCAGTACCATCTGGACGCCCTTCACGGCAGAGGCACTCGCCGGCCCGCTCGCCGGGCGCCGCCTCGAGTTCCTACCCCTTACCATGGCGACGTTCGGGGCGTGGCTCGCGGCGCATCCCAACAGCACCACGCCACGCCTGGCGATCGCCGGCGAGCCGCACGCCGGTCGACGCCGACCCGGTGAGCCATCCAACGACGGCATACTCTCGAAGCTCGTCGGAAGGTGGGACGAACGCCTGCCGGCGCGAGCGCTGATCCTGGGTGTCGATATCGATGGGACCGCCCGAGCCTACGTGATGGAGCCCCGGTCCCCGCCGACGCGGGCCGCCGGCGACGAGTTGGCCGGCGTGCCCATCGTCCTCATGGGGGCGAGTGGGGAGTGGCCGCTCGCTTACGACCGCAGGCTGGACGGGCAGCAGCTCGAGTTCCGGGTGGAAGCGGACGAGGTCCTCGACCAGTCCGAGTCCTCGTGGAGGGAGGGCCGGGCCGTGTCGGGGCCCCTCGCCGGCAGGAGCCTTCGGTTCGTCCCCTCCCACATGAGCGAGTGGTACACGTGGGCCGCCTTCCACCCGGATTCGGAGATCCGTCGGCTCACCTAGTTCCCCGGGGCGTCCGATACCTCTGCCTGGAGGGCAATTGGGCGTTCCCATGCGAAACGTGGAGTCGTACGGCGGGGCGGTCACCGGGTCGCCGCTCGCCGACGAGCTGCGGTCGCTCGCGCAGCTTCGGATGCTCCACAGCCTGGCCCAACGCCTGAACGAGCTGAACGACGTCCGGCAGATCGGCGAGGCGATCACGGCCGAGCTGCACACGGTCATCGAGTACCACAACTGCCGCGTCCACCTGCTCTCCGAGGATGGCCAGCTGCTCGTCCCGATCGCGTTCCGCGGGGAGCTGTCGGAGTACCAGGGCGAGACCTTCGAGGCGCTGCTGATCCCGTTCGGCGCCGGTATCACCGGCCGCGTCGCCGAGACCGGCGAGTCCCACTACGCGGCGAACACCGCCGAGGACCCGGCGGCCGTCAACATCGCCGGCACGCCGGACGTGGACGAGTCGCTCATCGTCGTGCCGATGCGCTACGGCAGCAACGTCATCGGTACGGTCGCGCTCGCCAAGCTCGGCGTGGACCAGTTCGACGACGAGGACGTGCGCCTCCTCGAGGTCCTGGCCGCGCACGCCGCCGTCGCGATCGAGAACGCGCGCCTGTACGAACGGGAACGAAACTCGGCGCAGGTCGCGCGGGAGCTCCTGAAGTTCTCCCAGACGCTCACCGGCGCGCACGACATGGAGTCCGTGCTCTCCGAAGCCATTCGAACGATCCCGGCCATGATCCTGTGCGCGTCGGTTCGCGTCTACCTGCGCGACCCGACCGGGGCGTTTCGCGTCGCGGCGAGCGTGGAGGGCGAGGCCGAAGCGTGGGCGGAGCCGCTGGTTGTGCCCGCCGATGTAGCGCAACGCTTCCTGCTCTCGACCCAGGAGCCCTTCGTGCTCACGATGGAGACGATCGCAGCCGTACCCGAGCCGTACCGTGGTCGCGGGGATCGCGAGGCCATTATCGCTCCCCTGCATTGGGAGCCGGACGGGTTCGGCGCGATCGCGATCTCCGGGGACCCGCGCGCCGGCCCGGCCGGGACGGGGTTCTCATCCCGTGACCTGGAGCTCGCGCGCGGCATCGCGGACATCGCGTCGCTCGCGCTCGGGAAGGCCGGCCGATTCCGGGAGTTGGAGGAGGCGGCCGAGCGCCTGCGCGCCCTGGACGAGATGAAGAACATGTTCCTGGATGCGGTCTCCCACGAGCTGCGCACGCCCCTCGCCGCCGTCCTCGGGATCGCGCTCACCCTTGGCCGCCCCGAGATCGACCTGTCCGAGCCCGAGGCGAGGGATCTGATCACCCGCCTGCAGACCAACGCGCGCAAGCTCGAGCGGCTGCTCTCCGACCTACTGGACCTGGATCGGCTGGTTCGAGGGATCGTGGAGCCGAACCGTCGTCCGACCGATGTCGGCGCGCTCGTCCGGGGCGTCGTCGATGCTGCCGAGCTTCCCGGCGACCACGAGATCACCGTCCAGGCCGACACCCTGGTGCTCCCCGTCGATGCGGCCAAGGTCGAACGCATCGTGGAGAACCTCCTCGCGAACGCGGCGCGCCACGCCCCCGACGCGACCGGGATCTGGGTGAGCGCCACGGCATCGGACGGCGGCGTCCTCATCACGGTCGAGGACAATGGGCCCGGCGTGCCACCGGAGCTGCGGGCGGCGGTCTTCGAGCCGTTCCGCCAGGGGCCCGATCGAAGCCAGCACTCGCCGGGCGTCGGGATCGGGCTCTCCCTGGTGGCGCGGTTCGCTGAGATCCACGGCGGCCGCGCATGGGTTGAGGACCGCCCCGGGGGCGGCGCGTCCTTCCGCGTGTTCATCCCTGCGTCGTAGCCTCAGAGGAACCCCGACAGGCTCATCGACGGCCACTGGCTCGAAGAGTCGCTGCATGCGTGTTTGACGAACCTCTCGTCATTCGGTGAGGACCAGAACGGCGAGCTGTACGCGCTCTCGCTTGCAGGCGGCGTCTATCGGCTGACGCCGTAGACGCCGCCTCCTGGCTACGTCCGTTCGGGTAAGCGAAGGCGGGCGGCGTCCGCCGGTTGGAGCCGTCGGACGGCCGCCCGCCGTCGTCAGTCGTTCAGGTACTCAGTGGTCGTTCAGGTGCTCAGGAAGCCCACTCGTCCCGTTCCTGCGTCCGCTCGTGCCCGCCCGGGGTCGCGTGCACGTCCTCGTGGAGGGTGGTTCGGCTACGCCCGCCGAAGACCACCACCAAGACGCCGGTGAGGAACGAGACGATCCCCATGATGAGCAGGATCAGGCCGACGTTGTTGATGTTGAATCCCTTCGTCGTGACCGTCACGGCGAAGTCCAGGATCGCGCCGACGACGATGAGCGCGATCCCACCGCCGATGAGCCCGGTGCCTGCAGCTCGGTTCATGCGTCACCTCCTCGCGGAATGGCACCTGAGATGTTCCCGGTCGGAGGGCTCCCGAAACCTGTTCGTCCAGGTAGAAGCCGCGTTTCCACCGGACCGCTAGTGGATGTGCAGGTTCACTCCGAGCAGGATGAGCGGCCAGAGCGCGACGCCGAGGATCGCCGAGGCGATGGGCTTGAACCCGCTCATGTGGCGGAAGTAGTGGTGCGCGCTGGCCACGAAGAGGCCGATCACCACGTAGGCGATCGCCAGGAGTTTGCTCAACATGGTTCGGTGTCTCCGTCGGATGAGAATGCCCATGACGTCCTTCCCGAGGAGGTTCCTACCCGTTTTTCGGCGAACCATCACCATCGGCGAGCGCGCACGCGGCGGCTATGTGCGAGAGGTGAGTCAGTCCTTGCGGGAAGTTGCCGAGCATCGACTTCGTTTGCGTGTCGTACTGCTCGGCGAACAACCCCACATCGTTGGCGGTCGCGCAGGCCGCGTCGAACGTCTCGCGCGCCTCGCCCCACCGGCCCTGCCGCGCCAGGCACTCCGCGAGCCAGAAGGACACCACCAGGAACGCGCCCTCGGTGCCCTCGAGCCCGTCTCTCGCTCGGTAGCGCA
This sequence comes from Actinomycetota bacterium, assembly GCA_005888465.1. Lineage (GTDB taxonomy): Bacteria > Actinomycetota > UBA4738 > UBA4738 > UBA4738 > AC-55. The sequence continues at coordinate 15,254 of VAYJ01000050.1, forward strand.
CGTACAACCCGCCGGCCGCCAGCTGGTGACGGACGGCGTCGACGGTTCGAACCATCCGGTCGTCGTCGTCGCCGACGAACCCGAGGCTGGGCAGGAGTAGCAGCGACCCGTCGACGCCTCGGGAGCCGAACGCTCGCACGAACGTCCCCTTCCGGCCGTCGTAGCCGCGGTCGAGGATCGCGTCGCGGATCTGGCGACGGACCGATCGCCACCGACGCTGCGGGACCGGCCGGCCGGCGTCCTCCGCGAGTCGAATCCCGCGGTCGAGGGCAACCCAGCACATCGCCTTGGAGTGAACGAAGTGCTGCGGTCGCCCTCGCGTCTCCCAGATGCCGTGATCCGGCTCGGTCCATCGCCTCGCGGCGGTTTCGACGAGATCCACCACGAATCGCCAGTAGTCGTCGTCGGGCGAGTGGCCGAGCTCGTGCCACCGCCAGGCGAGATCCAACAAGTGCCCGTAGCAGTCGAGCTGGATCTGTTCGGCCGCGGCGTTGCCGATTCGGACGGGCCTCGCGCCACGGTAGCCGTGCAGGTTGGTGAGCTCGAGCTCGGTGAGGCGGCGTTCGCCGCCGGGGCCGTACATGACGCGGAGGTCGGCCGCGCTGCCGGCGGCCGACCGCTCGATGAACCGGCGGAAGCCATCGGCCTCTGCATGGCACCCGAGCTGCGCGAGCGCCCGCACGGCGAAGACCGAGTCCCGGATCCAGCTGGACCGGTAGTCCCAATTACGCTCGCCCCCAAGCGCTTCCGGGAGCGACGTCGTCGGCGCCGCGACGATGGCGCCCGTCGAGGCGTTGGTGAGCGCCTTCAGCACGATCGCCGAATGGATGGCGCCGGGCCCGTTCGGGCCCGCCAGCCGCGCCTTTGAGGACCAGCACTCCCACCACTCGATGGCCTCATTGAGACGACGATCGAGCTCGCTCGCGCTCAGCCGCTCGGGATCCGTCTCGAGCGTCTCGGGCTTCGCGTAGTGGATCGAGAGGCGGGAGCGACGTCCGGGTCGCACCTCGACTCGGCCGACCAGATCGTGGTCGTCGGCGGGGCGGAGCGAGACGTCGCCCGCCACCACGAGGGCGTCGTTGCCCCCGACCGCGCTGTGGATCCCGTGCCGGTGGCGGCGGATCCACGGCCGGACCTCGCCGTAGTCGAACCGGGGGTTCACGCGCAGGTCGAACGCCATCCGTCCTCGGACGCCTTCCAGCACCCGCAGGATCTGCCCGTACGGGTCGTAGGCGCCACCCTGGCGCATGGTGAAACAATCGATCAGCCTGGCCTCGGCGGCGTCGCTCGCGAACGTCGTCTCGAGCACCAGCGTGCCGTCCAGATAGCGTCTGGTCGAGTGCACGTCGGTTCCGATGGGCGTGACCGAGCAGTACCCGCCGCGGTCCCAGTCGAGCAGGCGGCCGAAGACACTGCCACTGTCAAACCGCGGCATGCAGCACCAATCGATCGATCCGGCCCGGGACACCAGGGCTGCGGAGTGGCAGTCTCCGATCAGCGCGTAGTCCGCGATGGCCGGGTACCTGCCGTCGCCTCGCATGGTCCACCAAGCGTTACCCTGCCTCCGACCTGCGGAAACGCCCGCCAGCCGCCGCACGCAGGTGCACGTAGGCGGCGGCGCCGAACGGCAGCGGCAGCCAGAAGTTGACCAAGCGATAGCCGATGACGGCGAGCACCGCGACCTGCCGCGGCGCCCCGAAAGGGATCGAGAGCGCGACGAGCGCCGCCTCCTCGACCAGGAGCCCGCTGGGCGTGATTGGGATGACGGAGATCAGGTTGCCGATCGAGTAGGCAACGATGACGGCACCGAGGTGCTGGTGGTGTCCCACCGCCCGGAAGAAGAGATAGAGGACCATGATGTCGGCGCCCCAGTTCACCGCCGCGAGCAGTAGCTCCGTGCGCAGGGCTCGCGGTGTGAGGACCCTCCGCGCCTTCTGCGATAGTCGGCGGGCCGCGTCGCCGACGCGCTCCGGATCCACGGAGTGCCGGATCATGTGCGCGCGGGCGCCGAGCCATCGGCCGACCGACTCGGCGAGCGCCGGCCGGTAGGCGGCCGCCACGCACACGACCACCGCCCCCGCGAGGATCGGCACGAAGGCCATCGCGACGGCAACGTAGGCGACCGGCACCGAACGCTTCGTCACCGAGTACACGAGCCCGATCACGAAGATGACGCCCAGCACGACGTCCGAGATGAGGGTGGTGAGCAGCACCGCCGTGCCGCTCGTGGACGCGGGGACGCCTCGTTTGCGCATCGTGTCGACGTTCACTCCGGTGCCCGCCGCCGATCCGCCCGGCACGACGTGGCTCACCAGGAACGTCGCCATCACGACCTCGGCCACGGCGAGCGTCGGCACAGCCGACTCCATGGCGAGCAGGATGTGGCGGTAAAGCAGGACGTAGGCGATGAGCGACACTGCCTCGAGCGCCACCGCGAGCCCGATGAGCGCCCAGTTCGCGTGACGGAGGGAAGCCGCCTCCTGGCGCAGGCCTCCCACCCGCGGAAGCAGGAAGTAGGCGACGGCGGCGAGCAGCACAAGGTAAAGGGCGCGCCGGATCCAGGCGGTGGTTGCTCGAGACACCGTGCTCCATTCTTCCCCCGTTCGCGAACTGCGACCCTGCGTTTCGCATGTTGTAAGCACCCGAGCGGTACCGTCGTGTGCATGCGAGCGGGTCACGCCACGCGCCCAGCGGGACGAGTCGCCGGAGGCATCGTCGGCCTCCTCTCGGCCGGCGTCGCGCTGGGGGCTGGGCAGATCACAGCCGGGGTCATCGGGGGCGCCTCCTCGCCAGTCGTCGCGGTCGGGGGAGCCGCGATCGATCTCAGCCCCGGATCGCTCAAGTCGTTCGCGATCCGGACCTTCGGGACGAACGACAAGCTCGTCCTGGTCTCGGGGATCGGCGTGGTCCTCGCGATCGTCGCGATCGCGCTCGGGGTTCGATCCGTCCACCGGCCGCGGATGGGAGCGATCGGGCTCGGCCTCTTCGGTGCGATCGGCGTGCTGGCGGCCATCACGCGGCCGGCGAACGGGCCGGTCGACGCCGTCCCGTCCATCGCCGGCGCCGCTGTCGGCTACGGGGCCTACGTGCTGCTACGTCGGAGCGCGGGCCTGCCGCCCGTCCGGTGGCGCACGCGTCCGGAGCCGGTCCGTCGCCGGCGCGACGAGTGCCCGCCCGCGTTCGATCGGCGGCGCTTCCTCCTTACGGGCGCCGCTCCCGCCGCTGCTGCCGCCGAGCGTTCGCATCCCGGCGCCCTCCGAGGTCGCTGCGCCGCCCCCGGCCGGCGCGGACCTGCACCTGCCTGGCCTGAGCTCGTTCATCACGCCGAACGACGAGTTCTACCGCGTGGACACCGCGCTCTTCGTTCCCGCCGTGGACGCGGCGAGCTGGCAGCTCCGCGTGCACGGCATGGTCGATCGCGAGCTGACCCTCACCTACCCGCAGCTCCTCGCACGGCCGTTGATCGAGCGCGACGTGACGCTCACCTGCGTGTCGAACCAGGTGGGCGGGCACTACATCGGCAACGCCCGCTGGATCGGCGCGCGGCTGAAGGACGTGCTCGATGAGGCCGGCGTTCGTTCTGGCGCTTCGCAGATCGTGACTCGCTCCGCGGACGGCTTCACCGTGGGAACGCCGACCGCGGTCGCCATGGACGGCCGCGACGCGATGCTCGCCGTGGCGATGAACGGCAGCCCGCTCCCGCTCGAGCACGGCTTCCCCGTCCGCATGATCGTGCCTGGTCTCTACGGCTACGTCTCCGCGACGAAGTGGCTGGTGGACATCGAACTCACCACCTTCGCCGCGTACGACGCCTACTGGGTGCGACGCGGCTGGTCGCAGCAGGCGCCCATCAAGACCGAGTCCCGGATCGACACGCCGTCGGCGTTCGGGAAGCTGCGCGCGGGACGTGTGCCGGTGGCGGGCATCGCGTGGGCGCAGCACCGGGGGATCGAACGCGTCGAGGTCCAGGTCGACGACGGACCCTGGGCGGCGGCGCAGCTGGCCCAGCAGGACACGATCGACACCTGGCGCCAATGGGTCTACCCCTGGGACGCCTCGCCGGGTCGCCACACGCTGGCCGTCCGCGCGACCGACGGGACAGGAGCCACGCAGACGCCCGTGCGGGTCGATCCCATCCCGAACGGCGCGACGGGAGACCACGCGATCGTCGTCAACGTCACCTGACCGAACGAAAGGAGCCCAACGATGCGAACCCCGCACCTTCGATCGCGAGCCGCCGTGCTCGGGGTGGTCGCCCTCGCCCTCGTCGCCGCGGCCTGCAGCAAGTCCACCACGCCGACCGCTGCCGGGGGCGGGACGTCACCGTCACCGCACGAGATGGCGCCCTTCGGAACGGATTGCTCCTCGGTGCCGACCGCAGGCGACGGGAGCCTCGAGATGATCATGCACGACCCGTTCGTCACAGCGGCGGGGACGAACCCGCAGCTCGCGACCCTCGTGCACGCAATCGGCGAAGCGAAGCTCACCGACAGCCTGAACGCGCAGCAGGGGATCACGGTGTTCGCCCCGACGAACGCGGCCTTCACCTCGATGGACCAGTCCGTGCTCGACATGGCCATGCACGACCCGATGGGCGAGCTCGGGAAGATCCTGAGCTACCACGTGGTGACCGGGCAGCTCTCTCCGGCGCAGCTCGACGGCACGCACACGACCCTGGAGGGCGGCACGCTCACCGTCGCCGGAGGCAACGACGCCTTCACGGTCAACGGCACCGCGCACGTCGTCTGCGGTGACATCCACGTGGCCAACGCCACGCTGTACCTCATCGACATGGTGCTCGAGCCGAAGAGCTGAGCGCGTGTGCATGATAGGGATGTGGGCCAGGCGCGCGTGCTGATCGTCGATGACGAGCCCATGGTCCGCGACGTGCTCTCCCGATACCTCCAGGGAGAGGGGTTCGACGTGGACACTGCGGGCGACGGCGAGGAGGCGATGACGGCGGTACGACGGACGCCGCCGGACCTCGTGCTTCTCGACTTGATGTTGCCGAAGATCGACGGGCTCGAGGTGCTCCGACGCATGCGCGAGCTCGGGCAGCCGAGCGTGATCCTGCTCACGGCGAAGGGCGAGGAGACCGACCGCGTCGTGGGGCTGGAGCTCGGGGCGGACGACTACGTGACCAAGCCCTTCTCGCCGCGCGAGGTGATCGCTCGCGTCCGCGCCGTGCTCCGCCGTGGGGGTCTGGCGGTCCGCGCCGAGCTCGCCGACGTCCTTGCCTTCGATGACCTCGAAGTCGATGGACCCCGACGAGCGGCGCGGCGCCGTGGCCAGGAGCTTGCGCTCACTCGAAAGGAGTTCGACCTCCTGTGGCTGCTCTGTTCGCATGCGGGCACGACGTTTACCCGCGCGCAGCTCCTGGCCAACGTATGGGACGTCGCCTGGGACGGCGACAGCGCGACCGTCACGGTGCACGTTCGCCGCCTCCGGCAGAAGATCGAAGACGACCCGTCGTCGCCGAGGCACCTGCAGACCGTGTGGGGCGTCGGCTACCGTTTCGAGCCATGAGGCGCTTGCGCCCGCTCGTCATAGTTGTCGGGCTCTGTGTCTTCGGGGCGCTCGGCACGATGGCCGTTGGAGCGGCGCTCGGCATGCACGCGGCGGACCTGGCCACGCTCGCCGCGTACCTCCTGCCGGCGCTCGCGTTGACGGTTCTGGCCATCGCGCTCGCGAACCGATTGCTCGCGAACGTGTCGCTTCGTCAGCGGTTCGTCGTGATCGCCGTGGCGGGGACGGTCGTGTCGCTGGGGAACCTGTTCGCGCTCACCCGGGCGATGGCGATCACGCAGCACGATGCCACGCTCCTCGCGACCCTGCTCCTGTACGCGGCGGCGACCGGGGTGGGAGCGGCGGTCGCCGTGTCGCGGTCGGCGGCGGCCGGACTCGGTCGGCTGTCGCGCACGGCCCAGCGACTCGGCGAGGGCGACCTGGATGCGCGCGTCGGCTCGCTCGACGCCGAGCCCGAGCTCGAGGAGCTCGCGCGAACCATGGACGAGATGGCGGACCGGCTGCGCTCGGCCCAGGAGCGCGAACGGCGCGCCGAGGCGACCCGAAACGACCTCATCACGGCCGTCTCCCACGACCTGCGAACACCGCTCGCGAGCCTTCGCGCCATGGTCGAGGCGATCGACGAAGCGGTCGTCCGCGACCCGCCGACGCTGGGGCGCTACGCCGCCGAGATGCGCCGATCCGTCAGTCAGCTCTCCGCGATGGTGAACGACCTGTTCGAGCTCGTGCAGATCGATGCGGGCGCGATCGAAGCAGAGACCGCGCGCGCGCGGGTCCACGAGGTTGTGGAGCGCGCGATCGCGACCGTCGAGGTGCCGGCCAGAGACAAGGGTCTCACGCTCGTCAGGGAGATCGACGGCGCGGCCGACGTGGCGTGCTCCCCGCGGCTCGTTCGGGTCCTGCAGACGCTGCTAGTGAACGCCGTCCGGCACACCCCGGCCGACGGGACGGTCCGTGTCGAGGCCAGGCGAACGGGCGGCTCGCTCGAGCTCACCGTGCAGGACACGGGAGCCGGGATCCTGCCCGCGGACCTCGCGAGGGTGTTCGAGCCGTTCTTCCGCGCGGATGCGGCGCGCTCGGGCCCCGGCGCGGGCCTTGGCCTGGCGCTCGCCAAGCGCATCGTCGAAGCGCTTGGAGGGCGGATCGAGGCGGCGAGCGAACCGACCCGCGGCGCGCGCTTCGCGGTGTCCATTCCCGTCTGACCTCCGTCCGGTTCCAGCATCGCCGTGTCCGTCGGGGTACGGTTCGTGTCGGCCCAACCACGACGAAGGAGGACGGCGACACGGACGACCCGACCACACCGGACAGGCCCGCGTGGGACTGGGGCAGCTTCCCGCCCATGCCGGTCATCCCGCCGCCTCCGCCGCCGCCCCGGCGTCGCGGCGGGGGAGCGCTCCTGATCGTCGGTTCGGCGTTGCTCGCGCTGGCCCTGGTGGCGGCGGCCCTCGTCGTGACCGGTCATCACGCCACGCCGACGGCCGCGGGATCGCCGACCCCCTCGGCGACCGCGGCCCCCAGCCCGAGCCCGACCCCGAACGTCGGATGCCGGCCCGGGGAGGTGGCGAAGACCGTGAGTATGTCGGTCGTCCGCTCGAGTGGCGCGGTCGACGAGACGGTGCTCGTCACCTTCGGGTCGAACGGCCCCTACCGGTTCATCCTGGACACCGGCGCGAGCTTCACCCTCGTCGATCGGACGGTCGTGAACAAGCTCCATCTGCCCGTGGTCGGCCCCAAGCGAACCGTGACCGGCATCTTCGGCTCGGGGCCGGCACGCATCGTGCACGTCGAGGACTGGAAGGTCGACGACGTGACCCTGCCCATGTCCAACATCTACACCGCGAGCGGTCCGGTCTTCGATCCGTTCATCTCGGGCTTGCTCGGCTCGGATGTGCTCTCCACGTTCCAGTCGGTGATCCTCGACTTCCAGACCGGGCACCTCGTCCTCTGCAGCTAGAGCGCGCTGGAGCCCCCGCCCGCGTTCCGTCGTCGCGCGGCGACGACGAGCGACGTCTCGGCCCCGACGAGCAGCAGCCACATGGTCCCGTAGAGGAAGCTGATGAACGCGAAGATGCTGCCGACCGTGCCGTAGAGCGCCGTCGAGTGGGCAACGACCCGCGCGAAGAAGAGGCCGGCCAGCGCCTTCAGCACCTCCCAGGAGACGATGAACACGAGCGCGCCGGGAAGATGGATGGACCAGCTCGGACCCCTCGGCGTGAGCGTTCGGTACACGACCAGGAAGAAGCCCAACTCGCCCGCCAGCAGCACCACGAACCCCACGATCGGAAGCAACACACCTGCCGGGCGGTAGCGCGCGGCCCACGTGATGATCGTCGAGAGGAGCGCGAGCGCCACGATCGCCGCGACGATCAACATCCCCACGATCATGCCGACGAAGCGGCCGCCGAACAGGCCCGTCCGTTCGGTGTGGAAGACCTCGCCCAGCGCGTGGCGCGTGCGGCTCGCGAACCCCGACGCCGCCCACAGGAGCCCGGCCAGGCCCAGCAGGCCGACGGGGACCCGACCCGTGGTCGCCGACTGGACGCTGTCCGAGACGACGGCCTGCAGGCCGGGGAGGAGCGCGATGAGTCGGCCGACCGCCTTCGCCTCCGCGTCCGGATGGCCGGCGAACACGAACCCCGCGATCGCGGTCCCGAAGAGCAGCAGGGGAGGGAGGGAGA
>VAYJ01000050.1:23476-23993 GCA_005888465.1 Actinomycetota bacterium
CCGCCGGCCCGATCACCATGGCGGCGAGGCGCGGCGCCCGGCGAGCCATGCGCCGCTCCAGGGCCGACGCCTCCTGCCGGAGGTCCTGCGTGAGCCGCGTGCGATACGCGTGCTCCGCCTTTCGAACGGTCCGGCGACGCCTCGCGAAGGAGGCGAGCCGGGCCCGCCACCATGCGGAAGGGTTGCGCATCGGTGGGTCGAATCCTATGCACGGAGCGCGTAAGCTGAACGGCCCGCGAGCAGGCGAGCACACCTCGATGACGAGCTCGGAAGGAACCATGTCCGGAGCCGACCCAACGGTCCACGTCGACGGCCTCCGTAAGACGTTCGTCGTCCCCGAACGGGAGGCCGGCCTCCGTGCGGCCATCCGGAGCCTGGTTCGCCGCAAGACCCGCGAGGTGCACGCCGTCGAGGGGATCACGTTCGACATCGAGCCGGGCGAGATCGTCGGGTTTCTCGGGCCGAACGGTGCCGGCAAGACCACGACGCTCAAGATGCTGTCCGGGCTGCTGTATCC
>VAYJ01000026.1:0-2292 GCA_005888465.1 Actinomycetota bacterium
CGCATCCTGGGCGACATGCTCGACCTGGACCGCCTGATCCGCGGCGTAGTCGAGCCCAAGACCGTACCGGTCGATGTGAGTGACGTCGTGCATCGCGTGGTCGGGGAAGCCGACTTCCTCTCGGGCAGAACGATCGAGCTCGTGACGCAGACCGTGATCGCGGAGATCGACGTGGCCAAGGTCGAGCGCATCGTGGAGAACCTGCTCGTCAACGCCGCGAAGCACACGCCCGTCTCGAGCCCGATCTGGGTGGGTGTGCAGCCTCGCGCGGAGGGCGTCCTGATCTTCGTCGAAGACGAGGGGCCCGGGGTCGAGCCGGAGCATCGCGAGCTGATCTTCGAGCCGTTCCAGCAAGGCGGCGGCGACCACCCATCACCCGGGTCCGGGATCGGGCTGTCGCTCGTCGCGCGGTTCGCTGAGCTGCACGGCGGCACGGCCTGGGTGGAGGACCGAGACGGCGGCGGCGCCTCGTTCCGGGTACTGCTGCCCTACGCGCCGGAGCGCGCAGCGCCGGCAAGGGCTTCCTGAGGGTCACATCTCGCGAACGGCCGCGAGCGCGCGTTCGGCCTGCGCCACGTGGAACCGGTCGTGGCCGGCGAGCATCCGGAAGGCGAGGTCGAAGCTCTCGGGGCCGCGCTCGGCATGCATCCCCACCCGAGCGCGCTGCTCGGCGGTTGCTGTTCGCCAGAGCGAGACGTTGGCCGGCCGGAGCGCCTCGAACACTCGCAGCAGGTCCCCCGGGTCGTCCTCGACATGCAGAGTGTCGACCCACAGATCCTGGTCGTAGCCGACGAGCGGCGGCTCGTCCTGCGCCAGGACGAACCGGTACCGCCCCGACATCACGATCTCGGCGTCGACGATGTGCGCCAGGCATTGGAGCACTGACCACTCGGACGGCTCGGGACGGGGGCGGAGGTCGGGCCCGGCGCGATCGACGATCGCGCGGAGCCTCGAGGCGGTCCGCTCTTGCACGGCGGCCGGATCATCGGGCCCGAGCAGCGCCAGCAGGTGGGACTGGTAGGCCTTCGGATCGTCGATGGGATCGGGCGAACGAAGCTCGTCATCGGCCAGAGGCGAGAGCCTAGCCGACGGCCTTGGCCCCCGCCCGCACTCGCTGCAGGATGACCACCGGGATCTGCCGCGAGGTCTTCTGCTCGTAGCTCGCGAAGCCCGGCGCCTGCTCCTTCTGCCGCTCCCAGATCCGGTCGCGTTCCTCGCCCTCGGCGACGCGGGCGACGACGTCGAGCGTGTCGGTCCCGATCTCGGCCCTGGCGTGGGGGTTAGCCTGCAGGTTGTGGAACCAGTCGGGGTTGGTCGGGGCGCCGCCCTTGGACGCGAAGATCGCGACCGTATCGTCGTCCAGTCGTTGGTAGGCGACCGGATTCACGCGCTCGATGCCGCTCTTCGCACCGCGGTGGTGCAGGAGCAGGAGCGGCATCGATGCGAACGGGCCGCCGACCTCCCCACCGTGCTCGTGGAACTCTTCGATGATGTCCTTGTTCCAGTCAGGCATGTCGCACCTCCTCGTACGGGGTGACCCATACCCACGTTGGAACCGAGTGGAACAGGCGGAGATTCCCCGCTCAGGGGGCGGCGGTGACGCGATGAGCGTCGACGGGGGCGCGTCGGCCCTTCACGGTCAGCTCGCCGACGGGCTCCGCCAGAACACCCGGCGTGGCCGCGAGCGTGGCGGCCGACACCAGGATCTCGCCCCCGGCGGCATTGGACTGCAGGCGCTGGGCGACGTTCACGGCGTCGCCCACCACGGTGTATTCGAGCCGACCGGGCGGGCCGACAGGGCCCGCGACCACGCGGCCGGTGTTGACGCCCACGCCGATCTGTAGGGAGCGTCCTGCCTCGAGCTCCGCGGCAGCGTTCAGCTCACGCTGGCGGGCCTGCATCGCGATCGCGCAGCGAACCGCGCGCTCCGCGTGGTCCGGCATCGGGTCGGGTGCCCCGAAGACGCCCATGATCGAATCCCCGGCGAACTCTGAGACGAGCCCACCATGATCGAACACCACCTCGGCCATGGCGCCCAGATGACGGCCGACGAGGGCGGCCAGCTCGCTCGGCTCGATCTCCTCGGCCAGGGTCGAGAAGCCACGGACGTCCGAGAAGAGCACCGTCACCTCGAGCTCCTGGCGAAGCGCGTCGATCGAGGCCGCGTCCTTCAGCCGCGCCGCGATCTGCGGCGGGAGGAACGACCGAAGCGTGCGGGCCGACGTCTCGCTGTCGACGACGGCGGCGTGCAGCTTCTTGAGCTCGTCGACGGCGGTGCCCGCGCTCTCGTCG